>CALMGB010000172.1 GCA_937863535.1 uncultured Caulobacteraceae bacterium
GATCCATTCTCATCCTGATTGTCGCGCTGTTCTCATCCTGATCGCCGCGCAGCAGCTCAGAACGGCTCGAGGTGGCCGGTGCGCGAGTAAGCCAGATAGCCTACGCTGGCCCCTGCACGCAGGCCCAGGCCCGTGCGCATGGGCGCCAGCACGATGTCGTTGGCGCTCTGATAGTTCACCCCGATGCCGGCCACGAAGTAGATCGAACCCTCCACGCCCGGGAAGCGCTGGAAGATCGCCTCGGGGTACTGCAGATTATAGCACAGGGTGAAGACCCTGCTGACGTTGCCGCCGAAGTCGAAGCCCGCGGTGGGCCCACGCCAGTGGACCCGGATAGGCGGCCGACGCTTCATGTAGAGCAGGCCCTTGCCGTAGCGCAGGCCGAAGACGACAGCGCCGGAGCCCTCCTCGCCCGCGATGTAGCCGGTAGGCTGGCCCTGGTCATGGAACACGTGCTCCACCGCGCCGCCAACCGTCTCGCTGGTCACCCCGAAGAAGTTGGAGACGTTGTGGAGGATCTCGTCCTGCTGGTAGGTCTCCGCGCGAGGGCCGTTGGAATACTGCGGCCCGACCTGGCTCACCGGCGCCATGGGCGGGGCAGGCCCGGTCGAGGCGCAGCCGGCGAGTGCGGCGCCTGCACCGGTGAGCAAAAGGTGGCGGCGGTCGAGGGCCATGGCTGGGTCCTGAAGCTGGCGAAGGCGGTCCGCCAGACTTCGGCGACGTTACGGTTAACCGAGGGTGAACGGGGCCGGCCTGCCAGCCATCTTGATCGTGATGTCATCGGAGACGTCGAACGTACGCGGTGGGGATCATGGGCGCGGCATCTTAGGGCGAAGCCGTGACAGACAAGGGCCATGGTCTGCGCCAAGCGGGTGTTGACCTGGACCCAAGACCACCCTGCTGCCAGACAGCCTAAGGCCTTGGCTTTTCGGCTTTCCCTGTTGGCAAGCTTTGTCTATACGCACGCTCTCCGCCGCCGCAGCTCAGTGGTAGAGCGCATCCTTGGTAAGGCTGAGGTCCAGGGTTCGAATCCCTGCGGTGGCACCATTTAAGTTATTGTTTTTGGCGGACCTTTTAGGCAGCTTGCCATCGCTTCGCTATCCGCGCCAAGCGCGTTCTAACACCACTCTAACACGGCGAACGCGCTGGCTGCCCGGCCGGCGCGGCGGCTGAGAGCGACGAGGTCGGTCAGAGCTGATGCGCTTGGCCATCTTTCACGACCGCCTGCGACGCTAAAGCCGGGGGTCGATGGGCTCGCTCTCCAGCGCCAGGATCGCAAAGACGCATTCGTGGACACGGCGAAGGGGTTCGCGCGCCACGAACCGCTTCAAGGCCTCATGGCCCAGCGAAAACTCGCGGAGCGCCAAGTTGCGCTCCCAATCCCCGCTCTCGGAGGCGGGCGAGATGCTCGGGCGCATCGTATTCCGGTCCGTAGATGATGCGCAGGTATTCGGGGCCGCGCACCCTCAGAGCCGGCTGCAGGAGGCCTTTCGCGCCCCGGCTGATGAAGTCCGGTGCTGATGCTCAGGTTCTTTCGCGATCGTCGGAAGGATCGACGCCTGACGGCCGGCGATCTCAACTATGCGAACCTCCTGAAGACCATTGCACGGCACTGGGCGAAGGACGAGGCGTCAGCGCGCAGGATCGGCCAGCTGATCTCGAAGCCGGCGCCAGAGACCGGAGCCAATCGGGCCGGCATGACGGCCAGAATCGCGAGCGCCTTCGCCAGTTTGACAATGTCGACAATCACGTGGCCCTCCTCGAGTTGCCCGACGAGGTGCTGCGCAGGATGAAGCGTCTGGACCCTCCCTCGCGCCACGACTGCGTCCAGGTGATGAACGCCGTGATCGTCGCCATGCAGCAGAGGGCGCCCATCAGGTTCCAAGAACCTGGCCGAACTGGAAATCGGGACCAACCTATTGGACTTCGGGAAGGGGAGGCGGTGGATCGTGAAGATCCACCTCCAGGGGCGGCAGACGAAGACGGGCGAGGAGTATGAGGCGCCGCTGCCCAGCCACCTCTACCCGCCCCTGGACGCTTGGCTCACGCGCTACCGTCCGCAGGTCTGCCCGCACCCGAGCCGCTTCCTGTTCCCAAACTCGCGCGGGGATGCCCGCCACCGCGACAGCCTTGCCACCCAGGTCAAAGCCTTCGTCAAGCTAGAGACGGGGCTCACGGTCAACATGCACTTCTACCGCCATCTCGCCGTGAAGGTCGTCACCGATGCGGGTCCAGGAGGTCTTGAGGCGGGCAGCCAGCTGCTGGGGCATACCAGCACGCGAACCACAGCGCGGGCCTACGCCAACCTGAAGGCCGAGCCGGCTTTCCGCGCCTACGACGAGACGCTTACCCGGCTGCGTCAGGGTCGTCGTCCAGAGAAGCGGCGCGGGTCAGCGCGATGAACAGCCGTTGCAAGTTCCTATCCTCGACACCGGTCGAGAAGTGGCCGAGTGGCGATCGGAAGGCCTGGGAGTGGGCGTTGAATGACGACCCACTGGCCGGGGAAGGAACGGGAGGCGCGTCGGGATTGAGACCTGCGACTTTGCGTCAGATCGAGAGGTCCTACGGCGCCTGGCTGACATGGCTGCGGGAAAGAGGACACTTGGACGAGGCGTTTAATCCAGGGGAGCGCGCCTCGCTCGCGCTGCTCCGCGACTACCTTGCCAAAATGAGATGGTCCGGCGACTCGGAGCATTCCACCGCGACCCGCTCGTTGGGGCTTTCGTCGGCCTTCAAGGTCACGAGCCTGGGTTACGGTAGCAAGAGGATCAGCCGCGCCGCAGGCCGAATTATTGCGTCCGCCAAGCACCCGCAGCGTGTCTCTGGATCGCGCAGGGCTGAGGGATATGCTCGAGCTTGCCTCCAGGCTCCTGAAGTCGATCGACGGAGGCGCGGCGCTAACCGCCGAACAGGCGTTGAATTACCGGGATGGCCTAATCCTGGCGCTGTTGCTCCACCGGCCGCTTCGCATCTCGAACTTGGCCGGCATCGAGATCGGCCGGCACCTCGTCGAGGCAGGTTCAGGCTACCTGCTGATGTTCGACGGGTCCGAGATGAAGTCTCACCGGCCCTTCGAGTGTGGTGTACCGTCCAAACTCATCCCGGCCCTGCGGCGGTACATCGACCATGTTCGTCCGCTGCTCCAAGCCGTTGCGCCGTTGGAGCCTTCATCTGACGCCCTATGGCTCGGCATGCGGGGCCGCCGATGCGCCCCGACAGTGTAGGCCACATGATCCGACGCAGAACGGCTTCCGTTCTGGCGAACGGCATCGGACCGCACCGCGTACGGCACATGGCCGCGACCTTGCTAGCCGAGGATGCACCGGAGCGGACATGCGAAGTGAGCGCCATGCTGGGACACCTGGACCCCCGTACGTCTGAGCAGCACTATGTTCACGCTGCGGCTGGGCGCGCCGCCGAGAGGCTGAACGAAGCGCTGTCGGCGTTGCTGGTCAAAATCGTTGACCGAGCCTGCCTCACACGCTCTTCACCGGCGCTCAGTTCGCCAGATGCTCGCTTCCGTTCTAAACGCTATTTACTCTTTCCCACGTGTTCTTTCGCGCCCGTTGCTGCCATTGGTGTTCCGCCAGAAAGACGACATTCATCGGGCCTTGGAAGAGACGCCGGGCGGTCCATTAACGTCCGAAACTGAAGTTCTTAGAGCCTGACTCAAAAGCCTACTTACGCGCGCGCCGCCTGATGCCGAACTGGATGGCGGCGAGGGTGACGAAGGATAGGACGGTGGCGGCGAGGTTCTCGTAGTCCTTGGCGAGGCGGCGGTTTCGTCCGAACCAGGAGAAGGTGCGCTCCACCACCCAACGCCGTTTGATCACCTCGAAGCCGACCGCGTGGGGGTTGCGCCGGACCACCTCCAGGCGGAGCGGGTGATTGGCCGCGGCCGCTTCATAGGTCTGCTGGGCGTCGTAGCCGCCGTCGGCGAACACGCATTCCAGCCATGGGAAGCGCTCTCGCACCTTGTCCAGCAGCAGGGCCGCGCCATCGCGGTCTTGCACGGCGGCCGAGTGCACTATGAGGCGGATCGGGAGGCCCAGGGTGTCGACCAGGGCATGGATCTTGCGACCCTTCACCTTCTTCCCGGCGTCATAACCCACTGCGTCGGCTTGGTCGGGGGCTGATTTCTGGGCTTTGCAGCCCCCTTTTCCGCCGACTTGATCGTCTGGCTGTCCATCACGGCCGCCGTCGGGCTCGCCTCGCGGCCCTCGCGCTCACGAAGTAGGGTGTTGCGCTCGGCCCAGGTCGCATCCCAGGTGCCGTCGGCCTGGTCCTTGGGGTAGGTGGTGGAGAGG
>CALMGB010000173.1 GCA_937863535.1 uncultured Caulobacteraceae bacterium
GACCCTCCCCTTCGAGGGGAGGGAAAGCGAAAGAGCCCCTCCATGCCGCCCCGCGTCCTCATCGCCGACAAGCTCTCCCCCGCAGCGCTCGACATCTTCAAGGCCCGAGGCGTCCAGGCCGATGTCAAGACCGGCCTCAAGAAGGACGAGCTGATCGCCATCATCGGCGACTATGACGGCCTGGCCGTCCGCTCCGCCACAAAGGCCGACAAGGCCGTGCTCGCCGCCGCCAGGAACATGAAGGTTATCGGCCGCGCCGGCATCGGGGTCGACAACGTCGACATTCCCGCCGCCACCGCCGCCGGCATCGTGGTGATGAACACCCCCTTCGGCAACTCCATCACCACCGCCGAGCACGCCATCGCCATGATGTTCGCCCTCGCCCGCCAGCTCCCTGCCGCCGACAGCTCCACCCAGGCCGGCAAGTGGGAGAAGAACCGGTTCATGGGGGTAGAGCTCTACGCCAAGACACTGGGCCTGATCGGCGCCGGCAACATCGGCTCCATCGTGGCCGATCGCGCGAAC
Organism: uncultured Caulobacteraceae bacterium; assembly: GCA_937863535.1. GTDB lineage: Bacteria > Pseudomonadota > Alphaproteobacteria > Caulobacterales > Caulobacteraceae > CAHJWH01. Next base: position 526 of record CALMGB010000173.1, read on the forward strand.
GGGCTGAAGATGCGGGTGATCGCCTACGATCCCTTCCTGTCCACCGAGCGCGCGGTGGAGATCGGGGTGGAAAAGGTGGAGCTGGACCAGCTGCTCGCCCGAGCCGACATCATCAGCCTGCACACGCCCATGACCGAGAAGACCCGCGGCATCCTCTCCCGCGACGCGCTGGCCAAGACCAAGAAGGGCGTGCTGATCGTCAACTGCGCCCGGGGCGGGCTGGTGGACGAGGCGGCGCTGCGCGAGGCTTTGGAGAGCGGCCAAGTGGGCGGCGCCGGCTTCGACGTCTTCACCACGGAGCCCGCCACCGAGAACGTGCTGTTCGGCGCCCCCAACCTGATCGCCACCCCGCACCTAGGCGCCTCCACGCTGGAGGCGCAGGAGAACGTGGCGCTGCAGGTGGCCGAGCAGATGAGCGACTATCTGCTCTCGGGCGCGGTCACCAACGCCCTGAACAGCCCCTCGGTGACGGCGGAGGAGGCGCCCAAGCTGAAGCCGTTCGTGGCCTTGGCCGAGAAGCTCGGCGCGCTCGCCGGCCAGATGGTGGACGTCAACATCCAGGCCATCGACGTGGCTTTCGAGGGCGATGTCGCTAGCCTGAACGTCAAGCCGATGAGCGCGGCGCTGGTGGCCGGGATCCTGCGTCCCATGCTGGCGGAGATCAACATGGTTTCGGCCCCGGCGGTAGCGAAGGAGCGTGGGATCGTGATCTCGGAAAGCCGTCAGGAGGCTAGCCCCGTCTATGACAGCCTGATCCGGGTGACGGTGACCACCGACATTGGCAAGCGCGCCTTCGCCGGCGTGGTGGTCGGCGCAAGCCCCCGCGTGGTGGAGGTGAAGGGCATGGAGCTGGACGCCAGCTTCCAGCCGGCCATGCTCTACGTCTCCAATTTGGACAAGCGGGGCTTCATCGGCGCGCTGGGCGGCCTGCTGGCGGAGGCGGGCGTCAACATCGCCACCTTCAACCTAGGCCGCCGGGCGGCGGGGGAGGACGCCATCGCCCTGGTGGGTGTGGACCAGTCGCTGGACGAAGGCCTGCTCGCCAAGGTGCAAGCACTTCCGCACGTGAAGGAAGTGCGCGCGCTCACGTTCTAAATTGATCATCATCCCTCCCCCTCGACGGGGGAGGACAGGGGTGGGGGTGTTTGCGCCGTCGTTGCCGGAGATGGCTCCGGAGGCGCCTCCCGTACCCTTCCACAGGTGTGCTGCAATCACCCTAGTCCCGACCCTTCCCATCGAGGGGGGAGGGAGGTCTACGTTTCACCTTCATAGGTTCAGCAGCATGGGGTCGCCGCCTTGCGCTGCGATGTTCACGCTCAGCGCCCGCTCCACCGCGTAGCGCAGAAGCGCGTTCGGCCCTCCGGCCTTCGGCCCGGTCCCCGAGAGGCCCTCGCCGCCGAAGGGCTGCACCCCCACTACCGCTCCGATGATCGAGCGGTTCACGTACACGTTGCCGGCCGGCACAAGTTCGCGCACCTGCTCGGCAAAGGCGTCGATGCGGGTGTGCACCCCCAGTGTCAGGCCATAGCGGCGCGCCGTCAGCCGGCCTGCGACCTTCTCGAGGTCCGCCGGGTCGTAGCGGTAGATGTGCAGGATGGGACCGAACACTTCCTGCTCCAGGAAGTCCGGCGAGGGCACTTCGGCGATCACCGGGCCGAAATAGGCGCCCTTATCCGCCAGCCCGCCCACGTCGCGCCGGGCGATGATCTTCGCCTCCCGTTCGAGCCTCGCTACGTGCTCCACCAGCAGGCGCCGCGCGTCCTCGTCGATCACCGGGCCGATGTCGATTGCGGGATCGGAGCCGTCGCCGATCACTAAAGCCTGCAGCGCGCCCTTCAAGGTGGCGATCACCACCTCGGCGCTGTCCTTGGGCACATAGAGCACCCGCAGCGCCGAGCAGCGCTGACCGGCCGAGCCGATGGACGAGGCGATCACGTCGTCCACCACCTGCTCCTTCAGCGCTGTGGTGTCGATGAACATGCCGTTCAGCCCGCCCGTCTCGGCGATGAAGGGTAGGATGGGGCCGTTCCGCGCCGCCAACGTCCGGTTGATCGCCCAGGCGGTGGAGGTGCCCCCGGTGAAGGCCACTCCATCCAGCTCCGCATGCGTGGTCAGCGCCGCGCCCACCATCTCGCCTCGGCCAGGAAGCAGGGCCAGCAGGTCGGGGTCCAGCCCCGACTTGAAGAACAGGCGTACGGCCTCGGCGGCCACCAGCGGCGTCTGCTCCGCAGGCTTGGCGAGGACTGCGTTGCCGGCGGCGAGCGCGGCGGCGATCTGGCCGGTGAAGATGGCCAGGGGGAAGTTCCAGGGGCTGATGCAGGCGAACACGCCGCGGCCGCGCAGCTCCAGTGCGTTGGTTTCGCCGACCGGACCCTTCAGCATCTCCGGCGCGCGGAACTGCGCCTCCGCCAGGCAAGCGTAGTAGCGGCAGAAGTCGGCGGCTTCCCGCACCTCCGACACGCCGTCGTTCAGCGTCTTGCCGCCCTCGGCCGCCAGGATGGCGACGAGGCGGTCCATATCGGCCTCCAGGGCGTCGCCCATGGCTCGCAGCACCCGCGCACGCCCGGAGCCGCCGAGACGATCCCAGGCTGGCTGAGCCTTGCGGGCCAGCTGGAAGGCGCGGTCGATGTCGCCAGCGGTCGCCTCTGCGGTCTCGCCGAGCGTGCGGGAGAAGTCCGCAGGGCTTCGCACCGGGCGTCGTTCCGTTCCCTTGGTGAGCCTGCCGCCCACGATCGGGCCCGCCGCCAGCCGGCCGCCCCTCAGGGCGGCGTCCGCGGCGTCCAGTCGCCCGACATCGCTGAGCAGCGAGAGGTCGCGGCCGAGGGTGTTGACCCGCGAGGGGCCGTACAGATCGCGCGGCAGCGGGATCTTGGCGTGGGGTCCAGGATGGGCCTCCACCGCCGCGACCGGATCGCTCACCACCAGGGCGGCTGGCACCCGGTCGTCCAGCAGGGCGTGGACGAAGGAGGTGTTGGCGCCGTTCTCCAGCAGGCGGCGGACGAGATAGGGCAGGAGGTCCTCGTGGCCGCCGACCGGCGCATAGGCGCGCAGCACCATGTCGTCGCCAAACCGGGTGTTGGCGGCGCCGTACAGCGCCTCGCCCATGCCATGCAGGCGCTGATGCTCGATCTGCACCCCCGCCTCCCGGGCCATGTGTTGCACGGCCGCCAGCGTGTGAGCGTTGTGGGTGGCGAACTGCGGGTAGAGTGCAGGCGAGGCGTCGATCAGCGCCTTGGCGGCCACGAGGTAGGAGAGGTCAGTGGCAGGCTTGGTGGTGTAGACGGGATAGCCCGGACGTCCGGCGACCTGGGCGCGCTTGATTTCGCTGTCCCAATAAGCGCCCTTGACCAGTCGCACCATGATCCTTCGGTTGGAACTCCGCGCCAGGGTCGCCACCCGCCCGATCACCTCCACCGCACGCTTCTGGTAGGCCTGCACGACGACGCCCAGGCCCGTCCAGGGGCCGAGTTCGCGCTCTCCAGCCAGCCGCTCCAGCAATTTCAGCGAGAGCACCAGCCGGTCCGCCTCTTCGGCGTCCAGGGCGAAGTTCAGGTCGTGCCGGGCGGCCAGCACCGCCAGCCGCTTGAGCCGGGGGTAAAGTTCCGCCCAGACCCGTACCTCCTGCGTCGCCTCGTAGCGGGGGCAGAGCGCCGACAGCTTCACCGACACGCCATTGCCCCGCTCCGGGCCCGCGCCGGCCGCGGCCCTGCCCACGGTCTCGATCGCGCTGGCGTAGAGCTGTTCGTAGCGCGCGGCGTCCTGGGCGGTGCGCGCCCCTTCGCCCAGCATGTCGAAGGAGCAGAGCGAGCCCTCCTTTCGCGCGCGCCTCAGCGCCTCCTCGATGGTGCGGCCGAGCACGAACTGCTCGCCCATGATGCGCACCGCCGCCGCCACCGCCTGACGCACCACCGGCTCGCCGAGCCGGCCAGCCAGCTTCTTCACGAAGCCGCTCACGTCTCGCCGAGCGTCCTCGTCCACGTCCACCAGCTTGCCGGTCAGCATCAGCCCCCATGTCGAGGCGTTGACGAACAGGCTGTCGGACTGGCCGAGATGGCTGGCCCAGTCGGCCGAACCGATCTTCTCGGCGATCAGCCTGTCGCGGGTGTCCTGGTCTGGCGTGCGCAGCAGCGCCTCCGCCAGGCACATCAGCGCCAAGCCTTCCTTGGTGCCGAGCGAGAACTCCTGCAGGAAGCTCTCCACCACACCCTGGCGTTTCACCGAACGCCGTGCGGCGCGGACCAGGGTCTCCGCCTCGGCGTGGACAAGGGCCCGCGCCGTGTCGTCCAGAGGGCAGGCGGCGAGCAGGGCGGAGACGGCCTCGCCTTCGTCCCGGTACTTATCGTGGTCGATGGCGTCCCAGTCCTGCAGGGCGTTCATGGCTGGGCTCCAGCGTGATGGAACCTTCGTTTTACGTGGGATCGAAGCGAAGGTGCTTCGCTTCCGGGTGGGTTGTCCTGAAGGTTCAGGCTAATCAGCGGTGTTTCACCAGATGGACGCATCGGGAACGCACGTATCCCTTGCGGGAGAGGGTCAATGCTCGACGACGCAGACCGCCGGCTGCTCCGACTGCTCCAGGCGGACGGCCGCATGACCAACCAGGAGCTTGCGAGGCGCGCCAACCTATCCCCCGCCGCCGCCCATGACCGGGTGCGCAAGCTCCGTGAGCGCGGCGTGATCGTGGGCTACAGTGTGGAGATCGATCCGGAGAAGATCGACCGGGCGCTGCTGGTGTTCGTCGAAGTGGTGCTGGACCGTACGACGCCGGACGTGTTCGACGCCTTCGCCGAGGCCGCGCGGCGTACGCCCGAGGTGATCGAATGCCACATGGTGGCCGGCGGCTTCGACTACCTCATCAAGGCCCGGCTACGCGACATGGGTGATTACCGCGCCTTTTTGGGCGAACTGCTGGTGCGCCTGCCGGGGGTACGCGAAACCCGGACCTACACGGTGCTTGAGGAGGTCAAGCGAGGGGGGGCGCTGCCCGTGTAATCGGGCGTCCTTCAAGGAGAAAGAGTGAGGCGGCCGAGGTCGCCTCACTCTTTCGGCGTTTGTCGAGCGTCAGAGATTGCCGTTGGTATGCGTGGTTCGCGGCTTTGACGCCCCGGTCACTTTCGGCCTGCGCCGCTGGGCCGCCCAGCCGAGCAGCACCAGGGCGATCAAGGCCAGCAGGCCTATGCCCACGACCCGACCCGTCGCGGCGCCGGACCCGGTGATCTTGTCGCCCAGGGTCAGGTCGTGACCCTCGCCGACTGCGGCCCGGACTGAGGCCTTCAGTGCGCCCCGGCCCGCGCCGGTCGGAGTGACCTTCCAGTCGAAGGTGGTGGGGGCGTTCAAGGTCAGGGGCTGAGTCTGCGCCTCGCCCGGTACGATGGTGTAACCGTCGCCGGTCAGGGAGGCCATCAGGTTCACCGTCGCGGCTTGGTCCGACAGGTTCTGCTTGGCAGCCTCGGTGTGCACCGTCTGGGCGAAATCGGCCGGAACCGTCAAGGTGACGGTAGAGGCTTGGTTCGGCTCCATATGGGCGGGCGCCGTCAGTTGGGCGCCGCTGGCGAAGGCGTCCGCCAGGCTTTGCTGCAGCGCTTGGTAGCGGTCCGCCTCGGTCGACCCCGCAGGGGTCCCGCCGCCAGTCGTGTTGGCCGGGCCCGTGGTGCTGGCCGGACCGCCGCTCGCCGCCGCCAACGCTGCGTCCGTGGCGGGGTGATGGTGGTGGCGATGGTCCAGGGCTTGTGGCTTGGTCAGCTGCGGCCTGGCCTCCTGGGGCTGGGCTGGCGCGGCCGGCCTCGCCTTGGAATGGACGGGGGCCGGCGCCACGTCGTGGGTCGCCATCGGGGCGACCATGTGGTGGCGATGTGAAGTCGACCGGTGCATGACGGGAGCATAGGCGACATGGCGATGGTGCGTGCGGTGATGGCGCTGAGCGTAGGCTGGCGGCGCGTAGGCGTACACGCCGTAATGATGGTGATGACGATGGCGCCAGCCATAGCAGCGTTCATACCGATGCGGCCGCTCGGGCGGGTTGGGGATC
>CALMGB010000174.1 GCA_937863535.1 uncultured Caulobacteraceae bacterium
TCCTCCCAGCAGGTGCAGGCCCGGCCGCGCCGTCTCACCGGCCAGAGGCAGGTGATCGGGCGTGGAGGCGCGCACGGCCGCCCGCGAGCGCAGCTGCGCCGGGGCCAGGGCGCGCAGGCGCTGCGTCAGGGCCGGGCGTCGGCCCCGAAGGGCGTCGAGATTGGCGGTCGCTTCCTGTGGGCGCAGGTCACGGCCCGAGTCGTCGCGCACGTGGCTCGCCCCGAACAGCACGCCGCCGCCCCGGGTCGGGATGGCGTAGGCGCCCCAGGCCGCAGCCTTCCCCTCGAAGACCGGCGCCCGGGTGAACTCCACCTGGCCACGGATCGGACGCAGGCCGACACCGGGCAGAAGGGCGAAGGCGTCGAAGCCGGCCGCGAGGCAGACTGCGTCGGCCTCGGCACGCCCATCGCTCGCCCTGGGGTTCCACCTCCACCACCGTTCCCGTGACGTGGTCGGCCGACGCGAGCCAGGCCCGCAGGACCAATGCGGGCTCGACGACCAGGGCGTCGGCGATCCACAGCGCGGGCCGGTTGTCGCCAGTGTCATCCTCCGCAAGCCAGTCGGCGAGGTCGGCAGGCCCCATCGGGTTGAGCCGACCCTCGGCGAACCCGGTCCAGGCGGCCAGCTTGGCGAACCTGGCCTCGTCGCGTGCCGCCACGCCGAGCTGGAGCACCCCTTCGGCGATGATCGCCTGCGGCGCGTCGCGCCGGTAGAGGCCGACCGCGAAGGCGAAGGCTTGGGCGTGCAAGTCCGCCGCCGGCCCGAAGCCGGCGTCTAAGCGCGGCGTGACCAGGGCGGAGGGATTGCCGGACGCGCCGGCGCCGGGCGCCTCCGCCTCTATCAAGGTGCAGGCGACGCCCTGCCGGGAGAAGGCGCGCACCAGGGCTGCGGCTGCGATCCCGCCGCCGACGATCGCTACGGAGCCGACCGCCGTCCGTCGCGACGAGGACGGCGAGCGCGCCTGGGCGACGAGCCGACCTTCCAGGCGCTCCCGCTTGGCCCCGAATCCCGGCCGCTTTTCCACTTCGAAGCCCGCGGCGACCAAGCCCCGCCGCACAGGGCCCGCGACGGTGAAGGTAGCGAGGCGCGCGCCGGGGGTGCTCAGCCGGCCGACGGCGGCCAGCACCTCGCCGGTCCACATCTGCGGGTTGAGCGCCGGGGAGAAGCCGTCCAGGAACCAGGCGTCGGCCGGGCCGCCCCAACGGGCCAGCGCCTCACCCACGTCGCCAATATACACGTCCAGCGTCGCCGCGTGGGCGAGCAGGTCGAGTCGTTGAAACCCCGTCCGCACCTCAGGCCATAGGGTGAGGAGCGCGTCGACGGCGTCCCCCAGCACGCCCCGCCAGGCGCCGAGGGCCCTGGCCGCCTGATCGCGGGACAGCGGGTGGGCCTCCACCGAAAAGATCGACAGGTGCGCGCCGGGTTCTCGCGTGCGCCGCCAGAGCTCCAGCAGGGCGGCGATGTTCAGCCCGGTCCCGAAGCCCAGCTCCGCCACCGTGAACCGGGCGCGTCCTGACCAGCCGTGCGGCAGACCGCAACCCTCCAGGAAGACCGCCCGGCTTTCCGCCAAGCCGTCTGAGCGCGAGAAGTAGATGTCGCCGTAGCGAAGCGAGCGAGGGCCACCTTCGGTCCACTCAAGATCAGCGCTCATGCGCGAAGCCTGCGAAGGTAGCGCGAAAAGAAAAAGGGCCGCCCCGGAGGGCGGCCCTTCGTACGATTTGGTGGAACCGCTTACTGCGAGTTCGTGGTCGTGTTGGTGGTGGTCATGTTGCCGCCGCCCATGTCGTTGGTGGTCGTGGTCGTCGTGTTGGACGACGTGCCGCCGGTCGAGTTGTCCGGGGTCGTGGTGGTGGTGGTGTCGGTGGTGGCGGTGTTGGAGGTCTCGTTGGTGTCCTTGTGGCCACAGGCCGCGACGCCGAGCGAGGCGACGGCGACGCCGGCCAAAAGAAGCTTACGGATGGAGGTCATTGTCCCTGGTCCCCTGAAAGGAGTTAATCAGCGCCTCGTCGCAGACCCGTTCCTAATCTCGCCGGGGACCCCGTCGGGAAAAGGCGCGATGCCTGCAGCGCTACGCCCATTATGCACGCCTGTCCGAACACGCAAGCGTGATCTGCGGTTCCGCGGCTGATTTACGCGGCCTCGGCGGGCATGTTGGTGAGAGATTCTTCAAGCGCGGCAAAGCTAGGCTGGGACGAACTGGGCACAACGCCACGGCCGATCTCCACAGATATCTGAGCGGCGTTGCCGTGCAGGTGGGCGACCAGGACAGATCGGATGATGTGGTAGAAGGCCGCCTCCTCGTCCACCACCGCCTTCAGACGCGTGGCCATAGGGCCGACCAAGCCGTAGGCCAGGAACACGCCGAGGAAGGTGCCGACCAGGGCTGAGCCGATCATCTGGCCCAGGATCTCGGGCGGCTGGGTGATGGCGCCCATGGTCTTGATGATACCGAGCACCGCAGCGACGATGCCCAGGGCCGGCAGCGCATCGGCCAAGCTTTGCAGGGCGCCAGCCGGGCCCAGGCCCTCGTGGTGGTGCTTCTCCAGCTGGCGCTCCATGCAGTCCTCGACCTGGTGCGGGTTCTCCAGGTTCATGGTCATCATGCGCAGGGTGTCGCAGATGAAGTCGGTGGCGAAGTGATCCTTCATGATCTTGGGGTACTTGGAGAAGATCGTGCTCTCGGCCGGCTTCTCGATGTGGCTTTCAACCGCGATCACGCCCTTGGTCTTCATCATCTTGGTGAGGACGAAAAGCAGGCTTAGCAGGTCGGTGTAGTCCGACGCCTTCCACTTCGGCCCCTTGAAGATCTTGCCGAAACCGCTCGCGGTGTCCTTGATCACCCCCATGGAATTGGAGATCAGATAGGAGGCGACGCCGGCGCCCAGGATGGCCATCAGCTCGTGCGGGGCGGCCTCGATGATCACGCCGAGGTTGCCGCCCGACATCAGGAAGCTGCCGAACACCAAACCGAACAGCAGCACCACGCCGATGATCTGGAACATGAGGGAAGGAGTCCGGCCGCGGGGAGAGAGCGGGCGGAGCCTTGCCGGTTAATGCTTAACTTGCCGTGTCTCTCACCCCTTGTGAAAGAGGGTCAGCCCAGGTTCAGCGGCTGGCGGGCGGCTGGCTTGGGCGTGACCACCCTGTCCTTGTCGCCTTCAGTACGGAGCGCGTGCAGGTTCTCCGCGATGCTGAACACCGCCAGGAAGAACTCGCAGCCGGCGCGCCACAAGAGCGCCAGCACGCCCATGGTCAGGAAGGCGGCGACTACGGCCGGCGCCGCCAGCAGCAGCCCCTCCAGGCTCATATTGCGCAGCGCCAACCCCACCGCCGCCCCGATCGCCCCGAAGCCGAACAGCAGCACGAGCGCCAGGCCACCCCAGTAGATCAGGTGGATCAAGGGACCGGTGAGCAGGCGGTCGAAGGACAGCAGGTCGAACACCACGCCGCGCCGCTTGCGCCCGGAAGTCGCGTAGAAGCTCATGGCGTGCGTCGGTTCCCCCAGCGGCCCCACACCGGCTTGGCGCCCGGCCGGAACGGCTAGCAGCGCGCGCCGCCCTGTGCAATGGCGCAGGCCGCGCGGCGGAATCGTGACTACATAAGCCGTCGCTAAAGGCCCCGCCACTTCGAGACCCTCATGACGTCCCATCCCCGCCAGGTTCGAGTAGCCATCCTGGGCTCAGGCCCTGCAGGTCTCACCGCCGCCATCTACGCCGCCCGAGCCATGCTGGAGCCGGTGGTGATCTCGGGCCTCGAGCCCGGCGGCCAACTGACCATCACCACCGATGTCGAGAACTACCCGGGCTTCGCCGAGGTGATTCAAGGCCCCTGGCTGATGGAGCAGATGCGTGCTCAGGCGGAGCACGTGGGAACCGAGTTCCTGGACGACATGGTCTCCAGCGTGGACCTGTCCGCCCGGCCGTTCCGCCTGACGCTCGACAGTGGGTCCACAATTCTTGCAGGGTCACTCATCATCACCACCGGCGCCAAGGCGCGTTGGCTGAACACGCCGAGCGAGCAGCGTTACCGCGGCTTCGGCGTCTCGGCCTGCGCCACCTGCGACGGCTTCTTCTACCGCGGCAAGGCGGTGGCGGTGGTGGGCGGCGGCAATACGGCCGTGGAGGAGGCGCTGTTCCTAACCAGCTTCGCAAGCCACGTGACGCTGATCCACCGCAG
>CALMGB010000175.1 GCA_937863535.1 uncultured Caulobacteraceae bacterium
CCGCCTCCCGCTGAGCGTTAAGCCCGCACCGAAGGGTGAAGAACCTTCGCTTACGGTTCAGAAGCAGCTGGCGTTATCTTCATCGATGAGGATGGCCAGAGGCCAATTGCGCGGCTGAGGAAGGCGGGGTGAGCTGGTCAGGCGGAGCTGATCAGCCAAGCTGAACGCCATGAGGGTGCGAAGCGTGGCTCCTCCTGTCGCTTGGCACGCAATTGCTCAACGACGGCCGGGCGCTCCGCTTCACGGCGAGAGGTTGCGACAGCAAGGCGCGGATTAGGCCAAAATCGAGTCAGCTCCGCCACAAAAAGGATGGTTCCCACCTCCTGGAACGATTAATGGTGCGTATCTTTGAGTAGATGGGAAACGTCGATGGGCATAAGTCAGCTGAAATTCGCAGTCGCGGCCGGTGCCTTGGCGCTCTTCATGGCGGGAGCCGCTCGTGCGGAAGTGATATTCGACTCCGCAAACGTTCACTCCAACGCTTTGGCATCATCGACCGCGGGAACGAGCGGCAACGGGAGCGGTAGCGGCTCCAACGCCGATGTGGTCACCGCCTTCACGCCGACACTGAACGCCAGCTCGTATGGGAATGGCACGACGGCGGGTCCAGGTTTCATGATTGAGGCCCAAGGTCAGGCTTTCGAAAACGCCTCCGCCAGCTTCGCCAGCCCTTCATCCGGAACGATCAATTTTTCGGGGATGGTCTCGAATTTGGTCTTCGCGGCTGACGGAGAGGCCCAGGGCCAGGACGATGGTGAATACTATAGCTACATTTTCGACGTCACGTCGCCGGCAAGCTTTCAGCTGGCTTATGCCTTTACCGAGAGCTATGCCGGCGTCAACAACAGCTATATTCTGATCGACCAAACGGTTGGAACGGTTGTCTCCCAGTTAAATAGCCATGGCAACTTTTCGGGCGATACAGCCGTGTCGCTTGCTGCTGGCAATTACATCTTCGGCGCTTCAACCGAGGTGGGAGATTTCGCCTTTCAGAGCGGTGTAGGCTCCAGCTCAGGCTCGCACAACGAAGATTTCAATTTCAACATCACGTCAGCCGCGCCCGAGCCCTCCACCTGGCTCCTCATGTTCGCCGGCATCGGCGGCATCGGCCTGATGCTGCGTTGGGCGAAGAAGACCATGGGCTTCCGGTCCAAGGACGCTCTCAGCGCCTGAATTCCTCGATTGGGGAGTGAGGCGAAGCGGCCCGGGAGCGATCTCGGGCCGTTTTGCTGTGCGGCGCATGCCTAGCATTACAGTTGCGCTCTTTATGGATGGCCCACCCCTCACCACCGGCGCAATCTGGCGTCGGATCAGAGGAGAGGACCATGACCAAGACGCTTGTCGCCATGCTGGGGATCGACCTGGGCAAGAATAGCTGCAGCCTGGCGGGGCTGGACGCCAAGGGCGCCGTGTTGCTGCGGCGGCGAATGACGCGAGAGGGCGTAGTGGCGTTCGTCTCCAAGCTGCCTGGTGGGAGAAGGGGTCAGTTTTGGACGCCGATAGGGGTCAACTTTGAACGCCGTTTGACAACGCCGCACCCTAATGCGCGACGTGCGCGACCTTCTGAGTGGCAGCGAAAAGCTGCTGCAGCTTGGCGATCAGCGCCGGTCCGTCGCTTGCCTCGGAATTATACTGAGAGGAATCAGAGGTGCCAGCCTGCAAGTTGGTGGGGATAGTACTAAGATAAGGTGCCACTAAAGAGGCAAAGTTGGGCTCATAGCCAGCGCTAGCACTATTATTGTTATAGATAGGGGTGTAAGTAGTATATATAACTCCGACAGTGGCGTTGGCTTTCAACGCGGTACAATCGCTTGAATTGAAAGCTGCGGTCGGATGGTTGTTTGTGCTGCTACCGCTGTTGTCAGACAGACCGTCAGTGATGATGAATACATAGTTTTCCGGCGTCAATGCCGTAGCCCCACTACCGTTCGCGGTTAGCGTGGCGGCAAAGGCAGATATCTCATCATCGAAGTCAGTGTCGCCGTAGCCATAAGCGTTGTTGCTGCCTAGGTCGATAGTGCTCGCAGCCGTAGATAACGCGCTGTAGTTAGAGGATGGGGCTGAAACAGTAGTGACGTAGTTGCTGGAACTCGGACCGTGGTTGACTTCGTACAGTCCGATTTTGATATTGGCAAACCCTCCAGCTAGGTTTTGGGCCTGTGTAATCGTGCTTTGTATAGCGCTTACAGCCGAGTCGATCCGCAGCGTGATCGGCGTGCCATATTTGGAGCTGTGGGCGAGCGTTTCGTTTGACACTGGCTGGCCGGATATCGTCTGGGTAGACCCTGAGCAGCAATTTACGAATGCCGGCACATGACAACCAAACACGCAACCGCTCTCGCCCCCCGTGGCCATCCCATATTGTCCAACCCGAGCATACATATTTGTCATATCGGCCGCAGTCGCGGCAATGCCCATCGACTGAGACACATCGACAAGGATGTAGTAGTTAACGTAAGTCGGCGTGGACGCCATCGCACTAGAGGTCACCGTCAACGGAATGGCGGCGATACCTGCGAAGCCCGGCACTAAACCTACCATTTTCAAAAATGCTGGCGTGAAGGTCGCGGTTGCACTGACGTAGGAGTAGACGTTGGTGCCCACACGACACACAAAGGTCCCCGCACTGCAAGCGTTACCTTTAAGCTTCGGGTAGGTCGTGTCATTACGCGACGCCCAGTCGGCTGAAAAGAAGGCGTTGGTTGAGGCGGAGGTGATGCTGTCCGGCACACTGCCGCCAAGTGACATGCTGTTGGCAGCCTCGAAGCCCGGCGAACAACGCGCCACAGCAGCGAGCGCCGCGGCGTCGCTCGCCTGCTGTAGCTGCGCTTTACTCTGCGATACGTTCAATAAGTCGATCGTGCCCCCGACAAGCAGCACCAATACTGGTAGAAGAAGGGCAAATATGAGGGTCACATTGCCATTTTTGGCTGCAATCGACGTTCTGATGGGGAGAATGCGCAGGCATCACCTCTTCGTTGCTCCTACCAGTGTCCCTCAAAACGGTAAATCGAGTTTAAAGGCTTGGAATCCTTTAAAGGCTTGGCAACCTTTAAGACAGCGTTTGAGAAGGGGATACCCGCGGCGGCTCGGGTGTGATTCATGGGGGGTCGGATTGGCGACGATGACCGACACCCATGCCCAAACGCAAGTCGCCGAAGCGGCGCACCTACGACACTGACCTGAGCGATGGGCAATGGGCTCTGATCGCACCATTGATCCCGGAGGCGGAGCCTGGCGGACGACCGCGTAAGGCGGCGACGCGGGAGTTGGTCAACGCGGTGCTGTATGTCTTGCCAGCGGGCGCGGCTTGGCGCTTGCTGCCCCATGACCTGCCGCCTTGGCAGACGGTCTACTATTATCTGCGCCGCTGGCAGCGGGAAGGCGTTTGAGACCGGGTCCACCACGCCGTGGTGATGGCGGATCGAGAGCGTGTAGGCCGACAGCCTTCGCCCTCTGCAGCCATCCTGGACAGCCAGTCGGTCAGGACTGCAGATCAAAAAGGGGCGCCAGGGGCTAGGACGCCGGCAAGAAGATCTGGGGCCGCAAGCGCCATATCCTGACCGACACCGATGGTCGACTGCTCGCTGTTCACGTCCATGGCGCCGAGGTCCAGGATCGCGACGGGGCCAAGGGCGTGCTGAAGCGCTCCCGGGCCAGAAACCCGTTCGTAGAGCACGCCTTTGCAGATGGCGGCTATACCGGGCGCCTGATCGACTGGACCAAGCAGAAGACCCACATCACCCTGCAGATCGTGCGCCGAAACGCCTCTACGAAGGGCTTCGAGGTCTTGCCGCGCCGTTGGGTGGTGGAGAGGACGATCGTGTCCCATTACGTGGTGTAGCTGAGCGAGCCGCCACCGCGATCTTCGGCAAGCCGGGATCGATCAAGCCGCCATGGGTGGGAGGCTGACGAGAGGATTGTCGCTCAATGTGGCGATGGTTTCCAGGCTCAAGTAGCGCGAGCGCTGGACCATCCATTCATCGTTCTGTTCGAGCAGGATGGCGCCGACGAGCCGTAGGATTGCGGCCTCGTTGGGGAAGATGCCGACCACCTCGGTACGGCGTTTGATCTCGCCGTTGAGCCGCTCCAGCG
>CALMGB010000176.1 GCA_937863535.1 uncultured Caulobacteraceae bacterium
GTGGCGGCCACGATGGTGATCGCCGTGCCCACCGGGGTGAAGATCTTTTCCTGGATCGCCACCATGTGGGGCGGCTCCATCGACTTTAAGACACCCATGCTGTTCGCCATGGGGTTCATCTTCCTCTTCACCGTCGGCGGCGTCGTGGCCGCCGGCCCGCGGCTGATTGAGATTGTGCCCGCTCATCAACGTCTGGTCATTGAGGCGAAGGTGAAGCCGTCCGACGCGGAAGACCTGCGGCGCGGCCAAAGTGTGGAGATCCGCATTACCGCCTTCCACGACCGGCGCCTTCCGCTGCTCCACGGTTTGATTCAAAACATCTCGGCCGACGCCATCAGCGAGGAGAAATCCGACCAGCGGTTCTACCGCGTCGACGTCGCCCTACCGGCCGCCGAGCTCGATCAGATCCGGCGCATCCACGGGGAGGCCAGCGCCCTTAAGCCCGGCCTGCCAGCCGAAGTCGTCATCCCCTTGAAGCCGCGTTCGGCGCTCGGCTACTTGGTCGAGCCTTTCAAGGAGGCGCTCTGGACGGGCTTTCGACAGCGGTGACGGCGAATGCGGCCGCTGGCCGACCCTCCCCTGCTGCGGCTGCAAGCGACAGCGGATCGCTGATCGCACGACGGCTTGCCGGTAGTGTCGCTCACGCTTCCGCGGCCTCGTCTTTGAAGCCATCCAGCGCTCCTTGCTGGTCGGCGTTTCAATGACGAGACCTGCGTCCTCTTCAAGCCTATCGGTGTTCAATACGAACGCCGATCGAGCCGGCCTCAGCGCGCGCTCTGGAAACAAACAGCGATTGAGAATTATCGACAGAGGCCGCTTCAGGTGAGAGCCGTCTGACCAAGGCTTGCTTCCTGCGCCTGCAGCCTCACGTCGAGGCTAACTGACCCTTTTGACTGGCGCTGTTCGACGCGAACGTCCGCAGCTTCTTCCCCCCCCCGAAGAGAGCGGGCAGCCGGGAAAAAGCCTCGACGATCTCGATGGTTTTGCCTTCCTTGCAACCTTGGATGAATGGCCCCGCAACCCCAATGAGCAAGAAGCCAGTCCGGCTGGCCCTGCCCTCTGTCATCGTGAAGCGGTACTCTCCACTGATGAACGGGAGCACTTCTGGACCCGGCTGATCGAGGATCGAGGCGAGTGAGGAGCCCTGCACAGGGGACGGCCGTCATCAAAAGCCAGTCGATTTAAGGCTTATAGCCACGCCGCCTAGACGTAATCCCGGGATGCATGCCGATCTAACTTCACCAGGATCGATGCTCATGCTGAAGTAAATTGTTTTCTAATCCTGATAAGGGCTAGACAATGAATTCTTTCCGACTCGACGCGCTCAGCACGTTAAGCAGAGACCATCAATACAGGCCGGCTGGCCCGCAACGCTCGTAGCTCTATAAAGATCGACTGTTGGAGATAGCCGCCGAAGCGGACATGACCGACCGGCGAAGTCCTGCAACGCGGCCATCGACGGTGTTCGGCCGAAGATGTTGCACAATGCTTCATCTCAGCCGCTGAGCGTCGCAGGCCAGGCGTTTACGCATCCCGAACGCCTTGACATGGGCCAGGCTGACGATAGGCTCTCACAGTTGTGGTCTATTGCGACGACGCTGCTGCCATGGCACGCCCCTACAAGGCTGAACCTGATTTCGAAACGCGCTTACTAAACGCGGCCTCGGCAGGGCTGATTATGATCGGAATGTTTCAATGAAAAAATGGCTTTTGGTAGCAACAGCCTGCACCGCCCTTTTACCCGGATGCGCGTTTGCTGCTATCTACGACTTCCAGTCTAACGAGATTTCCGCCCTCGGTGATTTCACCTACAGCTTTGCCTTGAACACCGCTGATGCCGCGGTGGATGGGACCGGAACGTCATTCTCGGGAGTGACGATTGATGACAGTGGGACGTTAATGACGGGCGCCACGGTCACCCTTCTGGCCCCGACGGAGCTGTCAGGCCCCTCATTCTTCTTCATAGACACAGATAAACCAGCGCCAGAGCCCTTTGGGCAAGGGGCAGGCACAAACATAAGCTTTAATCCAGGAAGCTTTACCATAGCAGATGGCTTCACCGACGGAGAGGGCGTCGTCGATATCTCCAACACCTCGGTATCCGCCGCGCCAGAACCTACCACTTGGCTCCTTATGTTTGCCGGCGTCTGCAGTATAGGCTTAGTGTTGCGTCGGGCGAAACGTCGGGAAACATCGAGGTTAGAAGAGCGGCGGCGATCTAACGGATACGAGAGGGTTATATAGCACCAGCCGTCCTAAAATGCTGACCTGCGCTCATTGGCGGGTACCGATTGAGGTGATGACGTTTGGCTTGGCGATGAGGCCTCTCCATGCGTTGCAGCAAGCATCGACGATGGCTTCATAGGTCTACCAGACCGAAATGGCCATGGCGTTTGCACGCAGTTACTGCCAGAGGTTCTCGGTCGGGTTTAGCCCTGGAGCATAGGGTGGCAGCTTGAGAAGCATGATGTTGTCGGGGATGATCAGTTGTTGGACCTGCGCCAGCCCGCGCCGTCGATGATCAGCAAGGCGATGGCGCCGGGGCTGACCGTAGCGCTGCTTTCGACCAGGCGCCGGTTCATGGCCTCGACGCCGACAGACGGCATCACCACAGCGGCGCCTGCGCCTCGCGCGGGGCAGATGGCCCCGAACGGATAGGCCCAGGTTGTGAACCGGCGTGGAAGTTTGGCTCTGACTCAGTTTTGATGAAGTCTGGGCGCCGGCCCCCTACCCTCGCGAGACCCAGGAGATGGTGTTCGACGCTCATGCCAGGGCGTTCGAGATGCTCGGCGGCGTCACGCGGCGCGGCATCTACGACAAGATGAAGACGGCGGTTGATGCTGTGTTCATGGGCAAGGAGCGGCGCTTCAATAGCCGCTTCCACGAGATGTGCTCCCATTATGTGATCGACCCGGTGGCCGGCACCCCGGCGTCGGGCTGGGAGAAGGGGCAGGTCGACCACCCATTAAACATTCTGGTCTCGCTTCGAAAATGAGGCTTGGGGCCTGCGACGTGTGTTGCCGAACTTCACGCGGGCATCCGTCGCGGATATACAGTTGATCTAACGTCCTGCCTTAGCCCTAGTTTTTAGCAAACGTCTAGGCTCGCCTTTGTGGCCGATTCCGTCCAGTGTCTAGCCTGGGTCCAAACGGCGGCTAGGCAACGGAGATCGGCGCGGTCAGCGCCAGATAAGCCAAGGCGTCAGGGTGAATTGCCTCAACACTCGCGCATCGCCTCGCAAATTGCCATCACCCGTTAGAGCGGCTGGTGCACTGACCTAATCGGCTGATTCACAAGCACGCTACAGCGTGCGAGTCTGGGCCATGGCCCAGACTATATGTGTGCTCGTGGACGCCGAAGAGATGGCTCGGTTGGAGGCCATCGTCGCCGACCGGAACCGCCCGCTCAAACATGTGCAGCGCGCCCGGATCATCGTGGCCTCGGTGGAGCGATGGCCGGCGCTGGAGGTAGCGCAGCGGACCGGTGCGAGCCGACCGGCGGTGTGGCGCTGGCAGACCCGCTACGCCGAGGAGGGCGTGGATGGGCTCTTGCGCGACAAGACGCGGCCGCCCGGCAAGGCGCCCTTGACCACGGCGGCGGTGGCCAAGGTCCTGGCGCTTACATGCTCGGAACCGCCGGGGGAGACCACCCACTGGACCGGGCGCGCGATGGCTAAGGCCATGGGCGTGTCGCTGAGCGCCATCCAGCGCATCTGGGCGGCTCATCACCTCCAGCCCCACAGGCTGCGGATCTTCAAGCGTTCCACCGATCCCGCCTTCGCCGCCAAGGTGGAAGACGTCGTCGGCCTCTACATGCACCCGCCCGCCCACGCGCTGGTGCTGTCCATCGACGAGAAGACCCAGATCCAGGCGCTGGACCGCACCCAGCCGGCCTGCCGCTCAAGCCCGGCAAATGCGGGACCCTGACCCATGACTACAAGCGCCATGGCACGACCACCCTGTTCGCCGCCCTCAACATCCTGGATGGGGCGGTGATCGGCCGCTGCATGCTCGATTGAACCGTCACCAGGAGTTCATCCGCTTCCTCAACGCCATTGAGCGCGACGTCCCGGCTGGCAAGCTCATCCACGCCATCCTGGACAATTACGCCACCCACAAACACCCAAAGATCAGGGCCTGGCTGGAGCGACACCCTCGCTGGGTGTTCCACTTCACCCCGACCTGCGCCTCCTGGCTCAACGCCGTCGAAGGCTTCTTCTCCGTGCTTACCCGAAGGCGATTACGGCGCGGCGTCTTCAAGGGCATCGTCGACCTCCAGGCCGCCATCAACCGCTACCTCAAGGAGCACAACGCCGATCCCAAGCCCTCCGTCTTGACTAAGCCCGCCGCCGAAACCTTCGACAAGCTCGCCAGACTGCCTGCACCTTCCGTCTGAGTCAGTGCACTAGATGACAGATATACGACGCGTTCGCCGAAGCGGAGAAATGTCAACGATCAGCGGGTATTGTACCAACACCGAAATGTACTCGGCGCTAAGCGGTAGGATATTGTCGAAGAAGTCGGCGCTATCAATATGGATAGCGTCTTTCGTCAGCACCGACGAACTTCTCGAGTGCACAGCTCGGGTCGGCTTTGAGTCGATGCCGGTCGGCAGTCTTCCGTCGGAAACGCGTCCTTCGGAGCCGCACAGCTTTCTCGCACAAGAGGCGGACCATGGCAGTTGACCGCAGGGGGCGAAATCGTTTCATGCACGTTGATAAGCAAGATTAACTCAGAGTTTTCGCGGCGGGCGCGAGAGGATGAAGGGGGCGACAGATGCAACGCACCCGAGGACCCTGTCGGCTCAAACGGTACAATCGCGTAATCGGCTGGTAATGGCCCTCCTCTACCCGATCTAGGATGCCCCGCAAGAAAACGCCCAAGGCGCCGCCCGACCCCTTCCGCTGGTTCGACAGCTGTGTCGTCCGTTGGCCGGGCGCAGGTCTCGTCGGCGCACCCGTGCTCTTCTCGGCAGTAATACAATGCTTGCAGCGAGGTGGCCGTCCAAAGATGACAGCACCGTGTACGGCTGTGCGGTTGTGGTTGGAGGCCGAAACGGCTCTGAAATACCGTGGCGTAGCCGGCGTCAGCATAGCGATGACATACGCGCGCCCTCTACTTACGTCAAGAATTGTGTTCACTACGTCGTCGAGTAGAAAGTTTATGGTCGCGATGATTACGGCTAACATACGATCTGAGATAGGCAACGCGCCCGAGACGTCACATGTTTAAACCGACACGCTGACTCTCATCCGCTGGGCTCTGATGGGTGCTCTGTGCTTATTGCCTCAATCGACGCTGGAGCTGTTGTGTATGGTTTGACCTGCCCCCCGTTCGGTCCCGCCGCCTGGGCGTGCTGCTCGAACGCGAAGGTGTGCGCGTGAACAGGAAGAAGCTTTACCACCTTTATCGCGAGGAAGGCCTGGCGGTGCGCCGCCGACGCGGCCGCAAGCGCGCCACTGGCACCCGGGCGCCCATGGCCGTGCCGGACGGACTCAACCACCCAACCCGCGCTGGAGCCTGGACTTCGTCTCCGACGCGCTGGCGTGGGGGCGTCGCTTCCGCATCCTGTGCATCGTCGACGATTTTACCCGCAAGGCGCTGGCCCTGGTGGTCACACCTCGATCAGCGGCCATCGGATGGCCCGCGAGCTGGATGCGCTGATCGTCAGGCGCGGCAGGCCCGCCACCATCGTCAGCGACAACGGCAGCGAAATGACCTCTCGGGCGATCCTGGATTGGACCAACAAGACCGGCCTCGACTGGCGCTACATAGCGCCCGGCAAGCCGCAGCAGAACGGCTTCGTCGAAAGCTTGGCTTCGCCAGCCTTCGGCACAACGGCAAGCTACGCGACGAATGCCTGAACGAGGAGGTCTTCGCCACCCTGGCCGAAGCCCGCGTGCTGATCGAGCGCTGGCGGCAGGAATACAACCGGGTCCGCCCGCACTCTGCGCACGGCGGCCTCACACCTGAGGCAGTACGCCTGAACCACGCGGCTGGGCGTCTGCGCAACTTGGAGGGCTCCAACGCCCAGCCGCTCCCCTCGGCGCTCCAGATCAGATATGGAGGCCTTGGACTCCCACTATGACCGAGAGACCGTAGGGGGGCAGGTCGGGTTTACGCTTGGCACGCGAGGAGGTTAGTCTGCACGCCTAGGCTCGCCTGTTTGAAGCAAGCGAAACCCAAATCCGTTTGCTCCGGGAGGGCCTCGGGGCCCGCGGGCCTAAGCGCGACTTGCAGATGCGCGGCAACCTCGTTGGTCACTGCTTTGAACGCGAATAGAGACACATGAGGACAAGCAACTAAATCTCAGCGGGTGCGGGCTTGGCTCAGTTCGGCGAAAAGCTTGGTGCTTTAGGCAGCCTCACGCTTCGAGGAGGTCTGGAAATGAGCGTAAAGCGAACGACCTTCACTCCCAAGAGCTTGTATGCTTCGGCAGATAGCGGCCACTTCGATGCGTAATAGCTGCGACGCAACGCCCACGCTGGCGTTCCTGAGTGGCGTTCCGACGCGCTCAAATCCAAGCATGACTTCGTAGAAGCCCGCGTGGCGCGGATGCACCTCAATAAGGAGGTCGGTACAATCGCTTCTGCTGGTCCCGTGGATGAAGGCGAGGTGGAAGAGGGCTGCCAAAACCTCCTTTGAACGTAGAGTCGGATCGACCGCAAGTTTGGTCAGCTCACAGAGGCGCGCCCCGCTGCGCCGGGCCTGGTTGGCCTCGTGCTCGAATGTGCGGTCGATTGCAAGGCCGTCCGGAGAGTCCAAAGTTAGCGTCACCGTAGCCACGACACGACCATTCATTTCCGCCGCAAAGGTGGTGTGGTGTTCTCCAGCGGGGATGCTGTGAGAGCTCCCATAGCCCCGCCAAGCGTAGCGCTGGCATAGGAGGTTGCTGGCAACTACGTGCTTCTTGTCATCCTGGATCACGCGAAACGTGAGCTCCTTGATGTCGCCTTGAAAGGAGAGCCTTCGCAGGAGAATGACATTCATGACGGTCCCTGTGGGCTGCTGCGGCTAAATCTCAGCCCCAGGCTGGAGCGGATCGTGGAATCGCGAACCTTCGGCAAACACTTTGTAACTCATCTATGATCGGCCGGCCGATGCAGCCAAGTCCGTCATGTGTCGCACCCGCCGCAGTGAGTCATTTTGAAGCGGCGTGAAATGCGCTAGCAACATAGATTATTGACGGTCAAGACGCTGTGCTTTATGCGAACGCCTCCGGTGCATCCATGACTGAGCAACTTGAAAGCGAGCCGCGTACGAACGAGTCTTTGGTTTCGCCTTTGCGGCTGCCCGCCGCGTCTCCTATGGTGTTTAGCCCTTCTCCTAGCGATCTAGCTCGGGCAGAGGAGTTGGGTCGCGAATGGGAGCGACGGTACGAGGCTGGAGAAAGTCCTGATCCGTTTGAAGCAGGCGGCCCATGGGGGCCGGAACTGCCGCGCTGATGTAGCCCGAAGTTGCTGGTGGCGTTGTTCTGCAGTCAAATCGCCCCAGCATCTCGCTGCTGATCGGCGGTCACGACGCCAAGCCACACACATCCAGGGACACGATCAGCGAAGCGGTCACCGCACCGTAGCCGCCCTCGTTAACTGAGCTGGCCGCTGGTGCCTGAGCTGACTGACGAGGTGCTGGAGCAGAAGCTGTTCGCCCGAGCAGGCGTGGCGACAGGAGCGCGTCAGCGGCGCGCGATAGCGTCCACAGGAGTGGTGTAATTCTGGGTGGCCCTCCGGTGTAATCGGTCAGGCCGCTGCGGGTGTACGATGCGCCGGCTCGGCGGGTGGAGCAAGCAGGGCTGGCTCCTCGTCTCCAGCTACCGCCAAGTCGTTAAGCGGCTCCTGGCTGAGATAGCGGTGCTGGAGCGACCACTCGTCGTTGGCCTCCGTCAGGACCGCGCCGATCAGCCTGACGATGGACGCCTCGTTGGGGAAGATGCCGACGACGTCGGCACGGCGCTTCACCTCGCGGTTCAGCCGCTCCAGAGTTTTGGTGCTGTGCAGCTTGGTTCGGTGCGCCTTTGGGAAGGTCATGTAGGCCAGCACGTCATCCTCGGCTTCCTCCATGGCTTGGGCGAGCTTGGGCAGGCTGTTGTGGGCGGAGGCGGCGATGGCCCGCCAGATCTCGCGCGCCTTGTCCTGGGTCGGCTGGACGAAGGCCTCGCGGATGGCGGCGGCGACGTGGGACTGCTGGGCCCTGGGCACGCGGGCGAGCAGGTTCCGCATCGTATGAACCCGGGGGCTGTTGAAGAACTTGGTAGCGCCTCAGGCGACGTGGCTAGCTGGTTGCGACGGCGTCTGGCGACATTGCCCAATCCGCCTCAACGGCGAGGCGCAGGAGCAATAAGAAGGCGAAGGCCAGCCTCTTCAGGTTGACTGCCGCGGCGGTGAGGAAGGCTTGGATCCGCATGTTCGGCAGCCCGCGCCGTACGGCGCGGGCCAACCCGTGCCAACTCTTCGCCTCGCCGTGATAGCCCTCAGAGCGCCAGCGATGGCGCTGGTAGAGCCGCTTGTCCTTGGTCGACCACTTTTCCTTGCGTCGTCGCGCCCGCAGCAGGGCGGGATGGTGGTCGCTGATGACGATCGCCTTATTCCATCGACCAGGCGAGAGACAGAGACTGGCCAGCGAACAGCGCCTGCAATCCTTAGGCTTGGAGTAGAAAAAGCGGCCATGCTTGGTGGGGCGTGACGTGACCCACTAAAACTCAGCCAATCGAACGTAGAGTCCGGCCCGCTTAAGGGACGGACGGATGAAGCAGTCGAGGTTCAGCGAGGAGAAGATCATCGGGATCCTGCGGGAGCAGGAGGCCGGGATCGCGGTCAAGGAGCTGTGCCGCAAGCACGGGGTCAGCTCGCCGACGTTCTACAAGTGGAAGGCCAGGTTCGGCGGCATGGACGTCTCCGAGGCGCGCAAGCTGAAGGCGCTGGAGGAGGAGAACGGACGGCTGAAGCGGCTGCTTGCGGACGCCATGCTGGACAACGCGGCGCTGAAGGACCTCCTGGGAAAAAAGTGGTGACGCCCGCCGCGCATCGGGAAGCTGCGGCGCATCTGCAGTCCACCCACGAGATGAGCGAGCGGCGGGCGTGCCGGGTGCTGGGCGTAGATCGGAGCAGCGTTCGCTATGAGGCTGCGAGGCCTGACGACGGCGCCCTGCGGGAGAGGCTGAAGGCGCTTGCGGCCGAGCGGCGGCGGTTCGGCTACAGGCGGCTGCACGTCCTGCTCCGGCGCTAGGGGCACGCCGTGAACAGGAAGCGGGTCCAGCGCCTGTATCGCGAGGAGAAGCTGACGGGGCGCCGGCGCGGCGGACGCAAGCGGGCCATGGGAACGCGGCGGCCCATCGAGGCGGCGCTGGCGGCGAACCAACGCTGGAGCCTGGACTTCGTCTCCGACCAGATGACCGTCGGCCGACGGTTCCGCATCCTGACGGTGATCGACAACTGCACACGTGAGTGCTTGGCGCTGGTGGCGGACACCTCGATCTCCGGCCTGCGGGTCGCTCGCGAGCTCGACGCGATCATGCGCTGGCGTGGGCGACCGATGAGCATCGTCAGCGACAACGGCACTGAGCTGACGTCGAACGCCATTCTGAGCTGGGCCGATCAGACGAAGGTCGGCTGGCTCTATATCGCGCCCGGAAAGCCCAGCAGAATGGCTACAACGAGAGCTTCAACGGCCGCTTGCGCGACGAACTGCTGAACGAGACGTTGTTCCGCTTGCTTCAACATGCCCGCGACGTGCTGAAGGACTGGCGGCGCGACTACAACGAGGAGCGGCCGCACTCCAAGCTCGGCTGGCTGACGCCTCGGGCCTACGCCGACGCCCTCTGCGGAAAGGCCGGCGGGGTCGCTGCGCTACGCCACGGCTCCGCGCCCCCGCCTATTGCCACCCACCACCAACAGGGCTCAGATCAACGCCGGACTCTCGTTACGACTGGATGAGAAACGGGGGTCACGTCAGGCGCTGAGGGCGTAGGACCTTTCCGCGAGGGCACTTCAGGATATCGTTCTTGGCGTCCTAGCGGAAGCGACGCGATGGGACGGCTGATCGGATGGGCTCAGCCTTCGCCGGTATAACCGCGTTGATTTCGCGATCCTCCAAGGCGCCATAGACTTGCCGTAGGCGTATCCGGCGTCAGCCGTCACCGCCTTGATCTTGGCGCCGGTCCTCGCAGCCGTCCTATCGACCTGCTCGATAATGTGCTGGCCTTCGTTCAGCTCACCGGTGGTAACCTCAACGTCCAAGATGACGCCCAGCTTGTCGTCGACGGCGGCGTGCTGCTTGTAGCAAGGCTCAAGCCTGCGGTTACGCCCATTGGTCGCCATCGTGGCGTCCGGGTCAGTGGCGCAGACCTTCTTGTATTTGCCGGTCTTGCAGCTGCTCTTACGCTCCTCGGCTTCAGACGACACGTTCGCGCCTTCCACCGCCTCGACGTGGCGCACCGCCAAGCTTTCCCATGAGACATTCGCCCGGATCAGTGAGGTGTCTATGTGCACGATCTCGCCAGTGGCAATCTTGGCCGTTAGGCAGGTTTGGACCGTTTTCTCGAAGATGCGTCGGAAGCGCTCGGGACCCCAACGTTGCCGGATACGGGTTAGAGAGGAGTGGTCAGGAAGCGGCTCGTGCAGGCCGTAGCCAATGAACCAACGGATTGCGATGTTGACCTGAGCTTCGCGCAGCAGCCGTCGATCGTGGACGACGCCCAGCAGAAAGCCGGCCAGCATCAGTCGGACGGCCACCTCCGGGTCGATGCCCGGCCGGCCATTGTCGTTGCAGTACAGCTCGGCAACCTCTTGCCGAAGCCAGGAGAGGTCCAGCACTCGGTCTACCTTGCAGAGGATGTGGTCATTCGGGATCAGCTGTCGAAGCGAGCCTGTGATGAAGAGCTTGAGCTGATCCCGCTCTTTCCGGCCTAGCATCGCGCAATCTCCCGCCGCGAGTCACCACTTTCCCTAGTGAATCAGTGCTTGAGGGGTTCTTCAACAGCCCCCGGGTGCACTTCATGCGCAACGCCCTGGCCCACGCAGGCAAGACCCAGCGCAGGGTCGTCTCCGCCTTTGTAGGGTCTGCCTTCGCTCAAGATGACGGTCGCAGCCAA
The DNA here is from genome assembly GCA_937863535.1 of uncultured Caulobacteraceae bacterium. Classification (GTDB taxonomy): domain Bacteria; phylum Pseudomonadota; class Alphaproteobacteria; order Caulobacterales; family Caulobacteraceae; genus CAHJWH01. The sequence continues at coordinate 11,089 of CALMGB010000176.1, forward strand.
GGCTCAGTGGCGTCAGGTCGCCGACCAGCTCCGCCCCCGCGTGCCCAAGCTCTCCACCTTCATGGACGAGGCCGAGGCCGACGTGCTGGCCTACATGTCCTTCCCCAAGGACCATCGAACCAAAATCCACTCCAATAATCCCATCAAGCGGCTGAACGGCGAAATCAAACTGCGCACCGAGGTGGTCGGCATGTTGGCTTCGCCGGCCTTGGCTCTCCAACGAAGCATCGGTCTTCAGGTTGGTCGGCGCGATCTTGCTCGAACAGAACGACGAGGGGGCCGTCCAGCGCTCCCGTTACATGACGGTGGAAAGCGTCGCCCCTTTGAGCGATGATCCCCTCGTCAGCCTGCCCACCGTGGCCGTCTGACCAGCCCGGCGCTGCCGGAGATCGTGGCGACTATGACGCCGAGCTACACCACGTCCAGGGACACGATCCTCTTGTGAGAGCAGCCGGGACTACTGGAGATGCCTCAAACGCGTAAGCGACACCACTTAGGCTGCCGCCTGGATAATCCCAACTTGTGAAGTTTATGCCCGTTACGGTCGAGGCTTGGCTCAGCGTGAATGGGTCCGCTACCTGATTGGCGTAGCCGAATTTACGACGGTGATCATGCCGCTCGCAGCACCGCTGTCGTAGAGGATGTCTGCCCTCGCGGCGCTGCTCAAGGCCGAGCCCCCCAGAGCCGCCAAGGCGAGAAAAATCGTCTTCAAAGGCATGTTGCGGTCCGGCACTACTTCCGCACATGCCTTGTGCATTACTATCCGGACAGAAGCAGCCAGGACCACTCTGAAGTTCCGGGCGAGCCCGATTAATCACTTTCCGCGGACTGCGGCCGCCGTTTCTTACGAGACACATGAAAGGTTAACGGCGCGCCCAACGGCCCAGACTCGCTCCCAGGCCGTTGCCTGCTCATTGAGGTCGAGGGTTAGGCCGCGAATGCGTCCTTGAGGCGGAAGCCCATCGTCTTCTTCGCTCGCCGCAGCACCACGCCGATGCCGCCGATGCCGGCGAACATGAGGAGCCATGTCGAGGGCTCCGGCGCGGCGGAGACGCTGATGTTCTGAATCGCAAAGTCGTTTCCGCTCTGGCCCGTCAATATATTGGTGATCCGCACGTCGGTGGCGCCATCCGCAACGAAGTTGAAGTCAGCGGTCTGAAACTGACCCGCATCACCCGGCGGGTGGGTCAAGATCGTACTCTCCGTCGTAAATGTCTTCCCACCGTTCTGACTCAACTGAAACAGCAGAGTGGAGGGATCGTTCTCGCCATTGAAAGAGGCGTTGCAGCAGATATTTGCCGCCTGGGCGCTGAAGTTGTAGCTTTGACCCGCAATGGTCGAGAGGCCATCTTCCTCCCACACCACGGGGGTGCTGGCAATCGCGCCGTTGACGATCTCACGCTGCGTGCTGTCGGTTAGAGAGACCCAGTAGGGGTGAACGTCAATCGGGTTGGACGCGACCGTGTAGAGACCCTCGGGATAGAGCGCTCCGGAAGTTGGCTCGACGTACTGATAACCCGAGGTGAAGCCCGTGTTGCCCTCGCTGAAGTCACCGTTGACGACGAGATTAGAGGCGTGTGCACCTCCCGCGATCGCTCCGAAGACGGCCAGGGCTGCGATCAATGACTTTGTTTTCATATCCGGCTCTCACTTAGCGCCGGATGCCCCCGGAGCTATGCCCGGCGGTAGAACATGGCAGGAAAAAGCCCGCAGCAGCTTTCATCCGCTAGGCGATAATTAGCTATGAGCGAGGACCACGAGTTGGTCCACAGAGTGCGGCTTCCGACGAAGCCACCTATTCCGATCTGAAGCCGGCCATCATTGCGATTTCATGCTGGCCACCGTTCCGAGGGAACGATAGCGTCCACCGGAGTGGTGTAATTCTGGGTGGCCTGTCGGTGTACTCGGTCAGGCCGCTGCGGGTGTAAGATGCGCCGGCTCGGCGGGTGGAGCAAGCAGCCCCGGCTCTTCGTCTCCTGCTGACGCCAAGTCGTTGAGCGGCTCCAGGCTGAGATAGCGGTGCTGGAGCGACCATTCGTCGTTGGCCTCCATCAGGACTGCGCCGATCAGTCTGACGATGGACGCCTCGTTGGGAAAGATACCTACGACGTCGGCGCGGCGTTTCACCTCTTAGGTCTCAGCCGTTCCAAGGTGTTGGTGGAATGCAGCTTGGTTCGGTGCGCCTTGGGAAAGGTCATGTAGGCCAGCACGTCATCTTCGGCTTCCGCCATGGCCTGTGCGAGCTTAGGCAGGCTGTTGTGGGCAGAAGCAGCGATGGCCCGCCAGATCTCGCGCGCCTTCTCCTGGGTCGGCTGGACGAAGGCCTCGCGGATGGCGGTGGCGACGCGGGACTGCTGGGCCCTGGGCACGCGGGCGAGCAGGTTCCGCATCGTATGAACCCGGCATCTTTGCCACGTGGCGCCCAGGACCTGGCGGATGGCCTTCTTCAGCCCTTCATGGGCGTCGGAGATCACCAGCTTCACGCCCTTCAGCCCCCGCTTGTTCAACGAGCGGAGGAAGTCGATCCAGAACGGCGCTGCTTCCGACAGGCCGACGTTCAACCCGATGATCTCCCGGCGTCCCTCGGTGTTGGCCGCCACAGCGATTATCACCGCCACCGAGATGATCCGCCCACCCTGGCGCTGCTTCAGATAGGTGGCGTCCAGCCACACGTAGGGCCAGTCGCCCTCCAGCGGCCGCTCCAGGAAGGAGCTGACGCGCTCGTCGATGTCCTTGCACAGCTTGGAGACCTGCGACTTGGAGATGCCGCTCATACCCATCGCCTGCACTAGGTCCTCCACCCGACGGGTGGAGACGCCGGCGATCCAGGCCTCCTGGATAACGGCCGTCAGCGCCTTCTCGATGGTGCGCCGGGGCTCCAGGAACGGCGGAAAGTAGGAGGGGCCGGCCCTAAGCTTTGGGACCTTCAGCTCCAGCGAGCCCAGCCGGGTCTCCAGCGTCCGCTCGCGGTAGCCGTTCCTGTAGGTCAGCCGCTCGGGACTGCGTTCGTGACGCGCGGCGCCGATGATGTTGTCCACATCGGCGTCCATGATCCGCTGCAGCGCCGTCTCGGCGATCGCCTTGAGGAAGTCGCCGTCATCGCTCTTTTGCACCACATCGAGCAGGTGCATGGTGTCGTCGGTCATCGGAGGCTCTCCGGCCAGGGTTGGTCTGTCGCAAGCTCAAGCTCGATCGAAAGAACCCCGGTGACCACCCCAACCGCCGCGAGCCGCCGCACTGCGCTATGTGAAGGCTCCGCGCGCCGGCTCGCTCAGCGAATTTCCACCACCCCAGTGGACGCTATCCGAGGGAACCATCGAGGGGTGTCCTCGACAAGATCGAAGGACACTTCGGCAATGGCCGCGCTAAGCCGCCCTACCCCAAAGGGATCAACATCGTCTCCAAGAAGCTCGCGAACGGCGAGACGGTCCGATACGGCTACTTCGGTCGCGGTCCGGGTGCCCAGGCGCTAGGCCTCGAGGGAACGGCAGCCGTCCACACGAATCTAGCAGCGGTGCGTCAGCGGGCACCTGCCGAAGGCAGTATGGCGAGCCTGGTCTACGCCTATCGCACGTCGAAGGCCTTCACCGACAGGCTCTCCGCCCGAGAACGCAGCAGGACTACCGCAAGCACCTGGACGCGATCCTTGAGGCCTTCGGCGAGCTTTCGCTACGCGCCATGGCTCGCCTGCGATCACGCCGCACATCGAGGGTTGGCGAGACCGGCTAGCGGCCACCTCCTCTCGCCAGGCTGACTATGCGGCCACCGTGTTAAGGCTGGTGCTGGCCTGGAGCGTTAAACGAGGGAAGCTGGAGCACAATCGCGCCGCGGCGCTCTATCAGGCCGACCGACGGAGAAGACGTGGACCCCGGAGCAGGAGAAGGCCTTCCTGGCGGCGGCCCCCGAGACGCTCAGGCTTGCCCTGATCCTCGCCGTAGAGACTGGACTCAGCCAGTGCGACGCAATCCGCCTGACGAAGTCAGGACGTCAAGGACCGGTGATCGTCTCTCGCCGAGCCAAGACAGGCGTTCCAGTCGCGATCCCCATCTCGCCGCGTCTACGCGCCTTCTTGGACGAGGCGCCGCCCACAGACGCCACCACGATCCTTACCACACAGGCTAATCGCCCATGGTCAGGGAACGGCTTCCGGGCGCCTGGAGAGCGGTGGTGGCGCGCCGGCACTGAAGCGTGACTTCCAACGACCTGCGAGGGACCTTTATCACTCGCCGCCGCTCGGTGGGCTGGACAGCCGAGCAAGTGGCCCTCTATTCAGGTCATCCCATCGCAGGTGAGCGGGGCGCCCAGTCGGCTTACGTCGACCGTGCCGCCGTGGCTTTAGCGAGCGCCATCCGCCTCGCCCAGGAGAACTACGCGGACCAGAGCGCGAACGAAAGTTGCAAACTGGCCTGCAAACCGGCCAAAGCCGATGGGGAGAGAAACCCTCGCAGGGTAATGGAGGCCTGGCCGGGATTCGAACCCGGGTGCACGGATTTGCAGTCCGCTGCGTAGCCTCTCCGCCACCAGGCCATTCCAGTCCCTGTTATCCGAGGCGTAACGGCTGAGCAAGGCGGATGCGGTAACGACAACGATTGGCCAGATGGATGGGCAAGCGAGCGATCGGGCATAAAGGTCAGGAACTCAGCGGCCCTGCAAATGCACCTTAATGCAGGGAGGCGGCTGGAGGCGAGGCCATGATGCCGACCGGGCCCGCGGCGATCACGTCCAGCGCCACTGACACCGCTCGCTCGTAGCCTTGCGCCCCTCCTCACCGGTGAGCGCGTGGTAGTTCCCGACCCGAGGAGCCTACCGAGACGAATAGAGCGGATGCGCTTGGCCTAATGCAGCATATGCAGCACGTTGCAGACACATGTCTCCACCGCGCGGCGGGCCTCAGGATTAGGGTGGCGCCCCCAGCAGGGCCCCCACTGAAACCGCGTAGTCGGCGGCACGTTCACCTCTTTGAGCATGTGTTCGATGAACTTGGAGTCATCGCTGTATAGCGGAGCTTGGACGGCGGCTGTTCAGGACGACCTTGCTGAAGGCGAACCCTGTGACGCTCGCGGACATAAAGTCTGTGCTGGCGAAGGCTGGGGTGGTGCTGATTGACGCCGAGGGCGGTGGTGGGCCTGGAGCGCGACTGGCCGTCTGAGACTTCCGCCGGCTGGTCATCTGGTTGTCAGGATGTCTGACCTATGATGCAGCCCAGATAAGGAGCAGCCGCCATGAACGCTGACTTGATCGCCATCGTCATGGGCGGCGTCGTTCTGGTCGCCGTGATTTGCGTGGAGGTGTTTAGAAGAAGCCCTCCCTGGTTCGTTCGTGAACATTGGGCATACGTGCGCGCACAGCGCAGAGCCAAAGCGCAGCGCGACGCCGCCAGGGCCTCCTCGGAAACGCCCACGTGAACGGCATGGCCGACACTGGCAGGCACCCTCTGTATTTGTCGACCCCGCCCTCTAGGCGCTCGACTGGCCTGCAATCGTGGCGCTGGTGGTCGCCGCAATGATCGGCATCATCTAGGTGTTTGATCCCGTGCTTTGATGGTGCACTCCTTACGCCTCTTTGGGAGGAGGGGGTATGGGCCAGATTGAGGACCGGCGTGCAAAAGGGGCTCTAACGCAGATTTGGTGTTGGTGATCATGGGGCGCCGATGACGCGGGCCTGCAAAAGGTCGATCTTGCCCCGGCCGTACATCTGACGCTTCACAAGCTTGAGCTTGG
>CALMGB010000177.1:0-2597 GCA_937863535.1 uncultured Caulobacteraceae bacterium
CCGCGACCGAGCGCGCAGGTCACCTCCCGTCCGGCGAGCCGGAGCCGGCCGTCGCTGTAGGCCGTGAAGATCAAGCCGCTCGCTCCGCGCCCGCTTTGCGCAACGTCGGCGCGTGGGCCATATGCAGTCCTATGGCCCAGCAGAAAACCATCTTGATCGTGGATGACGACGAGGACCTCCGCTGCGCCCTGGCCGAGCAGATCGACGAGGAGGATGAGTTCACCACCCTCCAGGCCGACACGGCGCGCGGCGGGATCACTAGCGCCCAGGCACACCGCCCTGACCTGATCCTGATGGACGTCGACCTGCCCGACATGGATGGCCGCCAGGCCTGCGCGGAACTCCGCCGCGATGGGGTGACCGCGCCGATCATCATGCTCACGGCGGCCGCGGAGGACGCCGACGCCGTACAGGGCCTGGACGCCGGCGCCGACGACTACGTCACCAAGCCGTTCCGCTACGCCGTGCTGCTCGCCCGCATCCGCGCCCAGCTCCGCAGCCACGAGCAGTCCGAGCACGCTGTCTTCCACATCGGCCCCTACACCTTCCGCCCGGCCCACAAGCTCCTCACCGACAACCGCCAGCGCAAGATCCGCCTCACCGAGAAGGAAACCAACATCCTGAAATACCTCTACCGCGCTGGCGACAAGCCCGTGCCGCGCGAGGAACTTCTCACCCAGGTCTGGGGCTACAACGCCGAGGTCACCACCCACACGCTGGAGACCCACATCTATCGTCTGCGCCAGAAGATCGAGCCGGAGCCGGGGTCGGCGCGGCTTCTGCTGACGGATGCCGGAGGGTATCGGCTGGCGCTGTGAGGGAGCGGGCGTCGCCTCACACCTGCAGGTCCACCGTCGCCGGCGCATGGTCCGACGGCCGCTCCCAAGCCCGCACATTGTCGTGCACCCGCGCCGACACCGTCCCGTTTACACGCGCGGCGCCCATCAGCCCGGGCGACGCCCACAGGTGGTCCAGCCGCAGGCCACGGTTGGAGGCTCGAAAGTCCGCCGCCCGGTAGCTCCACCAGCTGAACAGCTTCAACGGGTCGGGGATCGCCTCGCGCACCAGGTCGGTGAAGCCGAGCGAGGCCTTCAGCTCCGCCATGGCCGCTACCTCGATCGGCGTATGGCTGACGATGCGCGACATCTGGCGGTGGCTCCAGACGTCGTGCTCGCCCGGCGCTATGTTGAAGTCGCCGGCCAGCAGCAGCGGTGCGGCCGGGTCGCGCGCAGCCATCAGGGCGGTCAGCCGTTCGTAGAAATCCAGCTTGTGGTCGAACTTCGGGTTCAGCGCCCGGTCCGGCGTGTCGCCGCCCGCGGGGATGTAGAAATTCTGCACCTCCACCCCGGCGATCACGCCGGAGACGCAGCGCGCGTGACCCTCCCGGCAGACCGCGAGCCCCGGCGCATCCTCGATGGGCAGGCGCGAGGCGATGGCGACGCCGTGCCAGCCCTTCTGGCCGGCGATCTTCAGGTAGGGCAGGCCCATGTCGGCGAAGGCCTGACGGGGGAACTCGCCCTCGCGGCATTTGATTTCCTGCAGGCAGACCACGTCGCAGCCACTCTCGGCCACGAACCGGGCCACCTGACCGCTGCGCAGGCGCACTGAATTGATGTTCCAGGTGGCGACCCTCAGACGCACCGACGACCCTCGCGCGCCGCAGCCCAGAAAGAATGAAGCCCGGCCGTGGGGGAAACGGCCGGGCTCGCAGTTTGATGGCCGGCATCGGGAGGGGATGATCCGAGCCGGGCGAGGACTGCGCCGATAACCGCGTCCCAAGGCGTAGCATAGGGGCCACGAAGCGGGAAAATGTCAACACGTGCGGAGAAGTTCCTTGCCCGTTGCAAAAGGGGAACAAGGGTCAGTGGACGCCGCGAATGTAGAACAGGCCGGGAGCTAGGTGGTCTGCGGGGCTGAGGGGACCAAGCCGCACCTGAGTCTCGCGGCCCTGGCCGTTCACCAGGGTCCAGCCGCGCAGGGCAAGCGGATCGTTGCGGAACAGCAGGGTGATCCGGCCCTCAGCCTCGCCGGGGCCATCGCGGGCGGTAATGGAGAAGCCGTCCGCCGCCTGCTCTACATTGGTCACGGTGACGCCTCGGTCGAGCCGTACTTGGCGCGCGAGCAGCAGCACCAGAGGCGTTCGTCCCAGCGGATACTCGTTGAAGGTCTTCAGCCGGCGGTCCGATACGCCTACGAACTGCCCGTCCGACACCACCAGCAGGCCTGCGGGCGGATCGTACTCGAAGCGGGCCTTGCCCGGCCGCTGCAGGTACAGCATGCCGGTGGACGAGCCGCCATTCGGGTCGGTCTGGCTGAAACGCCCGGTCACCGTCTTCAGCCCCTGAAGGTAGTCTGTGGCCCGCGCGACCTGCGCCTGCTGGTCAGGGGAGAGGTCCGCAGCGGCGCCGCGGGCGAGGACAGGCAAGGGCGACGCGGCTCCGCCCAGTGAGACGGCGAGCGCGAGAGCGGCGAGGCGGCGAAAGATCAAGGCGGACCCCCAGGATGATCCGCACCTTTTAGGGCGTCCTGGCGCGGGAGACGAGCCCTGAGCGATGCGGACGGCCCTCGGCCGCGGCCCCCAACGCGTCCTGCCGCGC
>CALMGB010000177.1:2697-6616 GCA_937863535.1 uncultured Caulobacteraceae bacterium
TGCCCTCAGCGCGGTGGGTGAGGCGCGCCAAAGGGTGAGTTTCCGACGGCGCGCTGCCCTCAGCGCGGTGGGTGAGGCGCGCCAAAGGGTGAGTTTCCGACGGCGCGCTCATGGTACTGTCGGCCCTGAGCGGACTCGGCGATGGAGGCGTTGCGATTCTCCAAAGCTTCACCTCGCGTCCTCGATGGCGCCTTCAAAAAGGCGCGCCCGACCTTGGCCGGAGGCGATCAAGGCGCCGGCTGAACTTCCATCTTCGTTGTGCGCCTCGATAAAGGCGCGGCTTCCCCTGGTAGCCACCTCAAGCGCTGTAGGATAGGAGCCAAGCTCTACCTTATTGTCGTAGTTCAGGGCGAACGCCGCCAAGCCGCTCTCTCATCGACAAAGCATGCCAAGGGCATCTCCCATAGGTCGATCCATAGCTATGGCAACTCCCCGACCGTCGAGGTCGTTGAACCCTCCTCGCTCATCTCCGCTAGGATCGTAGATCACCACCCCCCATCCCTGCGCGACGCGCCGATAATCCTCACCTTCGGATTGGATCGCCAGCGCCGGACGGGGCTTGAAAGGGTCTCTGCGATCAACCTCGGTCGTAAGCCGAGGCGGGTGGCTGTAGTGCGTCGAAGGCGTGGATGTAGGTCCAGATCGCGTCCACACTCTCGACGGCCCCGTCTGTCTAGATCAGTCCCTGCATCTAGGACGGTGCAGCGGCTCGTTCGTGGTCGGCAACATGAGCCAGCGGATCACAGCTTCGTTGCTCACCCCCCGGCCGGCGGCGATGTCGGCTTCGGCGCGGGCGTCGGAGGCGGCCGGGGCTTCCTCGTCCACCGTGTCGAAGACGTCCGGCTCTTCGGTGTCGTCGAACTCGCCCGGGCCCAGGGCGGGCAGCGCTGGCGTCATACACCCTCGCTAGCACGGGTCCATCCACCCCAGAACACGCCCGTTGCGCCGCGACCTCCCCGCCGCTACATCGCAAGCCACCCCCAGAGCTTCGTCTACCCAAGGAGCGCCAGCCCGCATGGCCGCCCAGTACATCTTTCAAATGCAAGGCCTGACCAAGGCCTATCCCGGCGGCAAGAAGGTGTTCGAGAACATCTGGCTGTCCTTCTATCCGGACGCCAAGATCGGCGTCGTCGGTGTCAACGGCTCGGGCAAGTCCACCCTGCTGAAGATCCTCTCAGGCCTCGACACCGAATTCAGCGGCGAGGCGCGGGCGGCCGAGGGTGTGAAGATGGGCTACCTGCAGCAGGAGCCGCACCTGGACGAGCAGTTGGACGTCTACGGCAACGTCATCTCCGACTGCGAGGAGAAGAAGATATTCGACCGCTACAACGCGATCGCGCTCCAGATGGCGGAGGACTACTCCGACGAGTTGATGGAGGAGATGACCGCGCTGCAGGAGAAGATCGACGCCGGTGACCTCTGGGACATCGACAGCCGGGTCGAGCAGGCCATGGAGGCGCTGCGCTGTCCAGCCGCCGAGTGGCCGGTGGACAAGCTGTCCGGCGGCGAGAAGCGGCGGGTGGCGCTGGCGCGCTTACTCCTCTCCAAGCCCGACATGCTGCTACTGGACGAGCCGACCAACCACCTGGACGCGGAGTCGGTGGCTTGGCTGCAGCACCACCTGGAGGCGTTTCCGGGCTGCGTGATCCTGGTCACCCACGACCGCTACTTCTTGGACCAGGTGACCAAGTGGACGCTGGAGCTGGACCGCGGCAAGGGCCTGCCGTTCGAGGGCAACTACTCCGGCTGGCTGGAGCAGAAGCAGAAGCGCGTGGTGCAGGAGAAGAGCGAGAGCGAGGCCCGCCAGCGCGCCCTCACCAAGGAGCTTGAATGGGTGCGCTCTTCCCCGAAGGCCCGCCAGGCCAAGTCCAAGGCGCGCCTGGCCAGCTATGACGAGATGATCGCGGCGCAGGAAAATGCGCGCGCCGCCGACACCTACGCCCAGATCGCCATCCCGCCGGGGCCGCGGCTCGGCAACCTGGTGCTGGAGGTGGACGGGCTGGAGAAGGCGTTCGGCGAGAAGACCCTGTTCGACAAGCTGACCTTCCGCCTGCCGCCCAACGGCATCGTCGGCGTGATCGGGCCGAACGGGGCGGGCAAGTCCACCATGTTCAAGCTGATCACCGGCCAGGAGCTGCCGGACGGCGGCACGGTGAAGGTAGGTGAGACGGTGAAGCTGGCCTATGTTGACCAGAGCCGCGATGCGCTCGACAGCAACAAGACCGTCTGGCAGGAGATCAGCGACGGTTTAGACATCATGACGGTGGGCAAGCGCGAGATCAACACGCGCTTCTACGTCGGTTCCTTCAACTTCAAGGGCGGTGACCAGCAGAAGAAGGTGGGCCTGCTGTCAGGGGGCGAGCGCAACCGCGTGCACCTGGCCAAGACCCTGCGCACCGGCGGCAACGTGCTGCTATTGGACGAGCCCACCAATGACCTGGACATCGAGACGCTTCAGGCGCTGGAGGACGCGCTGGAGCAGTTCGCTGGCTGCGCGGTGGTGATCAGCCACGACCGCTGGTTCCTGGATCGCCTCTGCACCCACATCCTGGCCTTCGAGGGCGACAGCCACGTGGAATGGTTCGAGGGCAACTTCGAGGCCTACGAAGAGGACAAGAAGCGCCGGCTTGGCGCCGACAGCCTCATCCCCAAGCGGCTGAAATTCCAGAAGTTCGCTCGGTGAGATGTCTCCTTCCGGGGAAGCTGTCGGCCAAGCCGACTGAGGGGCTCTACCTCGGCGCCGGTGGCGCTGGCCCCTCCACCCTGCCCCAGAGGGGCGGAATTCAGCGCTGCATTAGGAGCCCGTTTGGCCAAGCCTGCGCCGCTGCACGATGCAGCGTCGCATGGCGCTTGGCCAGCGCCTCGATATCGCGGTCGTAGCCCCCGCCGATGACGCCGGCCACTGGCGCGTACGGCAGGCAGTTCTCCAGCACGTAGGCGTCGCGCGCGACCAGTCCTTCGTCGGAGAGCGACAGGCGGCCAAGCCGGTCGTCGGCGTGGGGATCGACGCCTGCGATGTAGAAGACCAGGTCCGGCCTGACCCGCTCCATCAGCCCGGGCAGGGCATCGGCCAGCCGCGCCAGGTAAGGGCCGTCCGTGGTCCCGTCCGGCAGCTCGATGTCCAGGTCGCTCACCGCCCGCCGGACGGGATAGTTCTTCTCGCCCTGCATGGAAAAGGTGAACGCCCGCGGCTCGTGCGCGAAGATGCGAGCGGTGCCGTCGCCCTGGTGGACGTCGCAGTCCACCACCAGCACCTGGCGCACGGCGCCTTCGTCCAGCAGCATGCGCGCGGCGACGGCCACGTCATTGAAGGTGCAGAAGCCGGCGCCCCCATCCGGTCCGGCATGGTGGCTGCCCCCGGCGGTGTTGCAGGCTAGGCCGTGCTCCAGCGCCAGCCGCGCGGCGAGGATGGTGCCGCCCGTGGCCGCCCGGGCGCGGTCGGCGACGGAGCGGGTGATGGGCAGGCCGATGCGACGCTCCACCTCGCGCGGAACGGTCTGGTCGAACACTTGGCGGACGTAGGCGGGGTCGTGCACTGCCGCCAGGTCGGCGAAGCTTGCGGGTTCCGGGCGTGAGAAGCCGTTTTCCGGGACCAGTTCCTCGTCGATCAGCACCTGGGCCAGGGCGGCGTACTTGCCCATCGGGAAACGGTGGCCGGCGGGCATGTCGGCGCTGTAGGCCGGGTGGTGCACCACCGGCGGCAGGGCGGCGCGGCCGCCGGGCGCGCTCAAGGCGCGGGCGTCGCCAGGGGCTTGGACTTGTCGATCACGTAGGTGGACAGGATCACCAGCTCGCCCGGTCCGGTGTTCTGGACGCTGTGCGGGGTGTCGGCGAGCACGGCGAAGCTGTCGCCCCGGTGCCGCGCCTGGTCGGGGCGGCCGTAGATCTTCACCTGCGCCTGGCCCTGCTCGATGTAGCC
>CALMGB010000178.1 GCA_937863535.1 uncultured Caulobacteraceae bacterium
GTGCTAATATTTGCGTGCGCTTCCTGCGTTCCCGACGTTCCTGCGTGGGCCGTTTTCAGCAAAGGCGTGCGTGTGCCGGGTGTGTACCGCCATCTGGTCCGAGGTGGCCTGAAAGCCTACAAGGGCGCGATTTCGCCCTGGCTGCCACGCAGTTGCCGCTTTCTGCCGTCCTGTTCGGACTATGCGGCCGCCGTACTCGTGAGCCATGGCCCGGTGCAGGGCGGTTGGCTCACGGTCAGGCGGGTTTGCCGTTGCCGGCCGTTCGGCGACTCTGGCTACGATCCGCCGCCGGTAAGGCCCGCGGCCCTGAAGTGTGAAGCATGATCCAACTGACGTTCCCCGACGGCGCCGTACGAGACTTCGCCGAAGGTGTGACCGGGCGGACCGTCGCGGAGAGCCTCCACAAGTCGCTGGCCAAGAAGGCCGCCGTGGTGCGGATTGACGGGGTCATGCTCGACCTTGACCGCCCGCTTGAGCGCGGCGGCAAGCTGGAATTCCTCACCCGCGACGACCCGGCGCTTCTAGACACCATCCGCCACGACGCCAGCCATGTGATGGCGGAAGCGGTGCAGGAGCTGTTCCCCGGCACCCAGGTGACCATCGGCCCCTCGATCGAGGACGGCTTCTATTACGACTTCGCCCGCGACGAGCCCTTCAGCCTGGACGACCTGCCGCGCATCGAAGCCAGGATGCGCGAGATCGTCGACCGTGACGAGAAGATCACCCGGGAGGTCCTGAGCCGCGAGGCCGCCACGGCGCGGTTCGAAGCCATGGGCGAGGCCTACAAGGCCGAGATCATCGCCGACCTGCCTGCCGACCAGACCATCACCGTCTACCACCAGGGACCGTGGCAGGACCTCTGCCGCGGGCCGCACCTGCCCTCGACCCGCTTCGTGGGCAAGGCGTTCAAGCTGACCAAGCTCGCCGGCGCCTACTGGCGCGGCGACCATCGCAACCCCCAGCTGCAGCGCATCTATGGCACCGCCTGGGCCAGTGAGGCGGACCTGGAAGCCTACCTGCACCGGATCGAGGAGGCGGAGCGGCGGGACCACAGGAAGATCGGCCGCGCCATGGACCTGTTCCACTTCCAGGAGGAAGGGCGTGGGATGGTGTTCTGGCATCCGAAGGGGTGGACGCTCTACCGGACGCTGGAGGCCTACATGCGCCGAAGGCTCGACGCCGCGGGCTACGGCGAGGTGAAGACGCCCCAGGTGCTCGACCGCTCGTTCTGGGAGAAGTCCGGCCACTGGGAGAAGTACCGTCCCAACATGTTCGTCTGCGAGACGGAGGAGGGCGAGGTGCTCTCCCTGAAGCCGATGAACTGCCCGGGCCACGTGCAGATCTTCAACATGGGCCAGAAGTCCTACCGCGACCTGCCCCTGCGCATGGCCGAGTTCGGCGCCTGCCACCGCTACGAGCCGTCCGGCTCCCTGCATGGCCTTATGCGGGTCCGCGGCTTCACCCAGGACGACGCCCACATCTTCTGCCGCGAAGACCAGATCGAAGAGGAGACGGAGCGCTTCATCCGCCTCACCCGCCTGATCCACGGCGACCTCGGCCTGCACACCGACCACGTGGCGCTTGCCACGCGCCCCGCCGAGCGCGTGGGCTCCGACGACTTCTGGGACAAGGCGGAAGGCGTGCTCCTCTCGGCCTCCCGCAAGGCGGGCGTGGAGCCGGTGATCGCCGAGGGCGACGGCGCCTTCTACGCGCCCAAGCTCGACTTCATCGTCAAGGACGCCATCGGCCGGACCTGGACCTGCGGCACGCTGCAGCTCGACTACAACCTGCCCGAGCGGCTGGACGCGGAATACGTGGCCGAGGACGGTTCCAAGCAGCGCCCCGTGATGCTGCACCGGGCCATTCTGGGTTCGTTCGAACGCTTCATCGGCATCCTGATCGAGAACTACGCCGGCGCCTTCCCGCTCTGGTTGGCTCCGGTCCAGGTCGTGGTCGCCACCATCACTTCGGATGCCGACGGCTACGCCCGCCAGGCGGCGGAGCGCCTGCGCGCCGCCGGGTTGCGGGTGGAGCTCGACACGCGTAACGAGAAGATCAACTACAAGGTCCGCGAGCACAGCCTGTCCAAGGTCCCCGTCATCGCCGTGGTCGGCCGCAAGGAGGCGGAGACGGGCCAGCTGGCGCTCCGCCGCTTCGGCTCCGACCGCCAGACCATCCTGACCCTGGAGGAGGCCGCTTCCCGGCTTGCGGAGGAGGCGCTGCCGCCCGACCTTGCCCGCGCCCCCGATATGCCCGCGCCCCAGCCGCAGCCGATGCTGGAGGACGCGTGAACAGCTATGTCCGCCCGCTGAACGGAGGCCTGATCACCCGCGCGCGCGTGCTGCCCGCGCCGCTGCAGGCGGACGTGACGGTGATCATGGTGGTCTACCGCACCGGCGAGGCGCTGGCGCACAGCATCGCCAGAGTGCTGGCCGAGCCGCTGGTGGACGAGTTCATCCTCGTCGACAACGGTTCGACCGCCGAGGAGGAGGCGATCCAGGACGCCGCGGCCGTCGACCGGCGCATGCGCATCTTCCGCGGCCACGACAACATCGGGTTCGCCCGCGGCTGCAACATGGGCGGCGAGGCCGCGCACGGGCGCGTGCTGGTGATCCTGAACCCCGACGCCTTCCTGCAGCCCGGGTGCATCGCCGCCCTGGTGGAGGCGGTGGACGCCACTCCCGCACCGCGCCTGGTGGGCGCGCGCATCCTCAACATCGATGGGGACGAGCAGCGCGGCGTGCGACAGGCGGGTCAGGC
>CALMGB010000179.1 GCA_937863535.1 uncultured Caulobacteraceae bacterium
GCCTATAACGGTCTGATCAAGCAGGGTGATGGGGTGGGCTTCCGGGACTTCCTGCTGCAGGCGCCCGCCCGCTTCAGCAAGCTGGGCGAGGAGCTGGCTGCGGTCGACCACATGGTCAGCTTCTGGCAGTACCGCTTCCCCGCCGCGCGCACGCCCACGGTCTCGGTGGACGAGCTGGCGACCATCTTCCGCGACTTCGAAGCGGGCCTGCGCGTCCAACCGCTGGACCGACAGCGCGAATTGATGTTCGCGCTGGGGTGAGGCCCGCTGGTCAGGCGGCTTGGCGCGTCGCCCTCAACGCTTCCAGCGCCCGGGCGCGGGCCACCTCATGGGCCACGATGGGTTTGGGATAGTCGCGCCCCAGCGCCACGCCCGCCTTCGCCAGATCAGCTTCGGACACACTCCAGGGTGCGTGTATCCAGCGCCGGTCCGCCTTCGCCAGCTCGGGGACCCACTGGCGGACATAGTCGCCGCTCGGGTCGAACTTTTCACCCTGTGTCACCGGATTGAAGATGCGGAAGAAGGGCTGGGCGTCCGCGCCCGTGCCCGCGATCCACTGCCAGTTGGCCGGGTTGTTGGCCGGATCGGCGTCCACCAGGCAGTCCCAGAACCACGCCTCGCCCTCTCGCCAATCGATCAGCAGGTGCTTGACCAGGAAGGACGAGGTGATCAGGCGCACCCGGTTGTGCATCCAGCCCAGCGTCCAGAGCTGGCGCATCCCGGCGTCCACGATGGGATAGCCGGTGCGGCCCCCGCGCCAGGCCTCGAGGTCGGACGCGCTGGTCCGCCACGTCAGCCCTGAGAGCGTGCGCTTGAACGGCTCACGGTGCAGGGCGGGCTGCTGCGCCAGCAACCCGTAGTCGAACTCGCGCCATCCGAGTTCGCTCAGGAACTTCTGCGCCTGGCTCTCCAGCCCATGGGCCGCCAGCCGCGCCTGGACCGCACAATAGAGCTGGCGCGGGGTGATCTCCCCCCAGGTGAGGTGGGGCGACAGGCGCGAGCTGCCGTCCAGCGCCGGCCGGTCGCGATCGTGCGGATAGGTCTCCAGCTTGTGATCCAGGAAGGCGCGCAGGCTGGCCTTCGCCCCCGCCTCCCCCGGTGTCCAGTCGAAGCCCTCCGACCAGTCCGGGTTCGTCGGGTGCAGCTTCCAGTCGGCCGACGCTTCCGACTGCGGCCAAGCCTCCGGAGCGCGGACAGCCTTGGGCGGCCCCTGCAGGTCGAGCGGCGGGATCAGCTCGCTGGCCGTCCGCCAGAAGGGCGTGAAGACGCCGTACGGGCCACCGGTCTTGGTGCGCACCGCCCCAGGGTCGAGCAGCAGTTTGCCCTCGCAGCCGCAAGCCTCCACGCCCCGCGCCTGCAGCGTCTCGGCGAGCGCCTGGTCGCGGGCGTCCAGGCCCGGCTCGTAGCCACGGTTCCAGAGAACCGAGGCCGCACCGGTCTGCTCGATCAGGGCGTCCAGCACGGGGCGCGCCTCGCCCCGCCTGAGCACCAGCCGCGAGCCCCGCGTCTCCAGCTCCGCCGTCAGGGCCCTCAGCGACTTGTCCAGCCACCAGAGCCCCGCTCCGCCCGGACCGCGCACGGGCGGGTCATCCTCAAGGATGAACACGGGAACGACCGGACGCTTGGACGCAACCGCCGCCTGGAGCGCCAGGTTGTCCGCCAGCCTCAGGTCCCGGCGGAACCAGAGCAGGATCGGGCGGTCGGCATCGGGAACTGTGGCCATAAGGCATCCGGTGAAGCTGATCCGGCCAACGGCTCGACGGGGGCGCCGTTCCGCAAAGCCCACAACCGTCGCCGCCGACACCCCTCAAGGTTGCAGCTAAACCACTTTACGCGTCAGCATTAACCGGCCGCTTATCTCGTGGTGCGAGGCTGACGTCAGAGTTCGAGGCTTGCATGGCTGTCGCCGCACGCACATCGCCGCCGTCGCCGACCCAAGAAACCCCTGGGGTGGCGGGCGTGCGGCTGGATCCGGCCGCCGCCCGGATGTCCCGCGGGCCGTTGCGGCCCGAGGTGCTCAGCCCGGTGCGCAGCCGGCTGACCGGCGCCATGGTACGTCAGGGGTTCCGTGCGTTTGATGCTGCGGCCCTGGGCGTGGCGCTGGTGCTGTCGATCGCGGTCTCCCATGCCGGCCCCGCCGAGCTGTGGCCCTGCGCCCTGGGCGCGATGCTGGCCTTCGCCATTCTGCCGAGCCTGGGCGCCTACACCTATGCGCCGGAAGAGCGGGTGTGGCAGGCGCTGGCACGCGCTGGCGCGGGCGCGGGCCTGGCCATCCTCGCCGTCTTGATGGTCAACGCCCTGATCCCGGCGACGCACGAAGCGACGCCGAGCTGGAGCGTGGCGACCCTTGCAGCCGTGATGGCGACCCATGCGGGCGGCCTGGCCTGCGTGCGCCGCTGGCGCCGTGCGGGCCGGCTTACCCCCAACATCCTGGTGGTGGGCGCGACCGAGAACGCTCAGCGCCTGATCGAGACGGCGCTTCGCACCCGCGAGGTGGCGGTGCTGGGCCTGTTCGACGACCGCTCCGACCGCATCCCGGCCACGATCCACGGCGTGCCTGTGCTCGGCGACACCAGCGCCCTGCTGCAGCACCGCATCCTGCCCTATGTGGACCGCATCGTGCTGACGGTGAACGCGGCGGGCCCGGCCCGCACCGCCGAGCTGATCGAGCGGCTGCACGTGCTGCCCAACGAGCTCTGCCTGTTCCTGGACGCCGAGGACCCGGAGAGCCGGTCCTCCACCCTGTCCTGGCTCGCCCGCTCCACCCTCAGCGTCGACGGCGCCAAGGCGCGCGATGGCCGCCTGCTCACCAAGCGGGCGCAGGACCTGGCGATGGGCCTGCTGTTGCTGGTCGCCGCCCTGCCGGTGATGGCCGTGATCGCGGTGCTGGTGCGGCTGGACAGTCCAGGTCCCATCCTGTTCCGCCAGCGCCGCCACGGCTTCAACAACGAAGAAATCCTGGTCTGGAAGTTCCGCTCCATGCGGACCGACGCCACCGACGACATCGGCGCGCGGCAGGTGATCTTGAACGACGACCGGGTCACCCGGGTCGGCCGCTTCATACGCTGCACCAGCCTGGACGAGCTGCCCCAGCTTATCAACGTGCTGCAGGGCCGGATGTCGCTGGTCGGCCCGCGCCCCCACCCCGTCGGCATGAAAACCGCCGGCCAGGACAGCCATCGTCTGGTGGCCGAGTACGCCTGGCGCCACCGCATGAAGCCCGGCATCACCGGCTGGGCCCAGATCAACGGCTCTCGTGGCCCGGTGCATACCGGCGAGGAGGTCCGCCGGCGGGTCGAGCTCGACGTGGACTACATTGAGCGCCAGTCCTTCTGGTTCGACCTCTACATCCTGGCCATGACCCTGCCGCGCCTCCTCGGCGACGGCGAGGCGGTGCGCTAGGACCGGGCGCGCCAGATGTTCTGGAAGGGTGTGCTCGGCTACCTGCCGGTGAACGTGGTGCAGGCCGTGGCGGGCTTCGGCGCCATCGTGGTCTTCACCCGCATGCTGAGCCCGTCGCAGTACGGCGACTACGCCCTGGCCTTCTCGGTGACGAGCGTCGTCTACACCTGCCTGTTCGTCTGGGTGGAGTCGGCCATGGCGCGCTTCTACGCCGCCGAGGACGAGGCCGGCCGGCTCGGCCTCTACGCCACCCTATACCGCGCCTTCGCCGCCATGGCGGTGGTGCTGCCGCTCGTGGCCGGCGCCCTGCTCCTGCTGCTGCCGATCAGCGCGCCCCTGAAGCTGGCAATGGGCGCCGGCTTGGTCTCCATCACCGTCCGGAGCCTTCTGAAGATGGCCCAGGAGCGCCGGCGCGCCGCCGGCGAGGTGCGCGGCTACGCAGTGTTCGACATGGCCCAAACCGGCGGCGGCTTTGCGCTCGGCGCGGTCTTCGCCATCCTGCACCTAGGCGGCGCCTCGCCCTTGCTGGGCGCCGGTGTGGCCAGCGCGGCCTGTCTGCTGTTCGCCCTGCCAAGTGAACTCGGCCCCGCCCGCCAGGGCCGCTTCGAGACGGAGCGCCTGCGCCGCTACGCCGCCTACGGCCTGCCGATCTCGCTCAGCCTGCTGATGGGCCTGGCGCTCGCCACCACCGACCGTTTCGTGCTGGCCGCCTACATGAACGAGGCGACGGTGGGCGCCTACCACGCCGGCTACAGCCTTTCCAACCGCACCCTGGACGTGATGTTCATGTGGCTGGGCATGGCCGGCGGACCCGCCTGCATCGCCGCCCTCGAACGGGGCGGACAGGCGGCCCTCGAACGCACCGCCCGCGAGCAGGCGTCCTTCATGGTGCTGATCGCCTTCCCCGCCGCCGCCGGCCTGGCCCTGGTCGCCCATCCGCTGGCCGAGCTGATGGTCGGCCCGGCGCTGCGCCAGGACGCAGCGCGCGTGACGCCGTGGATAGCGCTCAGCGGTCTCTTCTACGGCCTGACCGCCCACTACCTGAACACCGCCTTCACGCTGGGCCGACGCACCTTCCGCCAACTCGTCGCCATCGGCATCCCGGCGCTCGCCAACCTCGGCCTCACCCTGCTGCTGATCCCCCGCTACGGCCTGGATGGCGCCATGTGGGCGACCACTGCGAGCTACGGCCTGGGCGCGGTGGTGTCGGTGCTGCTGCAGCGCGGCGGCGTCAGCCTGCCCATCCCCTGGACCGCCATCGCCCGCAGCGGTCTGGCGACCGGGATCATGGCCCTGGCCGTCTCGCGCCTGCCCGCCAGCGGCGGCGTAGGCGAGCTGGCGGCCAAGGCGATCGTGGGCGTCCTCGCCTACGGGCTCACCGCCCTGGCGCTCGATGCAGGCGACGCCCGCAGCCATGCCGCGCGTGCGCTGGGCGTCCTCCGGGTCAAGACGATGGCCCGCGGTGTGGCGGCATGACCGCGCTCTCAGGCGCCAGGGTGCTCGACAATGCGCGCCACGCCTTGGCCGAGCCGCGCCTGTCAGTTCTCACGCCCTTTTACCGCGACGACCCCCGCCCGCTGCTGGCCGCCCTCGATGCCGAGGCGGCGACCTCGGGCCGTCAGGTCGAGCTGGTGTTGCTGGACGACGCCGGAGGTGACGCAAGCCTCTCCAACGTCGTGGCCGACGCGGCCATGGCCATGACCCTTCCCACCCGCCTGGTGCAGCTATCCGGCAACGCCGGCCGCGCCAGGGGCCGCAACCAGCTGATGTCGCACAGCCGCGGCCGCCACCTGCTGTTCCTGGACAGCGACATGCTGCCGGACCGTCCGGATTTCCTGGCCGCCTACCTCGCCCTCATTGCCGCCGAGGACCCGGCGGTCACCGTGGGCGGCTTCTCCGTCCACCAGGCCGCCCGTCGCCCCGAGCACGCCCTGCACCGGGCGCTCGCGCTGCGCGCCGACTGCCTGCCCGCTGCGATGCGCAACCGGATGCCGGAGAAGTACGTCTGGACCTCCAACCTGCTGGTCCGGCGCGACGTCTTCTCAGCCGAGCGCTTCGACGAGGCTTTCCAGGGCTGGGGCTGGGAGGACACCGAGTGGGGGGTGCGCGTGGCCGCACGCTTCGGCGTCCGCCACATCGACAACCAAGCCACCCACCTGGGCCTCGACACGGCCGCGGCCCTCACGGCCAAGTACGAACAGTCGCCGCCGAACTTTGCCCGCATGCTCGCCCGCCACCCCGAGGTGGTGCGACGCTTCCCCAGCTACCGCCTGGCGCGCCTCTTGAAGGCGCTGCCGGGCCGCCCCGCCTGGCGGCCCCTGCTGAGACGCCTGGCCCTGGCCGAACGTGCGCCCCTCACCTCCCGGGTGGCGGCGATGAAGCTCTATCGCGCAGCCCTCTATGCGGACGTAGTCTGATGGACGCCGAGCCCTACCACGCCGACCCCTCGCTGAAGGGCAAGCTCCGCCGCCGCCTCGTGCGGCTGCAGCACCGCAGGCCCGCCGGCCCGCGTCTCGGCGCCCCTCTGGTCTCCTTCTCCTTCGACGACGCGCCGGTGTCGGCCTTCACCACGGGCGCCCGGGTGCTGGAGCGACACGGCGCCCGCGGCACCTACTTCGTCTGCGCCGGGACCGCCGGCCAGGCGGGCTTCGTCGGCCAGCTGGGCGACCGCGCCGACATTCTGCACGCCCAGGCCAACGGTCACGAGGTCGCCTGCCACACCTACTCCCACCTGGACTTCGGCCGGGCCGACACCGCCGCAGCGACGAACGACCTGGACCGCAACACCGCGACCCTGGAAGCCTGGGGCGTGGCCCGGCCGAAGACCTTCGCCTATCCTTATGGCGACGTGAGGCCCCGCGCCAAGCGCGTGCTAGCCGACCGCTTCACCCTGGCCAGGGCGCTGCATCCCGGCGTGATCGAAGGCGGCGTTGACCTGGCCCAGGCGCCCGCCGTGGGGGTCGAGGGTGAGGACGGCGAGGCCCGGGCCCTGCACTGGATGGACCAGGCGGTGCGCCGCAAGGCTTGGCTGATCCTGTTCACCCACGGCGTGGAGGACGAGCCCACGCGCTATGGCTGCACCACCTCGGTCTTCGAGCGCCTGGTCGCCGAGGCCGTGGCCCGCGACTTCGAGATCGTCACGGTGGCCGAGGGTGCGCGTCGCATGAAGGTGGCCGCGTGAACGACATCGATGTCGTGATCCCCACCCTGCGCCGGCCGGACAACCTGACCCGCGCCCTGCGCTCGGTGTTCGGCCAGGATCGAGCAGCCGACCTCATCGCCCGCATCGTGGTGGTGGACAATTCCCCCGAGGGTTCGGCCGCCCCGGTGGTCGAGGCGCTGCGAACCGCGTGCCCGGTCGCCCTCACCTATATGCATGAGCCGAACCCGGGCGTCGCCACCGCCCGCAACACCGGCCTGGCGGCCAGCGACTCGTCCCTCGTGGCCTTCCTGGACGACGACGAGGAGGCGCCGTCGGGCTGGCTTGGACACCTGCGCACGGCCCACCTCAAGCTCGGCTCGGCGGTGACCTTCGGCCCGGTGCGCGGCGTGGCGGCGGCCGCACATCCGGACGTCCGCGCCTATCTCGACCGCTTCTTCTCGCGTGAAGGCGCCGCCGCCACCCAGCTGACCGACATCGCGTACGGCTGCGGTAATTCCATGATGACACGGGCGGTCGCCCTGGCCGGTCTCGAGCCGTTCGACACCCGTTCCGACCTTACCGGAGGCGAGGACGACCGTCTGTTTGCAAAGCTCCGCAGCGAGGGGGCGCGCTTCGGCTGGGCGGCGGACGCCTGGGTCTATGAACATGCCCCGCCGCACCGGGCGCGGGTCGGCTACGCCCTCAAACGCGCCTTCTGCTACGGCCAGAGCCCCAGCCAGACCTGTGTCCGAGGGGGTGAGTGGGCGCGCCTGGCCCTGACCATGACCATCGGTGCGGGACAGGCCATGGTCTATGGCGCCGTCGCTGCGATCCTGCTCCTCGCGGGCCGTCGTGGGGGTGTCGCGACTTTCACGGACCGTTCGGTGCGCGGGCTCGGCAAGGTGCTATGGCCTTTCAAGATCAGGCTCTACGGCTTGGCGGCCAGCCCGGTCCCCACCCTCGCCACAACGGCGACGGCGCGCGCACCAAGGCTCGTCTCCATTTAAGAACTTGCCTCGGCGCCCGCCTTCGGGCGACCTCTTGCTCGTCAGCCCTCTTCGCCGGAGGCCTAACGCCCCGCCAGCCCCACCTTTCCCCGCAGCGCGTCGATGCGCTTGGACGCCTCCGCCTTGGTGATCCCCTCTTCGAAGCCGTCGGCGTCATGCGCCTGCTCCGACAGCGTCTTCAGATAGGACGCCTGGGCGCCGGTCATCGGCTCGCCGCCGGTGGTCCAGTCGTCGGGATCCTTCTCGGTGTTGGAGCCGGGATCGGGCTCGGACTTGGGATTGTGGTCGGCGTGCGGATCGGCCATGGACTGCCTGCGTGCGAGGATTTGATGTTGCCTGAATGTTCCAGCGCGCTCGGGGTTCCCGCGTGAATGAAGCCTTAGCCCTGCCTGCCGACGGGATCGTCGACGTGGCG
>CALMGB010000180.1 GCA_937863535.1 uncultured Caulobacteraceae bacterium
CCCGGCCGTTCACAATGCCCCGCGCCGCCCACGAGGGGGCGCTCGACACACACCTCCGCTCGGCTGGCGTCGAGCTGATCGCGCTGGCCGGCTACATGCGCGTGCTCACTCCGGGCTTCGTGCAGGCCTGGTCCGGCCGCATGATCAACATCCACCCCAGCCTGCTGCCCCACTTCCCCGGCCTGCACACCCACGCCCGGGCGCTGGAGGCCGGCCACACCCGCGCGGGCTGCACCGTGCACTGGGTCAGCGAGGGCGTGGACGAAGGCGAGATCATCGACCAGGCGGATGTGCCGGTGCTCGCCGGCGACGACGAGGCGAGGCTGGCGGCGCGGGTGCTCGCGGCGGAGCACCTGCTGTATCCACGATGTCTGGCGAAGGCGGCGGAGGCGGTCAGAGGCTCCCCTCCTGGCGAAGCCGACTGAGGGGTCTGCATCTCGCTTGGATGCCGCGGCGCAGACCTCTCGACCCGCTTCGCTGGTTTCCCTCCCCCGATGGGGGGAGGATCGAGAAAGCTACTTCGCGCCGCCGTCCGGAAAGCCCTTAGACCGCAGGTACGCCCCAACCTGCGCATCCCGGCCACGGAAGTTGCGGTAGGCCTGGCCGGGCGGCACGGTGTAGCCGACCTGCATGATGGTGTCGTGCAGCCGCTGCGCCGTCGCCTTGTCGTAGGGGCCGCCGGCCTCCACGAAGGCCTCGTAGGCGTCGTGGTCCAGCACCTCGGCCCACAGGTAGCTGTAGTAGCCCGCCGCATAGGCGTCTCCGGCGAAGATGTGCTGGAACTGCGGCGTGCGGTGACGCATCACGATCTCTGACGGCATGCCGAGCTTGGCCAGCTCCGTCTTCTCGAAGGCGTCCGGGTCGATCGGCGCGATCCCCGGGCCTTGCGGGGTGGTGTGCAGCTTCATGTCGATGATGGCGGCGGAGAGATACTCGCCGACGCTGAAGCCGGTGTTGAAGGTCTGGCTGGCGCGGAGCTTGCGCACCAGCTCAGGCGGGATCGGCTGGCCCTGCGCGTTCACCGCGAAGCGGTTCAGCACCTCGGGCGTCCACAGCCAGTTCTCGTTCAGCTGGGAGGGGAACTCCACGAAGTCCTGGGCCTGGCTGGGGCTGGCCAGCGACTCGTAGGTCACGTTGGAGTTCAGTCCGTGCAACGCATGGCCGAACTCGTGGAACATGGTGTTGGCGTCGTCCCAGGAGATCAGCACCGGCTGGCCGGGCGCAGGCTTCACGAAGTTGGCGTTGTTGGAGACGATCACAGACACGTCATGTCCGTCCAGCCGCGACTGGGGCCGGTAGTCACTCATCCAGGCGCCGGAGTTCTTGCCGGGCCGCGCATACGGGTCGAAGTACCAGACGCCCACATGGCGGCCGGCCCGGTCGCGGACCTCGTAGACCTGCATCTCCGGCTCGTAGGTGGGGATGCCCTGCAGGCGGACGAACTGGAAGCCGTAGAGCTGGCCCGCGGCCCAGAACATGCCGTCCTTGATGTGGTCGAGCTGCAGGTACGGCTTCACCTGGTTCATATCGACGTCGTATCGCGCCTTACGCACCTTCTCGGCGTAGTAGCGATAGTCCCAGGGCTTGATCTTGATGTGCGCGCCCTGGCTGTCCGACAGCGCCTGCATGTCGGCCACCTCTTGGTGGATGCGCGCGACCGTCGCCGGCCAGACCCGCATCATCAGGCCCATGGCGGCGTCCGGCGTCCTGGCCATCTCGTCCTGCAGCTTCCAGGACGCGTAGTCCGGAAAGCCCATCAGGTGGGCCTTCTCGGCGCGGAGCTGCAGGATGCGCGGGATGATGGTGCGGGTGTTGTCGTGGGCGTCCTTGTTGTCGCCGCGGGCGTAGAAGGTGGTCCACACCTGCTGGCGCAGGTCGCGCCTGTCGGAATAGGTCAGGAACGGATCGACGGAGGAGCGGGTGTTCAGCACCGCCCACTCGCCCTTACGGCCCTTGTCGGCGGCGGCCGCGCCCGCGGCGTCCTGGACCGACTGGGGCAGGCCCGCGAGGTCGGTCTGCTTCAGGTAGAGGACGTGGCCGCCCTCGTCGGCCAGCAGGTTCTGGCTAAACTGTGCGTAGAGGCCGGCCAGCTCCTGGTTGATCACGGTGACCCGGGCCTTGGCGGCCGGGGCAAGGCGCGCGCCGCTCTTCACTCCGTTGATCCAGTAGTACCAGACCAGCTGCTTCTGCTCAGGGCTGAGGCCGGAGGTGTCGCGCGCCTGGTAGACCGCGTCGATCCGTTCGAACAGCTTGGGATTCTGGCTGATCTTGTCCTGGAACTCGGCGATCCTGGGGTCCATCACCTGCTGCACCGCCTGCATGTCGGCGTGGTTCTCGGTGGAGCCCCACACCCCATACG
>CALMGB010000181.1 GCA_937863535.1 uncultured Caulobacteraceae bacterium
GCGTCGCGAGCGGCTCCGCTACCGCCGAGCTACACCACGCGTTGGGACACGACCCTCATTACATTTCCTGAAGTGCTCTCAGCCGGCTCGGTCGCATTACATCCGCGCCCATCACGTGGTCCTGCGTAATACCTAATGACGTGAAAGCCCCGTGGGCGGCACTATCCTATGGCAGTCTGGCAAACTCGATAGCCGACATAGTGGCCCGGACCAAATGGTGTAAGTTTGGAGATGTGGATAGGAGAAGGCTGGATATGGCCTGCAGTCGGCTGACGTAAGAGCGGTGGACAAAGATACACTTCTTACGCCCCCCAAGCCGATGATCATGGGCGACCTGCGTCCATATAGATGTGTTTGGGGCTGAGCATGGGTACTCGCGCTTCCGCGATGTCAAGGCTTGCGACACCTTACGCCTCTACCTCTGGACTTCTGAAATTCTATTTAGACATGGCGGATCGCCGGTGCCTTGCGGTCCTCTGGCCCTGGTGGCTCTTACCGCGCTCTGACTGCCATGTCGTTGGTCGTACCATCGATGGCTGGACGGGAGAGCCCTTGGCTTCTCAGCGCGGGGTGTTACGTTTGTCCATACGGTCGTTTCGACAAACGCCACTTGGACAATCTCACCATGACAAAGCGGTTCGTCTCGTACTTCCGGGTCTCTACGAAGAGGCAGGGGACCAGCGGCCTCGGCCTAGACGCTCAACGCGAGGCCGTCCGCCAGTTTGTCGGTGGTGGCGACTTCGTCGCCAGCTTCGAAGAGGTGGAGAGCGGTGGCCGATCGGATCGCCCCGCCTTGGAAGCCGCACTGCGCACGTGCCGACTTCGGAACGCCACGCTGGTGATAGCGAAGCTCGACCGCCTCGCCCGCTCGGTCGCCTTCGTATCGCGATTGATGGAAGAGGGTGTCGACTTCGTCGCCGTCGACAATCCGAACGCCAACCGCCTCACCATCCATATGCTCGCCGCGATCGCCGAGCACGAGCGCGAACTGATCTCTCAGAGGACAAGGGCGGCTCTCCAGGCCGCAAAGGCTCGCGGGGTGAAGCTCGGCAACCCCGACAACGGTGCGGCACTCCAGAAGCACGGGGAGCGCGCACGCGACCGGTCCATCCAGGTCCGCGTCGAAAGAGCGGGGACCCGGGCGGCCGAGCTGGTCACCATCATAGAGGACTTTAAGGCTGCTGGAGCGATATCACTCAGGGCAATCGCAGCCGGACTTAACAGTCGTTGTATCGCAGCTCCTCGCGGCGGTGACTGGTCTGCCGGACAGGTTCGGCGTGTCCTGGTCCAAGGAGCGGCGGCGTGAAAGGCCTGATAATTCGAACGCCGTGGATAACGATGATCTTGGACGGTTCGAAGAGTTGGGAGATGCGGAGCAAAGCCACACAAGCTCGTGGAGAGATTGCCTTGATACAGCAGGGCAGTAAGGCCATCGTCGGCGTCGCGACTTTAGTGGATTGCCGACCGGCATTAACCTCCAGAATGGAGTTTGCCAAGACTGAGCGAATGCACCGAATACCAAAAGCTACGCAGTCTGACGCGATGAGAAGACGATGGTGCATTCCCTGGGTGTTCGTGGAGCCTCGCTGGTTGTACAAACCAGTCTCGTATGAACCGCGACCCGGGCAGCAAGACTGGGTCAAACTGCAATCAACAATGTCTGACATCGCGCTGAGACTATAATCCCTCGCTATCGATGTTTCCTTTGCTTATCCGCTAAGAGGCTCAGTTGTCTGAAATTATCTTGGACGTGCCGCTACCCTATGACGTAGAACTCGACATCCGTGAGACCGTAGCTCAGGAAGACGAAGCCGACAGGGACAAATACGAAGAACTGCTACGGTCAAAGTTTCAGCGGCTCGCTAACAAGGAGGCGGCTTACAGACGGGTGTTCACGGAAGCGCTAGAGCGCGCGAAGGACGCTGGCGATCCGGAGCCCGAGGTCACCGCCGCGCGTGACGCCTACATCCAGGACCAGACGGCCAGATACGAAGCTCGCATACGAGCCATCTTCAGGAGGGGTAGACGCCGCTTCGCCTCGAGCCGTGACAAGGCGGTCAGTCGTGATGAAAAAGCGGCCAAAACTGCGAGGCCGTCGCTCGAAAGAAGGCCGGAGGCGGATCGTCAGTACGTTGTCCTGTTAGGGAATGCTGAGCGTCGCGGCAATCTCGGCGACGTACCTTTAGTAATGTCAGAAATACGCAGAAAATTAAAGCGATACAGACCTCCAAGATGGAGCAAGTCCACTGCTCCCATTAAGGTGCTGGCAATGTCCATTGTGAGCGCACGAGCCGGCGCTCAGACTATAAATCTCAGGCCAAACAAGGAAACATGCGCAGAGGCCGTTAGGTCTAACCGTGGTCCCGCAAGCTATATGCAGGATCGTATTAGGAGGTCTATGGATAGTACCTTCGGCAAATCTCACTCTCCGGAGTTTTGGATGGTGATTGAAACTGACGGTATGGAACGATTTCACATCCATGGAGCGGTGATCACGCCCAATACCTCCGACAGCACCAGCCTAGTGGACGCCGCCTTGAGACAGGCTGGCGGAGTTTGGGAGAAGGGTCTGGGATCACAGTACCAGCAGGTGAGCCGATCCCTGGATCATCCATACGTTTGGGCAGGGTACGTATGTAAACACCTGAACGTCGCCAAGGTACGCATAGAGCGAAAGCTCTTTGCTTCGACCCTTGGTATCCGCCGAATGGCTCAGGATGACTGGGGGACGATCAGAACGACGCTTCCCAGGTGCTGAGGTATGACGGCCTACTCCTAGCGGTTGCGAGCACAACCCACTTTCGCAACGCAAGCGAGGTTATCGGCCAACGCGAGCGCGACTGTCTCGGTCGCCGCGCTCAGCTCGTTGGATAGTTCGCCTCCCGCCGCTCGGCTGCATGGCGTTCCTGACAGCTTGTATGATCCGTCGCCGGCTCGACAGCCTAGACCGACGACGTAGGGTCCGCGTCATGGCGACCCTTGTATGAAACCTCGACGCGACTAGAACAAAGAATGACCGAATGACCGAATGACCGAATGACCGAATGCCATGCGGTGCTCCTTAGATGATGTTCTCAGAAGGCTTAGACCGAGCCTTCTGCCTCAAGCCGATCCCAGGACTTGCGACAATAGCGGAGCTTTTCGCTCCTTCCACCTTCTATAAATCGCCAGGACACTCTTAGAGGTAATCGAGAATTTCTCTGGATCTCCGTCATCCAGTATTTTAGCGAGTCGCGTCGGCACTTCGAAGTGCCAGTACTTCGATGCTGTCGCTTTTGTAGTTCTTCCGATCTCTTGATAGTCGCCGTTTCCAACCCATCGCACTCCCTTCGCACCGAGTAATAGGCCGATCTGAGTAGGGTGAAAGCCGAGCTGTTCCCCAATTTGCGAGGCCGTTAGCGTATAAACTAGTGCAGCTTCTGCCGAGACAGTCGGCAGGTCGGGACTAGCATCTAAACCCGCAATGCGGGCGAAAGCCTCTTCCTTTTTACCAGTCCGGACGCCATGCATCTCTCCGATCAAACACTCGATGCCCGTAGTAAGGCGCTGTAATCGGTCAGCTAGATCCTTATTGTTCGCCTGAAGTAGCTCATTCTGTTCTCTGAAGTGAGCCGCAACAGAACTCTCGACCTGCTCTTTGACGCGCTCTTGCAGCGTCTTGGGCCTTCGGCTGGGCGGCAGATGAAAAACATTATCTGTCGCCATTGTCTGATCGGGATTTTGTAGCTTGTCGTTCATGCCGCTTGCCTTGCTAACGAACGAGTGCCGGCACCAGCGCTAAATGCGCCATCAAACACACGTGCGACGTAGTCCTCACTCACAACAGAGCCTTCAGCGGCCTCGACTTCATCTCGCACGCTTAGCCAAGCCGCGTGCTTAGCATCCTTCTCTGCTTGTACGAGTGTCGCTTCCGCCTCGGCGTTGTCAATCCTCGCATCTCGCATAAACCTCAGGACTAAAGAAGGATTTATAGCTAAGAGACGTATCAGCTTATCAGCAGTCTTACTTTGGGGGACTTTTCCTCGTTCCCAACGAGTCCAAGTCTTTGGACCCGTCGATAGCATCTTCTCAAGATCAATTTGACGAAGGCTATACTTCATTCGAATTGCTCTAAGCTCGTCAGCGGAGAGAAGACCATCGATCTCCCTTATGCACGCAGCTACGGCGTGCTCGTGCGCGGATATTTGAGCACCAACATAACTCACGACTCCGCATCCTACACATTGCATGTAGGAGTCTGAGACTTTTCTGGTCTGCCCACTATGTTCGACTATGAACTCCCCAACAACGCTCTCGGCCTCCCGCCCGCATTCAGTGCATCGATCAGCGGCCGTAGCGACGTCTCCCTCAATGCTAGGTGCCATGTCTGTTGTCCTTCTTGAAAGAAGTTATTGCAAGCCGGTCAGACCCGTTCCTACTCATAAACACTACGAGTTTGATAAACATCCTTGCGCTACACTCGTCTATCCAGATTGAATAATAATCAGATATTGTACCTGGATAATACTTTTGCGTGACCTTGGACTGATACCAATGGGCATCTCCAAGGTCATACTCGATCATGTAGAGCAGGTCATCCGAGTCTAAGCCATTCGCGGCCAATTCCGCCAACACCACACCAAAAAGCTCGCATCGACTCTGGTCAGAAGCGAGGAGGCGAACCTATGAGAGTGCATGCGCCGGCATAATCAGGCGTTCCTAGAGGTAGCACAGTGCTACCCATAATGCAAGAGGTAGCATCGTGCTCACCCGCGAGCAAGCGGACGGTTGATATGGTCGTGATGCACGCTCATCACCTGAGAGGACGCCGGTTGAAGGTGATCCCGCCAAGATGCCCACCAATGACTCTCGGCCGTCCCTGCAACTCGGTCGCTACCATGAGCGTCGCACCAGGAAGCGGACGTCTCACGTGGCAACAGCAAGCGTTTCGTGAGGTCGATGCTGCCAGTAGCGACCTCTCCTTCGACCGGGATGGCCGCCAGCGACTCTCAGAACTCTCCAGAACCTGGCGGCGTGATTTCTGCGTACTAGGTAGCCCAACGTGCCCGAACCGCTCTGGCGAGCTTCTTAGCGGCTCGACATCAAAAGATGAGCGGCTGATCCATGGCGTTGACCACGCCACGAAGGAGGTCCTCCGGCGTCACGCCCAGGGCTCTTGCAAGAGCAATGAACTCTACGATGTCGATCCGCCGCTCGCGGCTTTCGATTTTTGAGACGAAGGACCTCGGCTTGCCGAGACGGTCGGCGAGGTCGCGCTGGCTAAGACCGCTCTGCCTCCTCGCATGCACCACCACCTGAACAGCCGCTTGGTAGGAGGCCGAGGTGACCCACGGCCTCTCCATACAATCCACGTCTTCCTTTGCCTTGGAAGCGTGCTAAGGGAGCCAACTGTCGCCCCCATCATGGGGGCGTGCGCACCCGGTCTTTCCATGAAAATCGCCATCGTGCTTATCCTGGCAATGGTGCTGGACGGAGGCGCGGGGCTACCAAGTTCGGCGACCCCTCACTCATCCCGGTCGAGCAGGGATCCGCGGATGATCTGCAGCGAAACTGACGACGCTATAACTCTCGCGGTAAAGAAGAAGGCTCAAGTCGAACAAGCCGCATCAGACGAGGGCAGCGCGATCAGACAGGGCGTCGACCAGCAACAGGCTAACGGCTTTGCAATGGAAGTTACGCAGAACCTAGAGCTGCGTGTAAACAGATGCCCGGCTTATCCGAAGCCGATCGATAGTTCGGGATATGAAAGCGTCGCCGCATATTGCTGGCTGGCAGCCAACGCGGGCAAGGACTTAGTGAGCGCGCCAGACGGACCATGCAATCTCAAAAATTGGCCGTACCTGCCGAAGAAGCAGTAAGTGGCGGGTCGTCGAGACGGCTTAGGGCGGCGATCACCATCCACGAGCATAAGTTCCTAGCCTGACGAGCCTCGGGGTGGCCGCCCCTGTCCCTTCCGCTGCAACCGCCTCTGCGCACGTGAACGAACCGTGCAATGTCCAAGCGTCCGACCTGCTTTGCAGTCACTCTGGGAACCAGACCAAGCGAGCTCAGCTCTACCTCGTCTCCCCCTTTCATTCAGGGCCGACACGCGGCCAGAAACAAAGGTCTTAGAATGGCGACAGCCCCGCCACCCGGGTCCAGTTGACGCGGCGAGATTGGGAGATCGCTCGCCCTCATACCCACGGCCGCCACTCAGCAGGCTCAGCGAAGTAGCAAGAGCGATCCGGCAGAGGCTCGTCAGCGAGGCCAATCAGCCCGCTGAAGAACCACACGGTAGCCATCTGCATCTTCAAACGTTGCTCCCACCCGATCCCAGTAGGGATTGAACGACGACAAGTGTTCAAAGCCGGCGGCGCTCATGCGCGCAACAGCGGCCCGCCACTCGGTTGGCTCTGGGATGTAGAAGACAGCCAGGTGGTCCTGCGTGGGTGCACGCGGCGCAACGTGGCCGCGTGCGGTGGTGAACTCGAAGTGGTAGGGCGCGCTAGGGGTGCCGACCACCGCACCATCAAAGCCGTCATGATCGTGGAAGCGGATCAGGAGGGAGAGGCCGAGGCCGTCCACGTAGAAGGGCAACAGGCTGTCTATGTCGTTGGTGGGGCGAGCGGCTCGGAGGATGCAGCGCGGGTTCATCCTGCGGAAGGTAGGTGGCCGGCGGTATGCCAGCTATCGGACATTGGGAGAGTCTCACAAGGGTGGACAGCGGCCATTACATTCAGCAATATGTCTCGCTCCAACATTGTTGCGGATGGTATGCCGATCTGTATAGTCCCGCTATTATGGTCAAACGCACGCAGACCGATATAACAAGTCGTATAATGGCGGTCTTTGCACTTATCATAAGCTCCGCCGGGGTGGCTATACCGGCCTGGGAACATCACTTCGATGAAGTAGAGAAGAGGGCGGTGGCCACGCCCAACGTCTTCGTTGTCTGCCACAGCGCAGTGATACCTCGGACCATCTCCAGTGAAGGAGGTGTTCACTGGCTTGAAGCATCTGGATTGCCGCCGGAGGACAATCCAGCCGGGTTTTCTTCCGTGCTGGGTTCGCCTGGAACTATCTTTAATATGCGTAAGGATGAAGACGGTCTGAAGTGCTCAGTTGAGACTGACGCTACCACCGTTTTGAACAAGGTCGAGCTGTACGGCTGGTTTTCTTACCAGGACCGGCTCGCAGGTGCGCCAGCGAATTGGTTTCGGACACGCCGCTATCCATTTACAATCAGTCAACTGCCCCGACAAGGCGTGGGATCGTTCGACTTCTACGTCAGAAATCCAACATCAATCACCGCGACGTTTCGGATGGACGATGTTGGTTTCGCCAAGCTTGGGGCAAATCCAAAAGTTTTGAGTATAAGGGTGGTTGAACCGACGGCGAGCGACGATGAGATCCTTAGTCCTGCGCCCGTAGAATACGCGAGACAGTACCACTTCTCGTCTCATGGCAGCCTGAAATCGTCTGAGCGATAGATAGAGGCATAGTTCCGCGCAATTTACTGGAGAGTCCGTTCGGGGTCGCCTCGGGTCGCCAGCCCACATCCAGGAAGTCGCCCTTCGGCGCTGGCCGAGCTTTTCGCACCGGAGCGCACGCCGCGAGGCGGGCGAGGGGTGCCAGCCAGCCCTCAGAGGTACGAAGGTCGCAACAGCGGCCGGTCTGGTCTCCCCTCGCCAGGATGCCCCGCCAGCGACTCTGGGGGCGCGCTACAGCTCGTTGATGCGGTTTCTGCGTGCAGGGTAGCCCACAACGCCTAAACGACTCTTGGCGAGCTTCCTAGCGGCCGTTGGTCAAAACACGAGGGTTTGGCCCATCGCGCTTTCAACACCCTTGGAGTCCGCGTCGATGGCGGTCCGAGTCCACACGTCACCGGCATCCAGTGGCGCTTGCGTTTTCATCCGGGCGATCGTGCCCTACTTTGCGTAGCAGAAGCTCCAAATCTCGTCGCACTGATCCGCTCGGCCTTCACGTCCCGCACCAACTCGTCATGCATGGTGAGGCAGGTCTCCCCGGCGTCCACCAGGAGCTTCGTCACCGTGTTGATGGAGACATCCACCAGCGGGAGATCGAGCGCATGGATGAACCCCCGCAGAGCATGGCGAGCATTTGGGTCCGCTTGGCGAGGGGCAGCTTGTTCAAAACGAACTTATATGCGTGCCACGCGGATTAGGCGAGCTTTATGCATCCTTTGAAATCCTGAAAAGGTGCCGCGACACAATCACGAGAAAGCCAAAAATACAGCCGGTCGTTGTGGTAACCACAGCAACGAACTCAGTACCGCTTAGTTGAAATGGTGTCCAAAACAAGGATACACATGGCCAGCCATAATAAAAGACAATCCTAGGTGCAGATTTAAAGCCCTGGAACATAATAACTGTAGGTAGGAATACCGACCAAAGCACAGCTAGTATACGAGATATTCTATCAACCCTGGACTTCGCGGCTTCCTCGTCAAAGACTACAACACCCCGAGCTATCGCTTCAGATGGCTGACCGACAGTAAGCTTCTCATCCTCCCCGCTAGGGGCTGAGTTAAGAGTTTGCGAGTTGCGCGACTTGATAGCCACGTTCTCTCGCAAGAGACGCGAAAAACTTCCAGTCGTCTGCGGCTGGAATGATCGTGTTTTCGCGAACTTTAAACCTTTTCTCCTCCGCTATATTTCGCCAAGGCGTACCCTCTTTGTGAGTCTCCTCCGAAAGCTCAACCCCGGTTTGCCCGCCATATTGCGTCCATACCCATTCTAGAAAGTTCACCACTTCACGCTGATCATCTCCATCAACACGCGAAGGAGTAGACCCAAAGGGCGAGACGTCTGGAGCCTTGATGCTATTCCATCTATAATGAGAAAATATTCTGTACACAGATGGGAATACAGGGCCGTTCCGCCAAACCTGTGGACTTTCAGATACTAGTGACTTTCCCTTGAGAGCCAGCCACCATCCATTAGCAAAATAGATAAGCTTCTGAAGCTTTAGGGGGTCAATGCCGTCGTCTGCATGCGAGATAAGAAACTCATTCGCAATCTTGTATGCGGAGTAGGGCATCAGCTCCACCGTCCCGCTGCGGCCCTCCGGGCGTTCTCGCTGCGCTGCTCAGCCGTCATCGAGGCGGCGCGCGCCTTCCCGCCTTCGCTCGCCGCACGCGCCTTAACGCTCGGCTCCCGCAGCTCCTCGCTGATCTCTCCATTCGCCAGCTGCCCCACCATCACAGCGCAGCCGATCGCTTCTGCCGGCCGTTTCTGGCCGTTAGATCCTTTGGGCATGGTGGTCTCTCCCGTTCGACCCTCTGCGGCGGCCGGCGCACGAGTCGGAATTTCCGCTTGACACGCTACCCACATATAATCGCTGAAACGCTTCGTGACCATGCTGAACCGCAATCAAGCCCCACTAGCGCACTTAGGTGCAGCGATCACGATGTTGATCGCTGGATGCGAACAGAGGACGCCTTAGAGCGGGCCGCCATCCTCGGCGGACATCACGCCAGGCCGTTACACGATCATCCATAATCCGCTCAGCGAGCCGATACGACGCTCTTGGACACGGCTAAGGGGAGAACGTGGCGGCTCGTCTCATCCAACGGGCAATCATCCCCCTCTACTGGGAGCCGGTTGGCGTGCTGAAGCCGCAGTCCGCGCCGTCTCAGACCGATGAACCCGAGGCGGCCCCTGTGAAGGGCGCGCCTGCAGCTAGCCTAGCGCATAATTCAAACTGAGACACTAACAGGCCATGGTAGGCGACGGATCGCTTTGGCCGCCCCCCGGCTACGTCTACGCAGCCAACTCTCTGACGCCCATCTGGACGCTAGCCGGCTTCCTGGCGAGGGGTGACGCCTTCATCATCCAATGTCGTCAATGCGGCCATCGAGGGCCGCTCCCGCTCGGCGAGATCATCGCCAGCGGCAAAGGTGAGCTTTCTATGTGGGCGGTGGTGACGGCCCTGGTTTGTGGCCGATGCGGGGACCGTCACCATCACGGGTCCGAGCTGCGGAGGTCCGGCTGATAGATCGGCGGGCAGACCTTCGAACTTCCTGGCCTATCCTCGCCCGACGCCCCGCCAGCGACTCTGGGGCACGCTACACCCCGTCGCGCGGTTTCCGCTTACCAAGTAGACCACCGCGCACGAACCCCTCTGGCGAGCTTCCTAGCGGCCGATAGCGAATGACGAGCGACTGGTTCCTAATCCGATGCAAGCTGTCTCACGCCGGCAAGTTCGCGTCAGTCGTCGTCACACCGGAAGACGCTGTAATTGCAAAGGTCCTAGAACGGCGTCAAACCGCCCAGAGGGGTCCTTTCTACCTGGCGGGTCTTCGCGTTCTCGGGCCCTTACACGGCCGACCAAGGCCGATAGGCCGGCCCGCTACCTGCGACACATTCTGCCGCACATCAGCATAAGTAACAGATCTAACTTGCTGCAATCATTGACCTTCACAGGCCATGGCGGAGAGGGTGGGATTCGAACCCACGGTACCCTTGCGGGTACGCCGCATTTCGAGTGCGGTGCTTTCGACCACTCAGCCACCTCTCCAGTGCGGCCGCGACGCCTCTGGCCGCGGCATGAGCAAGGGCGGATCATCTAGACGGAGCGGTTATCCATCGCAAGGCCCTCAGGCGCATGCTGGCGGCTCCGGGAATCGGCTCCCTCGTGCGGCGCGAAGGCTCGACCTCTCGGCGAGTCTAAGGCTTGGGGCTGCTGCAAACCGCTCTTGCGGCGCCCGAGGGGGTTCCCATATCGGCTACACGCGAGATGCAGCAATGTGGCTTGCGGGCCGCCGCCTTAGAGCGCGGCCGGATGAAGACCCATCAGGGGACGGGCGCACGCGGCGCTTAATCGACAAGGCCGCCCACCAGTGCCGGCCGTCCGCCGCAAAAGGAGCA
The DNA here is from genome assembly GCA_937863535.1 of uncultured Caulobacteraceae bacterium. Classification (GTDB taxonomy): domain Bacteria; phylum Pseudomonadota; class Alphaproteobacteria; order Caulobacterales; family Caulobacteraceae; genus CAHJWH01. The sequence continues at coordinate 10,869 of CALMGB010000181.1, forward strand.
ATGGAGTAGATGAGCAAGATCATCGGCATCGACCTCGGCACGACCAATTCGTGCGTGGCGATCATGGACGGTAAGGCCCCCAAGGTGGTGGAGAACGCCGAGGGCGCGCGCACCACCCCGAGCGTGGTGGCGCTGCAGGATGACGGCGAGCGGCTGGTCGGCCAGCCGGCGAAGCGCCAGGCGGTCACCAACCCGTCCAACACTCTCTTCGCCATCAAGCGGCTGATCGGACGCCAGTTCGACGACCCGATGGTGACCAAGGACAAGGGCATGGTGCCCTACGAGATCGTCAAGGGCCCATCGGGCGACGCCTGGGTTCGCGCTCATGGCAAGGACTACTCGCCCCAGCAAATCAGCGCCTTCATCCTGCAGAAGATGAAGGAGTCGGCCGAAGCCGCGCTGGGTGAAAAGATTGAGAAGGCGGTGATCACTGTCCCCGCCTACTTCAACGACGCCCAGCGTCAAGCGACCAAGGATGCCGGCAAGATCGCAGGGCTTGAAGTCCTGCGCATCATCAACGAGCCGACCGCGGCGGCGCTGGCCTACGGCCTGGACAAGAACGACGGCAAGAAGATCGCCGTCTACGACCTGGGCGGGGGCACCTTCGACGTCTCCGTACTCGAGATCGGCGACGGCGTATTCGAGGTTAAGTCCACCAACGGCGACACCTTCCTTGGCGGCGAAGACTTCGACTTGCGTGTGGTCGACTACTTGGCCGACGAGTTCAAGCGCGAGTCTTCCGTAGATCTCCGCAAGGACAAGCTGGCGCTCCAGCGCCTGCGCGAGGAGGCCGAAAAAGCCAAGAAGGAGCTGTCCACGGTCCCCCAGTACGACGTGAACCTACCCTTCATCTCCATGAACGCCTCGGGCCCGCTGCACCTCAACATCAAGCTCACCCGCGCCAAGCTGGAGAGTCTGGTGGAGGACCTGGTGGCCAAGACCATCGGCCCCTGCCAGCAGGCGCTGAAGGATGCTGGCCTGAAGGCCAGCGACATTGATGAGGTGGTGCTGGTCGGCGGCATGACCCGCATGCCCAAGGTGGTCGAGGCGGTGAAGGCTTTCTTCGGCCGCGAACCGCACAAGGGCGTCAACCCCGACGAGGTGGTGGCGCTGGGCGCGGCCATCCAGGCGGGCGTGCTGCAGGGCGATGTGAAGGATGTTTTGCTGCTCGACGTTACTCCGCTGACGCTGGGTATCGAGACCCTGGGGGGCGTGTTCACCTCCCTGATCGAGCGCAACACCACCATTCCGACCAAGCGCTCCCAGACCTTTTCCACTGCCGACGACAATCAATCTGCGGTGACGATCCGGGTGTTCCAGGGCGAGCGGCCTATGGCGCACGACAACAAGATGCTGGGCCAGTTCGACCTGATGGGCATCCCGCCGTCGCCCCGCGGCATGCCTCAGATCGAGGTGACCTTCGACATCGACGCCAATGGCATCGTCAACGTGTCGGCCAAGGACAAGGCGACGAACAAGGAGCAGTCGATTCGGATCCAGGCCAACGGCGGGCTGTCGGAATCCGACATCCAGCAGATGGTCCGTGACGCCGAAAGCAATGCGGCCGAAGACAAGAAGCGCAAGGAGCTGGTGGAAGCCAGGAACCACGCCGACGCTTCGATCCACCAGACCGAAAAGTCCCTGGCCGAGTTCGGCGACAAGGTCGCGGCAGAGGACAGGTCCTCGATCGAGAACGCGCTCGCCGACCTGAAGTCCGCCCGAGACGCCGACGACGTGGAGGCGATCACGTCGAAGACCCAGGGCTTGATGCAGGCTTCGATGAAGCTCGGCGAGGCCATGTACAAGGCCCAGGCCAGCGCCAACGAGGGTGGCGCGCCTTCCTCCGACGATGGCGTGGTGGACGCCGAATTCGAAGAAGTGGACGGCGACAAGAAGTCAGCCTGATCCGGTCTGCGTGCTTCGGGACGGACTCGTTGGGGCCGTCCTCGGGATGATGGAGGCGGGGGGCTTTTCCACCGTCCTTCGTCATCCCGAGGGACGGGTTGCTGGCCTGCGTCTCGAAGGGTGCATTCCCTGCTATGCAGTCACCCTCGTCTTGCGAACCCCACACCTTCCCCCATCTCTCTGAAACGTTAATCTATGTAGCCCGGCAGGGCTTTCGCAAGGTTCCCGCACTCATGGCGCGTGACTACTACGAGGTGCTGAGCGTCAGCCGGACCTGCACCGAGGTCGAGCTGAAGGCCGCTTTTCGGAAGAAGGCGATAGAGCACCATCCCGACAAGAACCCAGGCGACCCTCAGGCCGAGGTCCGCTTCAAGGAATGCAACGAGGCCTATTCAATCCTTTCCGATCCCAACAAGCGCTCCATGTATGACCGCTTCGGCCATGCCGGAGTGAACGGCGGCGGGGGCCAGCAGGGCTTTCAGGACGCCGGCGACATCTTCTCGGAGGTGTTCGGCCAAGCCTTCGGCGAGATGTTCAACCAAGGCCGCAGATCTTCCGGCCCTGCCCGCGGCCAGGACCTGCGCTACGACGTCGAGATCAAGCTGGAGCAGGCCTTCGCCGGCGACGAAATCGAGGTGAAGTTCCCGACCGTCCAGACCTGCGACGTCTGCGACGGCTCCGGCGCCAAGCCCGGGACTCAGCCCATCAACTGCACCACCTGCGGCGGGGCGGGCCGGGTGCGCGCCCAGCAGGGCTTCTTCGCGGTTGAGCGCACCTGTCCACGCTGCGGCGGCCGGGGCCAGGTGGTTTCCGACCCCTGCCGCGCCTGCCACGGCGCCGGCCAGGTGCGCAAGGACCGCACCCTGTCGGTGCGCGTTCCCGCTGGCGTCGATGATGGCGCGCGCATCCGGATCGCCGGAGAGGGCGACGCGGGCGCGCGCGGCGGCCCGCGGGGCGACCTCTACATCTTCGTCTCGGTCAAGAGCCACGAGCTGTTCGAGCGTGACGGGCTGGACCTGCACTGCCACGTGCCGGTACCCATGTGCACCGCAGCGCTTGGCGGCGAGATCTCCGCGCCCTGCCTGACCGCTGGGCCAAAGCTTGGCAACGACGACGGGCGAGTGAAGGTCAAGGTGTCCGAGGGCGCCCAGACCGGGCGCAGCGTACGGCTGAAGGGCCTCGGTATGCCGGCGCTCCGCGGCCGGGACCGGGGCGATCTGGTGGTCGAGTTCTACGTGGAGACCCCCACCCACCTCACCGCCCACCAGAAGGAGCTGATGCGCGAGCTGGCCGAGAGTTGCGCCGCCCCCGCCACGGCGGATCGCCACCATCCACGCCATGCGGGCTTCTTCACCAAGGCCCGCAAGTTCTGGGGCGAGCTGACGGGGGCCGAGGAAAGCCGGGTCTGAGCCTCCGGGCGGGGCGTCAACGCTTTCCTAAACCCACCCGTGCCAATCGGCGGCCATGGGTGGGATCAGACGGGCGGCCGACGGGCTCTCCATCGCCGTAGCAGCCCTGAGTCTGGCCGGCCTCGCCGGCGCGATGATCCCCACGCTCGTCGTGCCGATCCCCGCGATGCTGGACTACCTCAACCACCTGGCGCGGATGTATCTGCTAACCGGCGCGCCCAGCGCCACCTATGCGGTCCACCTGCGGCTCTGTTCCGATTTGGCCATGGACTTGGTCGTGCCGGCCCTGGCCAGGATCGTGAGCGTGCAAATCGCCGCCAAGGTGTTCCTCGGCGCTTGCGAGGTCCTGGTCGTGACCGGGGCGATGGCGCTGGAATGGGCGGTGAAGCGGCGACAGCGGCTGGGCGGCCCGGGCGGGCTGCTGGTCCTGTTCAGCCTGCCGTTCGCCTGGGGACAGCTCAACTTCATGTTCGGCCTTGGCCTTGCGGCCTGGGGCGTGGCGCTCTGGATCGCGCTTCGTGGCCGGCGGGCGGGGGTGCGCTGGGCGGTCCATGCCGCGATGGTGGCGGCCCTGTTCGTCTCGCACTTCTTCGATCTGGGCATCTACGGACTGACGCTTGGGCTGTATGAACTCTCGAAGCTGCGCGAGCGGCCCCAGCCCTTCGCCCTGGCCCGCCTCGGCGGCTTCATGGCCTCGCCCCTGCTGCTACTAGCAGCTGTGATGGCCGTGGCCGGCGACGGCGTGGGTCAGGCCGTGTTCCACTGGGACGACTTCGGGCTGAAGCTCGGCTGGCCGCTGGTGTTCATGAACGTCTACGACCCGGCGCTCGCCTTGCTGAGCGCAGGCGTCGTCTTCCTGTTGGTGGCCGTCCTGGTCGCCACGCGCAAGCTGACTCTTACACGGACGGGCGCATGGATCGCAGCGGGCTATCTCGCCACCTACGTGCTGCTGCCGCGCATGATGTTCGACTCCCAGTACCTGGACGTGCGGATGCTGAGCGCGGCGGGCATGATCCTGCCGGCCTTCATGGCCACCCGGCTGGGCGCAATCCTCTGGCGGGCGGTCCCGGCCGCCCTGGTGGCTGGGGTCATCCTGGCCGACAACGGATCGGTCGCCTGGGCCTGGGTGGACCGCCAGACCGACTACAGGCAGTTCGAGGCCAGCTTCCCGCTCCTCGAACGGGGCTCCACCGTGCTCACCGCCATGCGGGGCGAAGCCGATCGGATGAGCGACGAGCCGCTGTTCTATGCGCCGACACTGGCCGCCCCTGCGAGGGGAGCCTTCGTCTTCTCGCTTTACAGCATGCGCGGCATGCAGCCGGTGGAGCCCAGGGCGGCGTTCCAGTCCCTCGCGGTGCACGACACCCACGACTACACGCCGCCGACTTTGTCGGCGCTCCTCGCCGCGACGAAGGGCCAGCCGACCGTTCCCGCCCCCCTCGCCCACTCGCTGCAGACCTATCGCAACCTCTATGTCATCGGGCGTCCCGGGCCCGATCCCCTCCCCGGACGGCTGACGCCGCTCTACGCCGGGCGAAGCTTCGTGCTCTACCGAATCAGAGCTTGACCGGAGGAGCCGCCCTGGACCAGACCCCGCCGGAGTGGACGGACCGCACGGCCGCAGCCGCAGGACACAGCATGGCCGCCTCCCTACCCCGCATCGCCGTCGCCGGAGCGCTCGGCCGCATGGGCCAGGCTGTGGCGGAGGCGGCGGCCCTACGCACGGACATGGCGCTCTGCGCCCTGTTCGACCGCCCTGACGCTACCGATAGCCGGCTGACGCCGCGCGAGGCCGCCCTCGACACCGCCGACGTCGTCGTCGACTTCAGCTCCGCGGCGGCTTCATGTGAACTGGCGGCCCTGTGCGCCGGGCGCGGCGGTCCCCGCCTGGTGATTGGCTCCACGGGTTTCCAGCCGGCGCAGGAGTCGGCCCTGCAGGGCGCGGCGGAAAGGATCGCCGTGGTCCGGGCGGGCAACTTCTCACTGGGCGTCAACCTGCTCATGGGCCTGGTGCGGCAGGCCGCCCGCGCGCTCCCCGGCGACTACGACATCGAAATCCTGGAGGCCCATCACCGGCGCAAGCTCGACGCCCCCTCGGGTACCGCCCTGATGCTAGGCGAGGCGGCGGCGGCGGGGCGTGGCGTGGACTTGGCCGCGGTCTCCCGGACGAGCCGCGACGGGGCCCGGCCGGAGGGTGCGATCGGATTTGCGACCCTGCGCGGCGGAGGGATCGTAGGCGAGCACAGCGTGCTGTTCGCCGCCGAGGACGAGATCATCACCCTGTCCCACTCCGCCCGCGATCGCAGCCTGTTCGCCCGCGGCGCACTGGCGGCGGCGGTCTGGATCGCAGGCCAGGCGCCGGGGCTCTACGACATGGAGGACGTGCTGGGCCTGGCCGGCTGAACCGATTCGGCTGAGCGTCAGCGGCCCGCCATCTGAGCCATGATCAGGTGGGCCACCCAGCTGGCCAGGGCTGGAGCCACGAACAGCAGGAAGAGCACGATCAGCAGGCCGCGCCAGTTGCGAACGATTGGCTCGCGAACGCCTCGGGCGCCGCGCGCCGGCCATCGGAACGGGGCCTGGCGCTTGGACGGCTCCGGCGGCGGCAGGTCGCTCCAGGGGCCGCGGAATGGGGGATCGGGGTCACGCCCGGCCACCTAGTTGTCCCCCTCGCGGAATGGCGAGTACTCCGCCTCCAGCATGGCCATCTCGCTCTGCACCTGTTCACGCTCCTGCTCCAGATAGCGGGCGACGGGCGCGCGCAGGGCCGGGTCGGCAATCCAGTGCGCGGAGTAGACCGGGCTCGGCAGATAGCCCCGGGCGATCTTGTGCTCGCCTTGCGCGCCGGCCTCCACCCGCTTCAGGCCGCGGGCGATGGCCTGCTCGATGGCCTGATAGTAGCAGAGCTCGAAGTGCAGGAAGGGCACGTGCTCCACCGCGCCCCAATTGCGTCCGAAAAGGGTGTCTCCGCCGATCAGGTTCAGCGCGCCCGCGATCCAGCGCCCCTCGCGCCGCGCCATCACCAGAAGCACCCGGTCGGCCATCCGCTCGCCGAGCAGGCTGAAGAAGCGGCGGTTCAGGTAGGGGCGGCCCCACTTGCGCTGGCCTGTGTCCATGTAGAACTCGAAGAAGGCGTCCCAGTGCTCTTCGCGGAGGTCCGCGCCACTGAGGGCTGCGAACTCCAGCCCCGCCTGGGCGTCGCGCCGCTCCCGCCGGATGGTCTTGCGCCGGCCCGAGGAAAGGGCGGCCAGGAAATCGTCGAAGCTGGCGTAGCCCGCATTGACCCAATGGTACTGCTGGTCCTGGCGCAGCAGCAGGCCGTCGGCGCCCATACGCCGCCACTCGGCCTCCAACGGAAAGGTGACATGGAGCGACGACGCCCCCGCCTCCACGCACACCGCCCGCGCCCCGGCGAGCAGGGTGTCCTGCACGACCTCACGATGGGGACCGTCGCGCGCAATCAGGCGCGGACCCGTCGCGGGCGTGAAGGGCACCGCGCACTGGAGCTTGGGATAGTAGCGGCCGCCCGCGCGCATGTAGGCCTGGGCCCAAGCGTGGTCGAAGACGTACTCGCCCTGGCTGTGCGACTTCACATAGAGCGGCATCACGCCGGCCACCTGGCCAGAGGCGTCCTGGACGCTCAGGTGGCGCGGCGCCCAGCCGGTGCGCGCACCCACCGAACCGCTCTCCTCCAGCGCCTGGAGGAAGTCGAAGCGGGTGAACGGGTTGGCGGCGTAGTCGGGCGCGCTGCTGCAGCCGTCCCAGGCCTCCCGCCCGATGTCGGCCACGCGGGCATGGACACGGACTTGCGGCTGCGGAACGCCGCTCACCCGGCGGGCCGCTTCGTCGCGCACGTCAGGGCGCAAGCTCCACCACCGCATCGACCTCTACCGCGAAGTTGCGGGGCAGGCGATAGACGCCGACCGCGGCGCGAGCGTGGCGGCCGGCCTCGCCGAACACCTCCACCATCAGGTCGGAGCAGCCGTTGATCACCGCCGGGATGTCGAAGAAGTCCGGCCCCGCCTGCACGAAGCCACCGAGCTTGACGACCCGCGCCACCCGGTCGAGGTCGCCCACCGCCAGCTTCATCTGGGCGATCAGGTTGATCCCGCACAGGCGCGCGGCCCGCTGGGCGGTGGCGAGGTCGATCTCGGCTCCCACCACGCCGGTGATCCCGCCGTCTGCGCCCAGCGACACCTGGCCTGAAATGTGGAGGAGGTTTCCCGTGAGGACGAACGGGACGTAGTTGGCGATCGGGGCCACGGGTGCGGGGAGCGCGACACCCAGCTCAGCCAGCTTCGCCTCGACCTTGGACATACAGGGTGCTCCGTTCGCGGGCGTCTTAACCGGTTATCGGCCAGAGTCTCAATGCGGAACCGGAGGCGTCGAGCGTGGCGGCCATCTTCCTCAGCCCAGCCCCACCGCAGCCAGCGCGGCCGCCTGGCGCACGGCCAGGGCCTGCTCGTCGAATCCGGCGACGGAGTCCTCGAATAGCCGGCGCCAGTTCATCTCCGCTTCCAGGTGCAGGAAGGCGGAGCCGAGGCCGATGGCGGCCCTGTCCATGAACACGAACTCGCGGGGGATCTTCACCGGCCCCTTGTCCTTCAGGGCCTGGCGCACGGCGAAGGCCTCACGCCGCCCGTAATCGCCGGGCGCCACCCCGTCGGCCACCGTCCTCACCCGGTCGTCCAGGATCGGCCCGTAGATGAAGCCCGCCCACAGGTTCAGCACCTCGACCAGCTCGTCCTTGATGCCGGCGAAGCCCCAGCTCTCATACGCCGCGCGCTGCTCGCCCCGGTCGCCGCTGGAGAGCGCGTGGAACAGCCGAACGACGCCCGCCACGAAGCGCGGGGGAAAGACGCGCACGCAGCCGAAATCCATCAGATTCAGCGCCGCCCCGTCTTCGGTCAGGGTGTAGTTGCCTAGGTGCGGGTCGCCGTGGATGACGCCGAGCTGGATCATCGGCCCCCACCAGGCCTGGAACAGCAGGGTGGCGACGCGGTTGCGCACATCGAGCGAGGCGCCCTTGAAGGCCATCAGGCCCCGTCCATCGAGCCAGTTCATGGTCAACAGCCGCCGGGTGCTCAGGGCCTCCACGGGCTCGGGCACCGCGATATCGTCGCGGCCGGCGAAGAAGTTTGCGTAGAGGCGCATGGCCTTGGCCTCGTGGATATAGTCCAGCTCCTCGCGCAAGCGATCGCCGATCTCCACCATGATCTCGGATGGGTCCAGCGCGCGCTCCACCCGGCGGAACAGGGCGAGCGCCGCACCCAGCTGGGCGAGGTCGCTCTCGACCGCGCTCTGCATCTCCGGGTACTGCAGCTTAACCGCCAGGGCAGCGCCCTCGAGCGCGGTCGCCTTATGCACCTGCCCCAGCGAGGCCGCGGCGGCGGCATCCAGGTCGAAGCTCCCGAACCGGGCCTGCCAGTCTGGCCCGAGTTCGGCGGCCATGCGGCGGCGCACGAAGGGGCGGCCCATGGACGGCGCGTTGGTCTGAAGCTCGGCGAACTCGGCGGCGAGTTCGGGGGGCAGGAGGTCCGGCACGGTGGCGAACATCTGCGCCGCCTTCATCAGCGGCCCCTTCAGCCCGCCCAACGCGGCCTTCAGGGCCTTGGCGTTGCGCACGTCCGCCTCGTCGCCGCCGAACAGGCGGTTGGCGCCATAAGCCGCCCCGGCGCCCGCCAGCCGCGCGCCCACTTGGCCGAAGCGGCGCACCCGACCGCTCAGGCGATTGCGCTCGGGGTCGACGTCTTCGAAACTCATGGCTTGCAGGTAGTGTGTCGCGGCCTCCGCTTCGACCGTAGCGGTTCATAAAGCCCCGTGTCGCCGCCACAGAAGCGTGGCAGGTTCTAGCGGCGATGAAGAAGGCCAGAGCGCTTCGTCTGATCCGCCGCCTGAAGGCGGCCGAGGTTGAGGTCACCGGCTGGGAGGGCGAGTTTCTGGATAGCGTCGAGACTCGGCTCGATACCTACGGCCGCGCCTTCGCCGACCCGGAGAAGGGCGACCGCGACCATGCAGTGTCTACCCTGCAGCAACGCAAGCTGAAGGAGATCCGCGCCAAGGTGTCCGGCGAGCAGGCCGGCGAGCATAGAGATGGCAAGCCGACGGCTCGCGGCGGCTTCATCCGTCGCAAACCCTTTCGTGCGCCTCGTAGGCCGGTCAGGGACGGCGACGGCGAGGCGGAATGAGTGCGGCCCTGGAGCTGGTCGGGGTGAACAAGCGCTACGGCGAATTCGACGCGGTGCGCGAGCTTTCATTCGCCGTGGAGCCCGGCTGCATCTTCGGCTTCCTTGGTCCCAACGGCGCGGGCAAGACCACTACCTTGCGCATGGTGCTGGGCCTGATCCCGCCGAGCTCGGGCGAGATCGTGGTGCTGGGTGGCCGGGGCGACACGCCGGGGATACGTGACCGCATCGGCTTCCTGCCCGAGGAGCGGGGCCTGTACCGCCGCATGACGCCGGTCGAAGCGGTGGTCTTCTTCGCAGGCCTGAAGGGCGTCCCCGCCGCGACGGCCCGCAAGCGGGGCATCGCACTGCTGGAGGCGCAGGGGCTGGGCGAGGCGCTGCACCGGCCCATGAAGGCGCTCTCCAAGGGCATGGCGCAGAAGGTCCAGCTGATCTGCGCCATCGCCCACGAGCCGGACCTGGTGATCCTGGACGAGCCCTTCTCAGGCCTCGACCCGGTGAACCAGCAGGGGCTGGAAGCGCTGATCCGGGGTCTCGCCGACCGGGGCGCCACGGTGATTTTCTCAACCCACGTCATGGCCCATGCGGAGCGGCTGTGCCGGCGGGTGGCGCTGATGGCGCGCGGCCGCAAGGTCTTCGACGGAACGGTGGAGGCGGCCCGGGCCGCCGTCCCGCTGCGCATGGTGCTGGTAGGCGGCGTGAGCCTGGGGGAAGTACACGCTCTGGCGGGCGTGAGCGGGGTGGAGGAGGCGGTCGACTCTCACTCCGGCCGGCGATCGCTCATCGCCACGCTCGCAGGGCGTGCTGAGCCCCAGGCCGCACTCAAGGCCGCCTTCCAGCAGGAGCTGGACGTGAGCCAGTTCCGGGTGGAGGCGCCCACCCTGCACGACGCCTTCATCGTGCTGACCGGAGGCGCAGCATGAGACGGGTGTGGATGATCGCGCGGCGGGAATACCTCAGCTATCTGAGGACCGCGGGCTTCTGGGTCTCCATCGCCATCGTGCCGCTGGTGATCGGCTATCTCACCCTCGGCGGCTCCAGGGCGGTGCAGTCCGCCGCGCCGCCGCCGCGGCTGGCCATCGTGGACCTGTCCCGCTCTGGCTTCGCCGAGGCGGTCCCACCCCTGCTGAGAGGACCGCCTGTGGTCGGCTTGCTGGTTCCCGCACCCGCGTCGGCCCTCAGCGCCGGAACGCCGGTAGCCGCAGCGGCGGCGCTGCAGGAGATGTTGGCGGATCGCGCCAGCGGAGTGGACGCGGCCGCCGTGGTGTCCGGTCCCCCGACCCAGCTGCGCCTGGACGTCTGGAGCCGGGACGCCAACGATCCTACCCTGGCCGAGGCGCTGCAGGACCTCGCCGCCACCCGTATGCGCCAGGCCCGGCTGAAGGCCGAAGGGGTCTCGCCCATACTGGTCGACAACTTGGCGCGCGCAACGCCCGAGCTTCGGCGCTATTCCGTCCAGACCCACGCCCAGCTGACGATCAGGGACCAGACGCCGGTGCTGATGGCCATGTACATGGCCCTGCTGCTGCTCGTCAGCCTGATGACCGCCGCCGGTATCCTGCTGAACGGCGTCATCGAGGAGAAATCCGGCCGCATCCTGGAGGTGCTGATGTCCAGCGCCTCGATCCCGGAAATCCTGGCGGGCAAGATCCTGGGCTGCCTCGGCCTTACCCTTACGGTCCTGGCGGTCTGGGCCACGTTCGGAGTCGGGTTGAACCTGAAGACCGCGCCTGGCCAGCTCGGCCCAGAACTGGCGGCCCTGGGCGCGCACGGCCTGGGCCTCTACTTCCTCCTGTTCTTCCTCGCCGGCTATCTCATGTACGCCTCGATCTTCGCCACCATCGGCGCGTTCTGCGAGACCGCGCGGGAGGCCCAGACACTGCTCGGCCCGCTGATGATCCTGCTCGCCGTTCCTACGGTGTTCCTGCTGGTGGCGGTCCAGCGGCCGGATGCGCCGGTGGTCACCCTGCTGTCGCTCTTCCCGCCGTTCACGCCCTTCCTGAT
>CALMGB010000182.1 GCA_937863535.1 uncultured Caulobacteraceae bacterium
AGCTGAGATCGAGCAGGATCAGGTCGTAGTCGTAGATCTTGCCGAGATCCACGCCTTCCTCCCCAAGGTCGGTGGTGTAGACGTTGAAGCCCTCGCCCTTCAGCATCAGCTCGATGCTCTTGGCTGTGGCGCTGTCTTCCTCGATGAGCAGAACGCGCATGATCAGGGCCTTAGGTCAGCGCGTCCTGCGCGCGCGGACAACCTAACGGAGGAGAGTTAAGAAGGATTAACCGCGTTCCAACCGCTCGTGGGCTGCGAATGCGGAGCGGCGGCCGAAGGAGCCCCACGGCCCTGGAAGCCGCCCCGGCCCGGCGCCGCGTAGGCGCTCTCCCTCAAAGAGTAAGCGTCGCTCCGGCCCCACCTTGGCGAGGTAGGCCTGCGGGCTGAAGGTACGCGCCTCCTCAAGCGGCGCGGCTAGTCCCTTACGATGCTACCTGATGATGCTGGCTCCAAGGATGGCGGCGTTCGTCGGATCGAGGTGTTCACAGGCGCGAGGCGACGGCGGCTATGGGGCCTGGAGGAGAGCCGACATCGAGCGCGGCGAACAGCGACGTCGTGCCGTGAAGGACATAACTGGGGGTGCGCCGCTCAGCTATGCCGGGCAGGACCGGCTGCTCGCGGTCGAGCGCGTGGATTTGCCTCTTCTTCGTCCACGCTCAGCACCAGCGCCCGGTCCGGCGGCGACAGGTCGAACCCGACTATGTCGCGGACCTTGTCGACGAAAAGCGGGTCGCTCGACAGCTTGAATGTTTCCGAGCTGTGCGGCTGCAAGCCGAAGGCGGTCCAGATGCGCCAGATGGTGGGTGTGAGAGAAGCCGGTCGCTCCCGTCATCGAGCGGATCGACCAGTGTGTCGCGTCGGTAGGCGTCGAGCGCAGCGTGCGCTCGATGACCGCGGCGATCTGGTCGTCGTCGATTGTCCTCCGTCTGCCAGGCCGGGCATCGTCCAGCAGGCCCTCCAAAGGATCCTTCAGAAGCGCCGCCGCCATTTGCCCACCGTGTGCTCGTGCACACCGAGTTCAGTGGCCACCACCTTGCTCTGGAGCCCCTCAGCGCAGCGCAGGATGATCCAGCGCCGCTCAGACATCGACTGCGCCACCCGCCGTCGGTCCACCTGCCGCTCGAGATACTCGCACTCCCCCGGCTCCAGCACCAGCGGCCCGTCGGACAGCCACTCACGTTCGCCATGCCCGCTCCTCCACGATCGAAGCGCAGCATACAATGCGGCGAACTACGGTTCTGGGTGACTAGAGCGGTTTTCGTGCGTGTAGAGTCGCTAGGGATTGAACGAACCCGCTGCCGCGGGAGGAGAGAAGTAGGTCGGTGGGGAAGCCCTCCTGTCTGAGAGGATTGCGGGTGTCGAAGCCCAACCCCAACCCTCAAGACAGGAGAGCCCCTGATGGCTGATCTTAGCCCTCTACGCCGTCGCATGATCGAGGACATGACCGTCCGTAACCTGTCGCCGGCGACGCAGCAGTCTTACCTCCATGCCGTCTCCAAGTTCAGCAGACATTTCGGTCGCTCTCCTGATCGGCTGGGGATCGAGGATGTGCGCGCCTTCCAGGTGCACATGGTCTCGACGGGCATCTCTTGGCCGGCGTTGAACCAGACCGTTTGCGCGCTTCGGTTCTTCTACGGTGTGACGCTCGGATGCGCCGAGGTGCCGGAGCGGATCCCTTACGCCCGCGAGCCGCGCAAGCTTCCCGTCGTGCTGGGCGCCGACGAGGTGGTCAGCTTCCTAGAGGCGGTTCCAAGCCTAAAGGCGCGTACGGCGCTGACCACGGCCTATGCGGCGGGCCTTCGCGCTTCCGAGGCCGCCAAACTAAAGGTGGGCGACATCGACAGCAGCCGGATGGTCATGCGGGTCGAGCATGGCAAGGGCGGCCGTGATCGCAACGTCATGCTGTCGGCCCAGCTGCTGAGGATCCTGCGCACCTACTGGCGGCTGACACGCCCGCAGCGCTGGTTGTTTCCCGGGCGCGACGAGAGCAAGCCGATCGATCCCCAGGTGCTGCATTCCGCCTGTCGTTCGGCGTGCGCGGCCGCAGGCTTGGCCAAGCGGGTGACGGTGCACACCCTGCGGCACAGCTTCGCCACCCATCTCCTGGAGAACGGGACCGACATCCGCATCATCCAGGTCCTGCTGGGCCACGCCAACCTGTCGTCGACCGCGCGCTACACCCAGGTCTCCAACGGCCTGATCCGTCGAACCGAGAGCCCGTTGGACCGACTGAAGATGGAGGTGGTACCGCCCGCCTGAGCGCGGCTCAATGTCGGCCGGATTAGAGGTCGCGGACGTCCTGCGCCGCCACGGGGATGCCTATCGTCGTGCCCGCGACGATCATCTCGAGCGTGTCGAACGGCGGGTGATGAGCGCCATTGAGCTCTGCCGCACCTCGGCACCGCCGTCCCGCGGGTTTGTTCAATCCGGCTTCAATGAGGTCGCTCAGCGCCGTCGCCTCCCTCGTGGGGCTGCGACCTCACAGAACCCTCCAGATTCCCATAGCGGGCCTGATCTGATTCAGGGCTGAGGCTGGCGAGGGAGGCCGGCCCGCATGCCCAAGCCGCTTTCCTACGATCTTCGCGCCCGCGTGCTCGCCGCTGTCGATGCTGGGTTGTCCTGTCGCCAGGCGGCGGAGCGATTTGGTGTAAGCCCGTCCAGTGCGATCCGCTGGCAGGCGCTGCGCCGCCCGGGCGGCGACGCGCGTCCCAAGCCGCAGGCGGCGACCGGCTCTCGCATCGGACAGAGGCGCATGCGGGCTTGATCCAGGCCGCCCTAGCGGAAGTTCCTGACGTCACCTTGACGGAGCTGAAGGCGCGGCTGGCCGGACAAGGCGCCTCGGTCAGGGTGGCGGCGCTGTGGCGTTACTTCCGCCGTCACAAGATCACGCGCAAAAAACGTATGGCCCACCCCGTCTGCAAGGGTGCTTTCGGGATGGCGTGCTGGTCTGCATCAACGTATCCGGTCTCAAGGCTATAGCCCTGGCCAAGATGGATCGCGCGCGTCGCAGGCCTCATAAAGTTCGCGGTGTCGAGCACCACATTTTTGGCCAGGCTCTCGCGATGCGGGATCAACCGTTACGCCATCTGTCCTTCACCTCCACAGACCTCGTGAGCGGCTTGGGCGTTGAGCCGGCCGCAGTTCTTGGTCAGGCCGCCATGCAGGCCTGAGATTCAAAGTCGCGCCCCTGGCGCAGCACCGCCCAGGCGATCCGCGCCAGCTTGGCGGCGAGCGCCACCACAACGACATTGGGATGCGAGCGGGCGAGCAGCCGGCGCACCCATTCGCCGGTTGCGGTCGGCGTCTTGACGAAGTGCACCATCGCCGCCCTCGCGCCGTGGATCAGCTGCGTGCGGATGTACTTGTTGCCCCGTTTGCTGATCCCGAGCAGCTTGCTCCTGCCACCAGTGGAGTGCTGGCGCGGCGTCAGTCCTAGCCATGCCGCGAGATCTCGCCCCTTGGAGAAGGCGGAGCCATCACCGACGGCGGCCAGCAGCGCGGTGGCGTTGATGACCCCGATACCTGGGATGGTGGCTAGCCGCCGCGCCTGGTCGTCCTCGCGGGTCAGGGCCGCCAGTTCGTCGTCGTAGGCTTTGACCCGCCGATCCAGGCTCGCCCACTCGTCCCGGAGATCCTCCAGCAGCCGCAGCGTCCGCGCGCTGATCCCGAGCTCGCCTCCGCCCATCAGCTCGTCGAGCCGCTGCCGCAAGGGTGCACGACGCTTGGGCAGGATGACGCCGCGCTCCAGCAACACCGCCCGGAGCTGGTTGGTCAGCCGGGTGCGGGCGGACACGAGCCGCTGGCGCGCCCGGTGCAGCACCTGCAGGTCCAGCTGCGCCTCGCTCTTCAAGGTTACAAAGCGCATGGTCGGCCGGGTCGCCGCCTCGGCGATCGCCTCCGCGTCCCGGTCGTCGGTCTTTTGCGCCTTCACGTAGGGCTGAACGTACTCCGGCGACATCAGCCGCACCTCGTGGCCGTGCGCCTTGAAGAGCCGACCCAGGAAGTGCGCTCCGCAGCAGGCCTCCATGGCGATCACGCAGGCCGGCAGCTTGGAGACAAACGCAATCACGCCCTCTCGCGTCATCGCCGTCGCAGCACCACGGCGCCCTTGGCGTCCAGCCCCGCCAGGCTGCAGCTATTCTTGCCCAGGTCGATCCCCAGCATGGCGACAAGCGTCTTGGTCATGGTCCTCTCCTCTGATCCGACACCAGACTGCGCCGGGTGGTGAGGGGTGGGCCATCCATAAAGACCGCCCACGCTCAGGAGCAAGATCGCCCCGATATCCTGAAGGCGCGAGAAGCCTGGTTCGAAGACCAGCTCGACCTCGCCCCAGAGCGGCTGGTCTTCATCGATGAGACCTGGGCTTCCACCAACATGGCCAGGCGCCATGGACGGGCGCCGCGCGGAGAGCGCCTGCGCGTCGGCGTTCCTCATGGCCACTGGAAGACCACAACCTTTGTCGCCGGCCTGCGCTCAGATGGCCTGATCGCTCCGTTCGTCCTGGACGGCCCCATCAACCGCGACGCCTTCGAGGTCTATGTCGAGCAGATGCTGGCGCCAGAGCTGCGCGCTGACGACGTCGTGATCATGGACAGCCTGTCCAGCCACAAAGGGCCCCGCGTGCGGGAGATGATCGAAGCCAAAGGAGCCCAGCTCCTCTTCCTCCCGCCCTACAGCCCTGACTTCAACCCTATTGAGAAGGTCTTCTCCAAACTCAAGGCGCTGCTCCGCAAAGCCGCCGAGCGCACCGTCGAAGGCCTCTGGACCACCATCGGCAAGCTCCTCGACGCCTTCGCGGCCGCCGAGTGCGCCAACTACTTCACCGCCGCCGGGTATGACGCTACATGAGCGAAATTCGCTCTAGCGTGCTGTCACGGCATCGCCGCTCGAGCGACGGCCCGGACATGTCTGGGTCGTCTGTTCTTCCTACGTAGGACTCAGGCCGTGTACGCGTCCTTGGTGCGGAAGCCCATCTTGCGCTTGGCCTGGCGGAGCATCAGGCCGATGCCGCCGAGTCCGGCGAACATCATGATCCAGGCCGAGGGCTCCGGCGCCGCTGAGGTCAGGGCGAAGTCGTATTGGTCGATGTGGGAGCCTGCGGAGTAGCCAGGTCCCAGGGCGCCGCTGATGTCGCCGAGTTTGGACGTCACGCCGAACTCGTAGGATCCGGGCGTTAGAAACGCGCTATCGCTCCCGATCGTCGGATCGGTATAGCTGCCGTCGACCGGGTTTCGAGAGATGATCGGGCCCCCGCCGCTCGTGCGGATTAGCTGGAAGTAGTTGTCAAAGTAGAAGTTATCCGTTTCGGAGAGAAAGTAGTTGACGTTGAATGTATAAGCGCTTGTTAGCGTAAAGTCGTAGTTGAAGCTCGATCCGCTGTTAAAGGCCTCCACGATCCTGTTGGCCGTAGTGGCCAGAGATGTGGAATTTCCTGACAGGTCGACCGTGCCTTCGGTCGGGCTGACAAAGTTTGCGAACACGTCCTCGTAATCGAACGCCCGGTCCCCCTTGGCGTCTTGGTTGACGACCGAGGCAGACGAATTCACGGTCTTGTGGCCGGGCTTGAGCTCAGCCTGCGCGTCCTTCTCCTTCGAATTAAACTTGTTGCCGGTGATGATTACCGCGGTCGCGCCGGCGAAGACGTTTGCGCCTGAAGCCATCACTGCCGCATGGGCCGGCGCAATGGCCGCCAGACCGATCAGCGCGGATAGCCCGATCATTGCTAATTTCATGGTGTTCTCTTGCGCCTTGATCAATCCGGAATAGAGATTGCGCCTCAGATTAGACGCGCTTTGGCCTCATTGCACCCGTGCTCGCCTTTCAGGCGACTCGGTTCGCCATCTGATCGCGGCGCTGACGAACTCAGCTGGTCTATGAAAAGAACTATTCTGCAGGCGCTGGAGGCCGCAGGTGGCAGTGTCGGCGAAGTAGGCGGCCACCGCCTGGTGCAGGCTCGGCTCATCGCGCTTGAGCGCTAGGAAGTAGTCGCGTCCGCTCGCCACGATGGCCTGGCCAACGCGGGATTGGTGGGTATGACACGGGAGCGGTCCATGGGTGAGGTGATGGCGGCCACTCGTTGCCTCAGGTTATCATGAGGCGCGTAGGCCGTCAGTTCCGCGGCACGTCGGAACCCTCTTGAGTTCTCAGGCGTGCACCGCATGCGGGCCTAACCCTCCGAAGCGGAGACATCGTGGGCGCGAGACACGGCCTGATCCGCGGTGTCAACTCAACAGGTCCAACCACGTCATGTTTCGTATGGCCGCAATCGCCATCTTCTACCGGTTGGCTGTGCAGGCTCCGACATCATCGTAGAGTGCTAGCGTGAAGCTTTCGACCTTCCGACTCCTCGAGCGCAGCACGTTGATCGCTACAGGCTTCGCCTTGGGCGGCGTCGGTGGTCTGGCTGCACTCACAGGTAACTTGGTACTCCTTGCGGTCTTCGTGGTGGCTGCACTCACTTGGCTGCCGACCATCGGGCCGTACTTGATTGACCTGAACCCCGTGGACCGAAGCGCGTTGGCGCCCTGGGTGGAAGTGAGCCGCAGACGAGTCGAATACGCGTACGTCGACGGATCGTACTTTCCGGCCGGCGAGGGGGGCTTGTCCAGCCCGGTGGTCGGCCGGGGCAAGGCTGAACGCGAAACTCCGCCCAGCCAAGGCAAGCGGGATCGCGGCACTTCGCCGCGCTTAGATCGCCGAAGCGAGTTTGCGGAGGAATGTCTCGCCCTGGCTGACGCCGAGCTGAGCGAGCAGGCTGGCGATTGGGAACGGCACGCCCGAGATGATCAGCTGAAGGCGTAAAGAGCTAAAGCCGATGAAGTCGTCGACAGCGTCTGCAGGGTAGCCGCGATCCCGCTCGGTTCCAGCCCGGTTGTGACGTCGAGGCCGCTGCATAAAGCTTCGTTCCGCTCGCAAGCATGATCAAAGCCTTGAGAGTGGTGTTCAGGCCCACGCCATACGCGAGGGCCTTCTCTCAGCTTGGACGTCTGAGAAACGGAAGGGCGATCGGGCCAAGGGGCGAGGGGCAAGGATGAAGACGTCTACGAAAATCGCTCAGTGGCGCGTCATTCAAACAAAGGCCCAGCTGAGCGATCCACTTCACCTAGGTACTGTTGACGAAGTGCCTGATCCACAGGCGGGTTGACGCGACGAGGATGAAGCCGAGGTAGCTGTCGGCGGTCTTGTCGTATCGGGTGGCCAGTCGGCGGCTGTGCTTGAGTTTTGAGAAGCATCGTTCGACGAGATTTCTGAGCGCGTAAAGGTGGCCGT
>CALMGB010000183.1:0-1237 GCA_937863535.1 uncultured Caulobacteraceae bacterium
CCGAAGCCATCGCGGTGCAGGCCGGTCCCCGCCCATTCGAGGACGAGACCGTGCGCGGCGTCATCCGCGAGGCGCTGAACGCCGGCGTCGCCCTGCGGTTCCGCTATGGGGGGGGGGCGGCGCCCGGCCGGGCGCGGGAGGTGATTCCCTACGGCCTGCTCTTCGCGCGCAGCAACTACCTGGTGGCCGCAGAGGGTGAGGACGCGCCGCCGCGGAACTGGCGGCTCGACCGGATCGCCGATGTCGAGGCCCTCGGCCGGGCGGCGGCCAGGCCCGAAGGCTTCTCGCTGCAGGCCTATGCCGACCAGAGCTTCGGCATCTACCAGGACGACACGGAGGATGTCGTGCTGCGCCTTTCGGCGAAGGCCGCCGATTCGGCGCGCAAATGGCGCTTTCAGGTGGGCCAGAGCTTGCAGGAGCAGCCGGACGGTTCTGTGCAGGTCAGTTTTCGTGCGAGCGGGATGCGTGAACTCGCCTGGCACCTGTTCACCTGGGGCGACGCCGTGGAGATCGTCCGACCGGAACGGTTGCGGCTGCTCCTGGTGGCCCAGCTGAAGACGGCCTTGGCTGCGCATATGGGCCAAGGCGGCGCATTGGGCCTCCAGACGGTCGACGGCTAGGGAGAGGCCCATGCCCCGGCGACGTCGAACGAGAGGCCCGTCGAGCAGATGACGGTGTCAGGCTGCAGGGAGCAGAGGTGAGTTGAGCCGGCCCGACGTCGTCTACGTCCACAATCGCCCGTTCCCCTCGCCGGAGGCCAACACGGGCGCGGTGATGCAGATGTGCGCGGCGCTGGCCCAGGCCGGCTGCGCCGTCCGTCTCGTCAGCCATGGAGGCGATGCGGACGTCGACCCTTTCGCCTTCTACGGGGTGGAGCGCCGCTTCGACCTTCGCCGGCTTCCGGTCCGCGAAGGGATGCTGAGCTATCCCGTGCTCTTGCAGGCCGCCCTCCAGGGCGCGCCGGGCGCCACCGTGTTCACCCGCATTCCCCAGATCGCCGCCTACGCCGCCCTGGCCGGGCGCCGGGTGCTGCTGGAGATGCACTATCCCATGGGCGTCCTACGTCGAGGCGCGGCGGCGAGGGGCGTGCTGAACCGGCTGCACCGCCGGCTGGCGGGCGTCATCGTCATCAGCGACGCGCTTCAAGCCGAACTGCGGGCGGAACTCCCCCGCTTCGCCGGCCCCTTCGTCACCGCGCCGTCCGGAGCCGCCGACTTCAGGGTGCTGGCGCAGGCTG
>CALMGB010000183.1:1247-9033 GCA_937863535.1 uncultured Caulobacteraceae bacterium
GTTTCGGCGGAAGCTTCTACCAGGGACGGGGGGTGGACCTGGTCCTCAGCCTGGCCGAACATCTGCCCGGCGCACGCTTCCTGCTGGTCGGGGGCCCGGCGAGCGCGGAGGTGGAGGCGCGGGCCGGCCGGCTCGCCAACGTCACCCTGCCGGGACGGGTCACGGCGGCCGAGGTTCCGGCCGCGATGGCGCGCTTCCGGATCGGGCTGGCGCCTTACGGCCGCAACATCGAGATCGCGGGCCATCCGGTGAACACGGTGGCCTGGATGTCGCCGATGAAGATCATCGAATACCTCTCCGCCGAGAAGGCGATCATCGCGTCGCGCTTCCCCGCGGTGGAGGAGCTCGTGCAAGACGGCGTGACGGCGCTGCTGCCTCCCCCCGAAGATGTCGAGAGTTGGCGCCGGGCTCTGGAGAGCCTGCTGGCCGATCCCGCCCGAACGGCGGCGCTCGCGGCCCGCGGGCGCGTAGCCTACGAGGAACGGCTGACGTGGTCGGCCCGCGCCGCAACCATTATGGCCCTGCTGTAGCGGTGCGGAGCTGAGTCAGATCGACGGGTCGGCAGCCGCCTCCGCCTGCGGCGCCGCGTTGCGAAGGTGCAGCTGGGACGCGCGTTGCATGGCCTCCGCGCCGTCCTGCATGTGCAGCACCGCGCCATCCCGCACCGCCTCGGCGTACAGGCGAATGCCTTCGTCAAAGGCGCGGCGGACGTCGGGCGACATCCAGCTCAGGTCCAGATCGTCCATGCACGTCCTCCCGGTCAAGCAAGAAACGCCGGGACGAGACCGCGGCTCCGCCTAGAAGGGAGGCGGCTGAGGAACCTGTTCGCCGTCGTCTGCGTCCCGTCGCGGTTCATCCGCGCCCGCGGCCTGGCCGAAGTCGTCCGCCAGGCCGGAGTAGAAGGCGCGACGGGAGTCCGCCGGCTGGCGGTTCTCGGGGCCGTCCTCCGCCGCCTCGCGTCCCGAGCGGGGGGGCGGCGCATCCGGTTCGTCGGCCTCGTCGATGTGGGCGGCAGGGGCGGCCTGCGCTTCCATGGGCGAGGGGGGCGTGACTTCGGGCGCGGGGAAGTCGCTGACCGGCAGGCCCTGGTGGGCGGCGACCATGAAGCGCCGCCACATTTCGCTCGGCAGCTCGCCGCCCGCCACCTTGGCCATGGGGCGGGATCGGTCGTCGCCCACCCAGACGCCGGCGATCCAATCGGGGGTGAAGCCGACGAACCAGGCGTCGCGCCAGTTCTGGCTGGTGCCGGTCTTGCCGGCGGCCGGACGATCGAGCGCCGCCTTCTTGCCGGTGCCGTGGGCGATCACGCCCTCCATCATGCGCACCATCAGTCGGTTCTTCTGGGTGTCGAATACCGCCACGCGGGGGCTGTCGGGATGCTGGTAGAGCACGTCGCCGTGGGCGTTAGTGATCACGGTGATCAGATAGGGCTCCACCCTGTGGCCGTCTTGCTGGAACACCTGGTAGGCGGAGGTCAGGTCCAGCAGGTCTACCTCATAGGCGCCCAGCGCCACCGACAGGTCGGGCTTGGCGGGAATCATGCTCAGGCCGAAGCGCTGGGCCAGCTCCGCCACCTTGGGCGCGCCCACCTGGTGCGCCAGCCGCACCGCCACGGTGTTGATGGAGCGGGCCAACGCGTCGGCCACGGTCACCGGGCCTGAGAAGCGGCCGCCGTAGTTGGCCGGGGACCAGCCGCCGAAGCGCACGGGCGAGTCGGTGCGCATGTCGTCCGGCTTCACCCCCGCCTCCAGCGCCGCGGCGTAGACGAAGGGCTTGAAGGCCGAGCCCGGCTGGCGCATCGCCTGGGTGGCCCGGTCGTAGGCGCTGGCCCGGTGGTCCCGGCCGCCCACCAGCGCCCGGATGGCGCCGTCCGGCGCGAGCGCCACCAGGGCCGCCTGGTTGGCGCCAAGCCTTCGGCCTTCGGCGACACCATCGCGCACCACTTGCGAGGCCACCGCCTGCAGGTGCGGGTCCACCGTGAGCCGAACCACCAGGTCCGGGGCGCGGTTCTGCGCCAAGTCGCGGGCGCGGGAGGCGGCGAGGTCGAGCACATAGCCGAAGTCGCCGTCCACGGGCTTCTCGGGCGCCAGCACCGGCGGGTGGGCTATCGCCGAGGCCTCCTGCGCGGCGGTGATCCAGCCGTCCGCCTGCATCTCGCCCAGGATCACCTTGGAGCGGTCGATGGCGTCGTCCAGGTCGCCCTCCGGATCGAGCCGGGAGGGCGCCTTGGGCAGGGCCGCCAGCAGGGCGGCCTCCGACAGGTCGAGCTTCGACGCCGACTTGCCGAAATAGGTCTGGGCCGCCGCCTCCACCCCATAGGCGCCGTCGCCGAAGTAGATGCGGTTGAGGTAGAGCTCCAGGATGTCGGTCTTCGACAGCCGGCGCTCCAGGCTCCAGGCCAGGATCGCCTCCTGCACCTTGCGCTTCAGGGTCTGGTCGGGGCTGAGAAAGATGTTGCGCACCACCTGCTGGGTGATGGTCGAGCCGCCCTGCACCACGTGATGGGCGTCGAGGTTGGCCCGCATCGCCCGTCCGATCCCGGTCAGGTCCAGTCCGTGGTGGCTGTAGAAGCGCCGGTCCTCCGCCGCCAGGAAGGCGTTGGGGAGAAAGGCGGGCATGGCGCTGAGCGGCAGCGCCTGGCCGTGGCGGGGGCCGCGGACGGCCAGCAGGTTGCCCTCCCGGTCCAGGAAGGTCACGCCCGGCGGCCGGTTCAGCGACCACAGCTGCGCCTTGTCCGGGATGGTCGGCAGGTCGGCGAAGGCCAGCTTCCAGGCCCACAGCCCGCAGACGCCGGCCAGCAGCAGCAGGCCGACCAGGGCCGCCAGCAACGCTCGCGCACCGCGTCCGAGGGAGCGGCGCGCCGGGTGCTGCAGGTCTACGCGGATCGGGGGCGGCGAGGTCACGCGGGCGATCCTAGCGCCAAACCCCTACATGGACGTCAAGGTGCACGCAGGAGGCGTCGTGACGGACCAGCCCTTCTGGCGGGCCAAGACCCTGGAGCAGATGTCGCGTGAGGAGTGGGAGAGCCTGTGCGACGGCTGCGGCCGCTGCTGCCTGATCCGCTTCGAGGACGAGGATACCGGCGAGGTCCTGCCCACCCGCGTGGCCTGCCGCCTGCTGGACGTGAACACCTGCGCCTGCACCAACTATCCGAGGCGACGGCGCTACGTGCCCGACTGCATCAAGCTGACGCCTGGCAAGATCGACGAGCTGACCTGGATGCCGCGTTCCTGCGCCTACCGCCGGCTGCACGAGGGCCGCGACCTGGCCGACTGGCACCCGCTGGTGAGCGGCGATCCCGCCAGCGTGCAGCGGGCGGGGATCAGCGTGGCGGGCAAGGTGGTCTCCGAGACCGCGTTCGAGGACGTGGAGGACGCCTTGGACTTCCCGGCGCCCGACCTGATGGCGGAGCCGGAGGGCTGAACAATAACCTTCGGCCCGCCGGTATTCTGATACCCCTATGTAAAAAGTTTCGATAGAACAATGATGTGAAAGGGTGCGCCACATTTCGGGTTGACGCCGCAGCCGCCTTTCCCTATCGCACCACCTCCCAACGGCTGCGCCCTCTGCGCGGCCGCACGCGCTCACGGACCCTTCCCATGCAAAAGACCACGGTTTCTCTGAAACCGGCGGACGTGGAGAAGAAGTGGATCGTCGTCGACGCTGAAAATGCGGTCGTCGGTCGCCTCGCCTCCTTCATCGCCATGCGCCTTCGCGGCAAGCACCGCCCGGACTACACGCCGCACGTCGACTGCGGCGACCATGTGGTGGTGATCAACGCCGACAAGGTGCGCTTCACCGGCCGCAAGCTGCAGCAGAAGACCTACTACTGGCACACCGGCTATCCCGGCGGCATCAAGGAGCGCACTGCGGACAAGATCCTCGGCGGCAAGTTCCCCGAGCGCATCCTGGAAAAGGCCGTCGAGCGCATGCTGCCCAAGGAAAGCTCGCTGGCCCGCAAGCAGATGACCCACTTGAAGATCTACGCCGACGCCGAGCATCCGCACACGGCGCAATCGCCTGAGCCCATCGCGTTCGCCGAGCTGAACGCCAAGAACGTGCGGAGCGCCTGAAGCCATGTCCGACGTCCAAGCCGACGCCCCCCAAGATACCCAAGCTCGGGGCTTCGAGGCCCTCGCCGGGTTGTCCACCAACCCGCCCGAAGCCCAGATCGTCTACGAGCCCAAGATCGACGCCCAGGGTCGCGCCTACGCCACCGGCAAGCGCAAGAACGCCGTCGCCCGGGTGTGGATCAAGCCGGGTTCCGGCAAGATCACCATCAACGACCGCGACCAGGAGGTCTATTTCGCCCGGCCCGTGTTGCGCATGATGATCGCCCAGCCGCTGCAGATCGCCGACCGCGCCACCCAGTTCGACGTGGTCGCCACCGTCGAGGGCTCGGGCCTCTCCGGCCAGGCCGGCGCCGTGCGCCACGCCATCTCCAAGGCCCTGACCTACTATGAGCCGGGCCTGCGCGCCGTGCTGAAGCCGCACGGCTTCCTCACCCGCGACAGCCGCGTGGTTGAGCGCAAGAAGTACGGCAAGGCCAAGGCCCGCCGCTCCTTCCAGTTCTCCAAGCGCTAAGCCCAAGCTTTCGCTGCGGATTGGACGGGCGCTCCGGGAAACCGGGGCGCCCGTTTTCGTTTGTCCCTCGGAGTGGAGACGGATGGGCATCAAGGTCTTCATCGACGGCGAGGCGGGCACCACGGGCCTGCAGATTCGCGAGCGGCTGGCCGGCCGGGCGGACATCGAGCTGCTGTCCGTCGACCCCGCGCGCCGCAAGGACGCGGCCGCCCGTGCCGAGCTGCTGAACGGTGTGGATGCGGTGATCCTGTGCCTGCCCGACGACGCGGCGCGGGAGGCCGTGGCCCTGATCGACAATCCGGCGGTGAAGGTGATCGACGCCTCCACCGCCCACCGCACCTCCGCCGGCTGGATCTACGGCTTCCCGGAACTCGCGCCGGGCCAGCGCGCGGCGGTGGCGGGGGCGACGCGGGTGTCCAATCCTGGCTGCTATCCCACCGGCTTCCTGGCGCTCGCCGCCCCCCTGGTGCGCAGCCGTCTGCTGCCGGTCGACTGGCCGGTGAGCGTGAACGCGGTGTCCGGCTACAGCGGCGGGGGCCGGGCGATGATCGCCGAGTTCGAGCAGGCCGGCGCGCCGGGTTTCACCCACGACGCCTACCGCGCCTACGCCCTGAACCTCGGCCACAAGCATGTGATGGAGATGCAGGTCCACGCCGGCCTGTCGCATTCGCCGATCTTCGCCCCGGCGGTCGGCCGTTACGCCCAGGGCATGATCGTCGAGCTGCCGCTGCCGCTCTGGGCGCTGCCGGGGACGCCGACGCTCAAGGACGTGCATGCGGTGCTGGCGGAGACCTACGCCGACGAGCGGTTCGTGGACGTCGCAGGCGCGGACGAGGCGAGGGCGATGAAGGGACTGGACCCCGAGGGCCTGAACGGGACCAACCGGCTGAAGCTGTTCGTGTTCGGCGATCCCGGGCGCGGCCAGGCGAGACTCGCCGCCTTGCTGGACAACCTCGGCAAGGGCGCCTCGGGCGCCGCGGTGCAGAACCTGAACCTGATGTGCGGGCTGGAGGAGGGCGCGGGACTGTAGCCGGCCTCAACCCTGGGGTGCTCAGGCGAAAACATCCGCCGGACAGGCCGGCGTGCTTCTTGAGGCAGGAGAGCCATGAAGCTTAGCTTCAAGCTCCACCTTCGCTGGGTGCTCTGGTTGAGAGTGGAAGTCTCGATCAGAACCTAAGGCTGGAGGGGTCGCCAGACCCGCTCCAGTTCCTCCGGAGAGTATAGCAGCAAATCGCTGAACGTGAAGTTGCGGCGCTTACGCCACCCGCAGCACATGGACGCTGAACAGCTCGCGCGGGTCCACCCACACCGTCTCCGCCACGTAGCCGGCGGAACGGGCCAAAGCCTGGAAGTCCCCCACGGCGTACTTGTTGGAGTCCTCCACGTGCAGCCGTTCGCGCTCGGCGAAGGTGAAGCTGCGGCCGGCGACGTGGACGGTCTGCGCTTCGAGGCTGGTCAGGTGGATGGTCATCTTGCCGGTCGCCTCGTCGTAGTCCGGCGTGTGGCGGAAGGCGGCGACGTCGAAGTCGGCCCCAAGCTCACGGTTCGCCCGCACCAGGACGTTGGCGGTGAAGCGGGCGGTGACCCCCTGGGCGTCGTCATAGGCCGGCAGCACGATCGCCTGGGGCGCTCGGAGCGCCACGCCCACCACCATCAGCCCGTCGCGTCCGAGCTGGCCGGCCCAGCCGCTCAGGAAGGCGCGGGCGTCGGTCTCGGTCAGGTTGCCGATGGTGGAGCCCGGGAAGAAGCCGGCGCGCCGGCGCCGGGTCTCGCTGTCCGGAAGTTCGAGCGGCTGGGTATAGTCGGCGCAGATGGCGCGGACCGCCAAGCCCGGATAGCCGTCGGCGATCTCCTCGGCCAACTGGACCAGATGCTCACGCGAGACGTCGATGGGCTCGTAGGCGGCGGGGCGATCCAGGGCGTCGAGCAGCAGGCGCGCCTTCTGGCTGGAGCCGGCGCCGAACTCCAGCAGCGCGATGTCCGGACCGATGGCTGCGGCGATCTCAGCGGCCTGATCGGTGAGGATCTTCAGTTCGGTGCGGGTGGCGTAGTATTCCGGCAGCTCGCAGATGCGGTCGAACAGCCTGGAGCCGGCCTCGTCATAGAGGAACCGCGCCGGAATGGCCTTCTGCGGCGCCGCCAGGCCTTGGACGAGGGCGTCCTCAAAGCTTTCCTGGACGGGGGCGAAGTCGTGCAGGCTAAAGCGCGGCTCCGCCTCTGGAGACGGATCGACAAGGCTGTTCATCTCAAACCCGGCGGCGGCTACTCGCGCTTAAGCGCGGCAGGCGCGGATACGTTGCGGGGCCGGCGGAGACCGGGGCGCGGCGAAAACGGCGAAGTAACCCAGGCCCCCCTTCAGCGGCGCGAAGCTCTCCGGTCGATAGCCCACCGCCTCGAACTCGCAGCGGAGCAGGGCCGGCGGGGTGCCGTGCGCCTCGGTCGGGCGATCCAGCTCCTCCACCCCCACTCGCGCGTCAGGGCGGAGCGCGCCGGCGAGGTTGTAGAGGAAGGCGTAGGGGTGGGCGATCTCATGGTACATGTGCACCAGGATCGCGGCGTCCAGGGAGCGGGGCGGCAGGCGCGGATCCTGCGCCTCGCCCAGCGCGATGGTCACGTTGGTCAGCCTGCGCTGGCTCGCCTGGGCGGACAGGGCCTGCAGCGCCGTGGGGTCCACGTCCTCGGCGATCACGTGGCCGGAGGGGCCGACCAGGCCGGCTAGCCGCAGGCTGTCGTAACCGTTGCCGGCGCCCAGGTCCCCCACCGTCATGCCGGCGTGCAGCTTCAGGCGGGCGGCGATCTGGGACACCTCGTGGGCGGCGTCGCGCCCGGCGCTGTCGCCCCAGGTGGGGCTGATGATGGGAGCCACAGGGCGTGTGACGGCGGGAAAGCTGGCGGCGGGCGCGCCGCGGCCGGCCAGCGGCTCCTGCGCCGCATAGACCATCGCGCCAGCGACCAGGGTGAGCGCCAGCGGCGCGACCAGACGAAGCAGGATCATGGGCGTTTCGGGATCATGGTCGGCGGCGCTTCCTTGCGGCCCGTCTCGTGCGGGCGAGGTAGGCTATGAACGCGCGGCTTGGGAAGAAGGTGGACGCGAGGTTACCGGAGTTTCAGTTTTCCGCTCCGCTGCGCCAAGCTACACGAGCCGATCCCTGGGGAGGCTGCCGATGCGTGACGTCCTAATGCTTGGAGCGAGTATAGCCAT
>CALMGB010000184.1 GCA_937863535.1 uncultured Caulobacteraceae bacterium
GATCTTGGTCACCAGCCCGCTCTGGGCGTCGAACAGGATGTTCACCCGATCCAGTCTCACATCGGGCGCCACCGGGCAGGCGGTGCAGGCCACGCGGCGGCGGGTGAGGTCTACCGGCACCGGAATCTGCGTGCGCGGCCGTCCCAACAGTCCCGCAAGCGTCGCCGCTCCGCATGTGTCCCGCAGGAACGGCCGGGACGGCCCCGGGGGTGGCAGCTCCAGGGATCCGGGTATGATACGCAAGGGTGGCGCTCGGCCCCCTTCGGCTGACGGGCCGCTCGCGCCGTCTGCACAGCCGCAGAACGCCAGAACGGGGATGACGGCCAGCGCCAGACGCCGTCTCACGCCTGCTTGCGCCATGCCCCCTCCTCCGACTGGCGCCAGTACGAGGCGGGCCGGCCCTGCGCCTTCACCTCGCGCCAGCGTTCCCGCGCGCTGGCCAGCGCCGCAGCGTCGCGCCCGTCGAACATCACCACGCACCGCTCGTAGCCGTCCAGCCCGGGCGCGTCCGCTCCGTCGAGCAGGAATACGGCCTGGGCCGCGTTGAGGTTGTCGTCGGAGGTGGTGAGCAGCACAGGCTGGCGCGCCGCCTCCGGGGCGTCAGCGGTCCCATGCGGCAGGAAGCTGTCGTCGCGATAGCTCCACAGCCAGCCTTCCAGGTGCTCGAGCCGATCGCGGCCGGCGCAGCGCACCAGCGCCCGCCACCTCCGGGCGAGCGTCTTCTCCAGCAGTTCCGGGAGCGCCTGGTCCAGGCCCGTCCGCTCCAGATGGTAGAACCAGACCTCGCAGGCCACGGCCCGGCGCCTCAGTCCTCGTAGCGGTCGGCGACCAGCTGGTTCAGCAGCCGCACGCCGAACCCGCTCGCGCCATCGGGGATGGTGGGGTTGGACGACGGCTTCTTCCAGGCCACCGATGCGATATCCAGGTGCGCCCACGGCAGCCCGTTGACGAACTTCTGCAGGAACAGGGCCGCGGTGATCGAGCCCGCAGGCCGGCCGCCGATGTTCTTCACGTCGGCGATCATGCTCTCGATCTGCTTGTCATACCCGCCATGCAACGGCATGCGCCACAGCAGCTCGCCGCTGACCTTCGAGGCGGCCAGCAGACTGTCGGACAGCGCGTCGTCGTTGGAAAACAGCCCCGCATAGTCGTGGCCCAGCGAGACGATGATCGCGCCGGTCAGGGTGGCCAGATCGACCATGAACTTCGGCTTGAACCGATCCTGGCAGTACCAGAGCGCGTCGGCGAGCACGAGCCGGCCTTCGGCATCGGTGTTGATCACCTCGATGGTCTGGCCGGACATCGAGGTGACCACGTCGCCCGGGCGGGTGGCGTTCCCGTCCGGCATGTTCTCGACCAGGCCCAGGATGCCGATGGCGTTGACCTTGGCCTTGCGGCCGGCGAGCGCATGCATGAGGCCGGCTACCGCGCCCGCGCCGCCCATATCCCACTTCATGTCCTCCATGCCGTCGGCGCCCTTGATGGAGATGCCGCCGGTGTCGAAGCAGACGCCCTTGCCGACGAAGGCGATGGGCTGGGCGTCCGGGTCCTGCGCACCCTTCCACTGGATAACGGCAAGCTGGCTCTCGCGCCGGCTGCCCAGGCCCACGCAGAGCAGGCTGCCCATGCCCAGCCTGGCCATGTCCGCCTCGCCCAGCACCTCCACCTGCAGGCCCATGGACTCCAGGCTCTTCACACGGCGTGCGAACTCTTCCGGATAGAGGACGTTGGCGGGCTCGGAAACGAGGTCCTGGGTGAACCGGACACCCTCGGCCAAAGCGGCCAGCGGCGCGAAAGCGGCGCGCGCCTGGTCCGCCTGCGGCGTGGCTATCCGGATCGAGGTGATCGAAGGCTTCTGCTCCGCCTTCTCCGTCGTACGGTAGCGGTCGAAGCGATAGGACCCAAGCTGTACGCCAAAGGCTGCTGCGGCCGCCTGTTCCGGGCTGAGCACCGAGAGGTCGAACACCAGGGTCGCCACGCCACTCGCCTTGAGCACGCCGTAAGCGGAAGCCGCAGCCTGTTCGATATCGGTCGGCGAGGCGCCGTCCTTCGGCCCCGCGCCCGCCAGCAGGAGGCGCCCGGCCTCGCCGACGCCCTGCAAATCCAGGGTCTGCCTCTTGCCGCCTTTGAACCGACTTGAGCCCAAAGCTCGGCTGGCCGCCCCGCCGCTGACCGCGTCGGCGCCCTTCATGCCCGCCTGAAGGTCGTCTTCAAACACGATGAAGGCTACGGCCGTGTGCACGTCCAAGGCGCCGCGTTCGGTCGTGAAGTCGATCTGCATGGCTTTTCCTCTCGGCGCACCCAGGTGCGGCTTAGGCCAAAAGACATGCGCCCGCGAGGGCCGCCGCAGCATTTGGCGGAACGCAGCGGCGCGTGTAGAGGCTGACCGCCAAGCTGGCCCTGCGTGCGCCCATCTTTATGTCGTCGATCTCACCCACCCGTTCCGCACGCCTCTCCCGGGCGTTCCGCGCCCGGATGCCCGGCTTCCTGCGCCCAGACCGCGCCCATGATCGCGGACCGGGCATGAAGCGGCGGGGCCTGCGCCTGACGCGCATAGAAATCTACGTGCTGACCCGCACCCTGATCGGCGTGTTCGGTGCGCTCGGCGTGCTCGCATCCATCGTTACGCTGATCGACTTTGTCGAGCTTTCCCGGACGGTTGGCACCAATCGTTTCCATGAAGTCTCACTTGCGGACATCTTCAACCTGACCCTGCTCGGCGCCCCGTCGAAGCTGATCCAGCTGCTGCCTTTCGCCTTCCTGTTCGGCGTGCTGGCCGCCTACGTGAACCTTAATCGACGCAGCGAACTCGTGGCGTTGCGGGCGGCGGGCGTTTCGGCGTGGCGCTTCATCTTCCCGGCGGCGGGCGCAGCCGTGGTGATCGGCGTCTTCACCATCCTGGTGCTCAATCCGCTGGCCTCGCTCACCGACGCCGCTTTCGCTCGATTGGACGCTTCGCTGACCAGCGTTCCAGGCCAGGTGACCGACAAGGCGCTCTGGCTGCGTCAGGGCGACCGCCACACCCAGATCATCATCCGGGCCAATTCCCAGGCCGGAGAAGGGGTCAACCTCCAAGACGTCACCCTGTTCGTCTACCGCCTGGATCCGAACGGCTCCTCCCACTTCTCCCGCCGGATCGAAGCCTCGACGGCCGAGCTGCACGATCGCCAGTGGCTGCTGACCGGTGTCAAGGAGGCGGGGCCCGGCGGCCAGGCGCTGAACATCCCGGCGATCACCATCGCCTCCACCCTGGACGAACGGACGGCCCTTCAGCACTTCGCCTCGGCCCAGGACGCCCCCTTCTGGAGCCTGCCCTTCATCATCGGACGCACCGAACGGGAGGGCTTCTCCGCCACCCTCTACCGCATGCAGTTCGATACCTTGCTGGCCACGCCCGTCATGTTCGCCGGCATGTCGGTGCTGGCCGCGGCCTTTTCGCTCCGTCTGCTGAGGCTGGGCGGACTGGCGGGGTTCGCTGGTTCAGGGGTCGCGCTCGGCTTCATCCTGTTCTTTTTCAATCAGTTCTGCGGCGCTCTTGGCAAGGCGGAGGTGATCCCCCCAGCCCTGGCGGCCTGGGGGCCGCCGCTGATAGCGTTGCTCGGAGGCTTCACCCTGCTTTGTTACACTGAAGACGGTTGACGCAGGCGGCGGCCCATCGGAGGAAGCTTCGCCGTCGGCCCAAGGGGCCTCGGCCAAGGGTCCCCGGCCGACGGTCGTCGGCCCAAGGGTCGTCGGTCTTGGGGGCCAGCCGCTGGGGGTGTTATACGTCATGCGCCAAGGCGCCCTGCGCGGCCCGAGCTCAGAGGGTTTTGCACCCCTCGGAGGGTGGGCGCAGACCTCCTGCAAGGCCTTGCTGCTGGCCGGCGTCGCCGCCCTCGCCTGCCACGGCGCCGCGAACGCCCAGCTGCAGGGCAACGTCCGCAACCGCGCCGCCCCGCCCCCCCTGGCCGACGATGGCCTGGGGCCGCGCGACCTGCTGCTGGAGGCCGACAGCGTCGCCCAGGACCAGCCGAAGAACCTCGTCACCGCCACGGGCCACGTCCAGGCGCGATACCAGGGCAAGACGCTGCGGGCCGACAGCCTGGTCTACAACACCGTCACGGGCGCGGCGCACGCGGTTGGCCATGCGGTGCTGGTCAATCCGGACGGGTCCACCATCTATGGCGACGATGTCACCCTGGACGACCAGTTCCGCGCCGCCGTCGCCCTGGGCTTCGCCACCCGCCAGGTGGGCAACACCACCCTGACGGCCGGGGCGGCCGTTCGCCGTAACGAGACGGTCAACCAGCTCAACAACGCGGTCTATACCGCCTGCAACATCTGCGCGCTGGACGGCCGGCCCACCGCGCCCACCTGGTCGATCAGCGCCACCCGGATCATCGAAGACCGCCAGCACGGCGTGATCTACTACCGCAACGCAGTGATCCGCGTGCTGGGCATACCGATCTTCTACGCCCCGGTGTTCTGGCATCCCGATCCTACGACGCCGCGCCGCTCCGGCTTGCTAGCGCCTAAGATCGAGTATTCACGGCGGCGAGGCTTCTCCTACCAGCAGCCCTACCTGTTCGCGATAAACCCTTCCACGGACTTCGTCGTCTCCCCGCAATTCAACACCCGGGTCAATCCGTTCCTGAACGTCCGCTACACCGAGCGCTTCTATTCAGGGATGATAGACATCCGCGCGGGCTACACCTACTCCAAGGAGTTCAATAATCAGCAGACCTTCGACAACGACACCTCGCGCAGCTACATCCTGGCGCGGGGCCTGTTCGACGTCACGCCGGACAAGAACTGGGTCTGGGGTTTCGGCGCCGAGCGCACCACCGATCCGACGCTGTTCCAGCGCTATGGCATCACCAACGTCTACACCGACCGGGGCCCCTTCCCCGCCGATACCGACCGCCTGATCAGCCAGCTCTACACGGTACGCGCCGACGATACGTCCTACGTCTCGCTCGCCGCCTTGGACTTCCAGAGCCTGCGCGCCTACGGCAACCAGACCGAGCCCGGACCCAACAACACGACGATCACCCTGCCGGAAGGCATCTTCGAAAGCAGCAGGTCCTTCCCCATCGTGGGCCCGCTCATCGAGGCGCGCTTCAACCCGCCGAACGAGTTCCTCGGCGGCCAACTGAGGTTCACGGCCAGCGCCGTCTCCCTGACCCGCAGCGACCGGGTGATCTCCGTATTCGACCCTGCAGGCGTCCTGGTGCAAGGGCCCCAGTTGCAGACGTCCAACACCCTCGCCGGCATCGCCAACGCTGGCAACATCGCGCAGATCTCGGGCCTGAGCTATACCGACTCTCGCCGGGCGAGCTTCGGCGGCGACTGGCGGAGCAGCTTCACCCTCGACAACGGCATCCGCATCGATCCCTTCGTCGTCGGCCGGGTCGATGGCTATTCGATCGACAACGCCATGGTGATCAGGGGGGCCTCGGGCTCGACGGTCAGCGGAGTCGCGACGATCGCCACGGGCGCCAGCGGCGGCCTGATCGAGACCCCCGGCAAGAGCACCGTGGGTCAGATCTCGGGAACGGCCGGCGCCAATGTGAGCTGGCCCTTCATCAAGCCCATCGGATCGGCCAGCATCGTGCTGGAGCCGCTGGCCCAGCTGGCGCTGTCGCCGGTCTATCGGGTCAACCCCAACATCCCCAACGAGGACAGCGCCTCGTTCGAGTACGACGAGACCAACCTCTTCTCCATCGACCGCTTCTCGGGCTTCGACCTGCTCGAAGGCGGCCAGAGACTGAATGTGGGTGGTCGCAGCACCATCGACTGGGGCTCCGGCCAAAACGCGAGCCTGCTGGTCGGACGCACCTTCCGCGCCCAGGAAGACCCTCAGTTCACCGCCCTGTCCGGCCTGCAGGGCACCGAATCGGACTGGGTCGTCGCGGCGACAACCCAACCGATCCCGGGGTTGTCGCTGTTCACCCGGTCTCGTCTGGACAGGGATAGCTTCGCGCTCCGGCGTGAGGAGGCTGGCGTGACCTACGGCAGCTCGACCTTCTCCGCATCGGTGCGCTACGACCTGAACGAAAACGGGCTTCAGGAGATCGCGCCCGGCCAGGTGCTCACGTCCGGCCAGGCCATCGGCGACACCGTCATCGGCCGCACCGAGGACCTCCAGGTCGGTGGGTTCTTCTTCTTCACCCGTCATTGGGGCGTAAGCGCCAATGTGTCACGGGATCTGCAGCAGAACCTGTTCCCCATCGCCCAGGTGGGTTTGATATACGACAACGAGTGTGTTCGCGTTGATGTGCTCTACACCCACGACGAGACCTACGGGAACGTGATCGGCAATTCGAACAGCATCACCTTCCGGATCAGCCTGTCCACCCTTGGGGGCGCCGCCCCGCTGGCGCCCACAAGTAGCCGCGGATCGAGGTGATAAGAGCAAGTCCTGAGGAATGGCCCGATGAGTGTCTTGCGTAACCTTCCTGTCCACCGCCAGCTTGCGCCGAGCCTCTTTGGGCTGGCGACCGTCCTCTGCGCCTTCGGGCCGGCGTCCGCCCAGGGTATCAACCTCGGCATGGCGCCGCCTTCCGTCGATGTGGTCGCTCCCAAGCCTGCCGAGAAGCCGCATCTGAGCGAGAGCGTGGCGGCTCTGGTCAACGACGACCCGATCTCCTCCTACGACCTGCGCCAGCGCATGCGCCTGCTGGTGGTCACCAGCGGCGTCCAGCCCAGCGAAGACAACCTGCCCCAGATCGAGCGCGAGGCCCTGCGGGGTCTGGTGGACGAGCGGTTGGAGATGCAGGAGGTGAAGGTCATCGAGGAGAAGCAGAAGGACCTGAAGCTCGAGCCGGCCGATGACGAAGTGGATTCGACCATCGGGGATATGGCAAAGCAATCAGGCATTTCCCGCGACGAGCTGCTGAAGACTCTGAAGAGCGACGGGGTGGACGCGCGCACCCTTCGCCAGCAGATCGCGGCCCAGATGAGCTGGAACCATTATATCAGCGCCCGCTTCCGCGATGCTGTGGTGATCGGCGACACCCAGGTGCGCAGCGCCATGGACCAGGCCAACGCCGCCTCGCTGAAGCCCCAGTACGATCTGAGCGAAATCTTCCTGGACGCCTCCCATGTAGGCGGTCAGCAGGCGGCGCAGGACGGGGCCCATCAGCTGGTGCTCCAGATGCAGGCGGGCGCGCCCTTCGGATCGGTCGCCCGCCAGTTCTCCGCCCTACCCACCGCGGCCAACGGCGGCGACGCCGGCTGGGTGGTCGACACCGACCTGAAGCCCGAGATTCGCACGGCGGTGGAACAGATGCGGCCGGGCGACCTTTCCCAGCCCATCGTCACGCCCAACGGCGTCTACATCGTCCTGCTGCGCCAGAAGAAGGCGGGCTCCGGTGACCAGGTGGTGGCGCTGAAGCAGGTCGCGGTCAGCCTGAGTCCCGACGCGCCGGCGACCGAGGTGGCGCTGGCCCAGGCCAAGCTCAGCCGGCTGCGCCGCCACATCACCGGCTGTGACACGATCGAGGATCAGACGGCCAAGACCCCGGGCGTCCTGACCGCTGACCTCGGCGAGACGGAGCTGAAGGACCTGCGGCCCGCCTTCCGCGACTCGGTCGAGAAGCTGAAGGTGAACGAGGTCAGCCAGCCGATCCGTACCGAGGTCGGCTTGCACCTGATCACCGTCTGCGCCCGCCACGCCACCGGCGTCTCCGGGGTGACCCGCACAGACATCACAGACAAGATCCGCGGCGAGCAACTGTCCATGTTTGCGCGCCGTTACCTTCGTGACCTCAGGAACTCGGCCGAAATCGAGACGCGATGAATCTAAGCCCCGCCAAGCCGCGCCCCCTGGCGCTCAGCCTTGGCGACCCGGCGGGGATAGGACCTGAGATCATCGTCAAGGCCTGGACGGCGCTCCGGCGCACGGGACCGAGCTTCGTGGTGGTAGGCGACTACGACGCCCTGGTGGCAGCCTCCCCAGGGTCCGGCGCGAGCGGCGTCCGGCGGGTGGGGGCGCCGGACGAGGCGCCGGAAATCTTTGCCGAAGCGCTGCCGGTGCTGGACTTGCCGCTGCTCAATCCGGTGGTGTCCGGCAAGCCCTCGCCACGCTACGCCGCGGGCATCCTTCGCTGGATCGAGACCGGCGCCGGACTCAGTCTCTCGGGCGCGGTCTGCGGCCTTGTCACGGCGCCCATCGCCAAGAAGCCCCTCTACGAGGCGGGCTTCAACTTCCCCGGCCACACGGAATTTCTCGCTGAACTGACGGCGGGGGCCAGCTTCTCCGGCGTGCGGGGGCCGGTGATGATGCTGGCCACGCCCAGCCTTCGCACCGTGCTGGTGACCATCCACCTGTCGCTTGCGGAATCGATCCGCACCCTCAGCATAGACAAAATCGTCGAGACGGGACGGGTCGCCGCCTCCGCCCTGATCCAGGACTTCGGCATCCCCTATCCGCGCCTGGCGCTGGCCGCGCTGAACCCGCACGCGGGCGAAGGCGGCTCGCTCGGGCGGGAGGAGGGCGAGATCATCAATCCAGCCGCCGCGCGCCTTCGGGCGATAGGGATCGCCTGCACCGACGCCTCGGCCGCCGACACGCTCTTCCACAACGAGGCGCGGGCCCGCTACGATGCGGTGATCTGCCTCTACCACGACCAGGCGCTGATCCCGGTCAAGACGCTGGACTTCTGGGGCGGGGTCAACATCACGCTCGGGCTGCCGATCGTTCGCACCTCGCCTGACCACGGCGTCGGCTATGACATCGCCGGGCGGGGCCTGGCGCGGCCCGACAGCCTGATCGCCGCCCTTCGCGCCGCCTCCCACATCGCCGCACAACGCGCGCGGGCGGGCGCCGCGGCGGCCTGACGTCCATGCCGGGGCCGACGTGAGCCTGGCGGACCTGCCGCCGCTGCGGGAAGGCCTCGCGGAGCATGGCCTCCAGGCGGACAAGCGGTTCGGCCAGCACTTCCTGCTCGACCTGAACGTCACCCGCAAGATCGCGCGTCTTGCGGGCACGCTGCAGGGCGCCGCCGTGCTGGAGATCGGCCCCGGTCCTGGCGGCCTGACCCGCGCGCTGCTGGAGGAAGGCGCCGCCAAGGTGGTGGTGGGGGAGCGGGATCCCCGCTTCGCCGGCCTACTGGAAGAGCTTGCCGCCGCGGCGGCCGGCCGGCTCGTCGTCGTCGGCGCCGACGCTCTGGAGC
>CALMGB010000185.1 GCA_937863535.1 uncultured Caulobacteraceae bacterium
TCTCGGTCGAGATGTAGGCGAGCGCCTCTAGCAGGTGCGTGTGTCCCATGGGTCCCGAGGGCTTCAGCGCTGTGTCCTGATGCGCAATCCAGTCGAGGATGGCGACGTTCTCGCTTAACGTCTCGCCACTATCCAGCGTGAGTGCGGGAACGTACCCCTTCGGATTGATCGTCGTGTAGTCGGCGCCGCTCTCGGTCCGCTTGGCCTTCAGATCGACCTTCTCATGCCCGAACGACATGCCTGCCTCATGCAGCGCAATGTGGTCGGCCAGGCTGCATGCGCCGGGCGCATAATAGAGCTTCATCTGGTTTTCTCCGGGTTCACCGCGATCAACGCCCAGCGCGAGAGAACGACCATCCTGAGACGCCGTGACCTAGGTTCTACAATCAGGCTGGAGCGGTTCGGCGGCTGCCGGTAGTCGTTCCACTGATTGGCCCTTTCGGGATGAAGCCAAACAAGCGCCATCACCCAACCTTGCAGGCGGTGGCTGAAAAGTCGTTTTCCGGCGGAGGGCTGGCGTCGCCGTTGGGCGCAAAGCGGTTTGAAGGTCCGGACGCCCGGATCTAGACGAGTCTCGCCTGGGCCTGTGGCGCGGGTGGGTCTCGGCCCGCCTCTCCACGGCGGCGCAGCTCGGTTTCTGCGCTGAAGCGCACGTCCAGGTCCCGCTCCTCGGCGAACGCAAGAAGGGTGTCGCTATCGAGATCGCGCCAAGCCTTGCCGCGTTGAGCGCCTGCCGGGACACGCGGCAGCAGCCCCGGCTCGCGGCTCCAGGCAAGAAGCTGGTCGAGGGATACCTCGTTCAGCATATCGCGCAGGTGGTGCGCGGTGACATAGGCGTCCGGCAACGCGCGGTGGGCCGGCAGGCCCGTAGGGTGGTCCAGGCCCTCGGGCCGGCGCAGGTAGCGCAGCATCTGGTTGGAAAAGCGCGGCAGGTGGGGCCATAGCCTGAGCGCACACTTCCAGGTGCATACCCACTCCGCGCCGCCCGTGAACTGCGGCCGGCAGTAACGCTGCTCGAACGCGGCCCTGTGCGCGGCCAACGTGGTTGAGCCGCCCGCTGGCCGCAGCACCTCCGGCGCGACGACCTTCCAGTAAGGTGCATCGGCGACGTCCGCGTCCAGGATATGGTGGATCGCCATGGTGTCCGCAGTGATGGGGCGCCCCGGGTTGACGAAGCGGGCGCCTCGCTCGCCGTCGACATGCCAGAGATCGTCGGTTCCCAGTACGACGTCCTGCCAGCCAATCTCGCACACGTCGTAAGGACCTGATCCTGCCGTCTCGAGGTCGATGACACGGACACGGGTCAGCGACTGCACCATAGGTCCTTCCAAGCGTCAGCTACCCCGCTATCGGTTCGGTCAGCATTTTCGAGCTTCGTCAATGAGAGCCTTGGCGTCGAGCGCTCAATCACGTTTGCCCTTCGGCTTCGGGAGCGTGTCGGCCTCAGGACCGAAGTCGCGGAGTGAGAACGCCTCGGCCCTTGCTAAGCATGTCGTATTCCCGGCGGGATACGAGCCTCGGTCGAGGGCGCCCCTTGGGCTGGCGACGCTGTTAATGCGATGCAACGGGCGCTGACGGCGCTCCGTCAGGGGGTGCGAGGTCAAGGCGAGCCGTCCACTCAAGAAGCTTAGGGGCGAACGCCACCGCCTCCGCGATATTTCGCTCGCCTCGCGCGTTAATCTCGATCCGTTCTTCGGCGACGTTGAGCCGCCAAGCCTGGGAGGCCTAAAGGGCGCCCTGGCCAGTTCAGCGAGCGCGACGGTCTGTTTCCAGCGCCTCCACGCGCGCCTTGGTCATGGCGTAACGGCAGTCGCCAAATACGACGGGCTCGGCCGTACCGCCGAGCGCGGACGTGCTTTGCAGGTTGCAGTCTTCGTCCCTGAAAACGATCCAGGCGCGCTCGGCGGCGACGAGGCGTTTCAGGATTTCGGCATCGTCCTTGGCCTCGTCCGGCTTCGGATGCCTCAGCGCCTCGGTCCAGGCCTGGTAGACGCTGTTCAGCCGAGCGTCCGCGAGGATTTGGGCGACGGAGGTGCAGGCCATGATGTGACCATTGCTGCTGTCTCTCGCCACGCAGGCCTTGAACCTGGCGTCGGTCGCGGCCAGCTCCGGCGATCCCTGAGCCACCGCCGGCCCGCAGGCCAGGACGGCGCAAAGGCCGATCAGAACAGATTTCATCGTCGTTTCTCCTGAAAGCTCATCGTATCGTGGGGGGCTGGGCTCCGTCAGGCCTCTCCGCGCGGAGGTCAGGTATGAGCGCCGAGACATGGAAGGCCGCCCATTCTCAGGCCTCGGAGCGGCTAGGTCTCTGATGGCGACAGGCTCCGCTTGATCCGCCGGGTGGCGGTCGCCGGTATCAGAGAAGCTGTAAAGGCCTCGGTGAATTCTAGGCTTACAACCCCTCCGAAACTTGCGACTGGCTAAGGCTAGTTTGAGGACGAACATGGCTGCTGCAACAAGCCGTCACGCCGCGACGCTACGTGGATTATGCGTCACAACTGCAGGCTTGGCGCCGCTCTTCAACGGCGGCTACGGGCAGGTGGCATGGGCGCTGCCGGGCAAGACGCACCGCTACAACCGGCAGGCCGGCGCCTGCTCCTGCA
This sequence comes from uncultured Caulobacteraceae bacterium, assembly GCA_937863535.1. GTDB lineage: Bacteria > Pseudomonadota > Alphaproteobacteria > Caulobacterales > Caulobacteraceae > CAHJWH01. The sequence continues at coordinate 2,604 of CALMGB010000185.1, forward strand.
CCTATCCCACCACCTTCAACGCCCTGTCGCTTCGCGCCCAGATCGCGTTCTGAGCCGAACCATGTCGCGACGATCCCCCCGCTCACCGGTCGGAGATGACCTCATGTACGATCCCTCACGCCGCACGATCCTGGCCGGCGGGGCGATGTTCGGGGTCATGGCGAGCGCGTCGGGCCTGCGCGCGGCGCCTGCGCCCGCCAGCCTGCTCAATGTGAGCTACGACCCCACCCGCGAACTCTACAAGGCCTACAACGCCGTCTTCACAGCGGACTGGAAGCGCAAGACGGGCCAGGACGTCACCGTTAACCAGAGCCACGGAGGCTCGGGCAAGCAGGCGCTCTCGGTGATCAACGGACTGCAGGCGGACGTGGTGACGCTGGGCATCTCCGGCGATATCGACGCCATCGCCTCGAAGGCCAGGCTGATCGCGCCGGACTGGCAGAGCCGCCTGCCGCAGAACTCCACCCCTTACACCTCGACCATCGTCTTCCTGGTGCGCAAGGGCAATCCCAAGCACATCCGTGACTGGTCCGACCTCATCCGGCCGGGCGTCCAGGTGATCACCCCCAACCCGAAGACCTCCAGTGGGGCGCGATGGAACTACATGGCGGCCTATGCCTGGGCGTCCAGGCGCGGCGGAGACCATGCCGCGGTGGACTACCTCCAGAAGCTGTTCGCCAACGTGCCGGTGCTGGACACCGGGGCGCGGGGCTCCACCATCACCTTCGCCCAGCGGGGCCTTGGCGACGTGCTGCTGGCCTGGGAGAACGAGGCCTTCCTGGCCCAGAACGAGATGGGACCGGGCCAATTCGACATCGTCATCCCCTCGCTCTCCATCCTGGCAGAGCCGCCGGTGGCCTGGGTGGACAAGGTGGTGGCGCAGCGCGGCACGCGGACCGTTGCGGAGGCCTATCTGCGCGGGCTCTACACCCAAAAGGGTCAGGAAATCATCGCGGCCAACTATTACCGCCCCCGCGACGCGGCGGTGCTGGCCAAGGCTGGCTCGCGCTTTCCCAGGGTCGCCATGGTCAACATTGTCGACTACGGCGGCTGGCCCAAGGTGGAGGCGGCGCAGTTCGCCGATGGTGGGGTGTTCGACCGGATCTACCGGCCGCACTGACCCCCTCAGCCCGGGTCGGCGAACACGTGGCCGCCCGTGAGAGCGAGTCGGATCGGTTCGCCTGGCACGGGCGGCTGGACGTCTTTCCTGGCCACAGCCGCATCCAGCACGAGCCCTTCCGCAGCGACGCACTCCAGCCATAGCAGGCCTCCGCGCGGCGTGACGCGCTGCACCCTGACGGCGATGCCGCCGGCCGACTCCGCGACCGGCGCGAGGTCGTGGGGTCGCACGAAGGCGATCGCGGGACCGTCGGCGAGGCCGCTCGCCGGCAGCGTCGCGCCCGGGGTGGTGAACAGGCCCTGGCGCACCTCGCCGGCGATGCGGTTCGCCTGGGCCACGAACCCGGCGACGAAGGCGGAAGCCGGAGCGTCCAGCACCGCTTGAGGCCCGCCCAGCTGCTCGATCCTGCCGCCGTTCAGGATGGCGATGCGGTCGGCGAGGTCCAGCGCCTCCTCCTGGTCGTGGGTCACGAACACGGTGGTGACGCCGGTGGCGTCGTGGATGCGACGCAGTTCGCGGCGCAGGCTCTTGCGCACCGAGGCGTCGAGTGCGCCGAACGGCTCGTCCAGCAGCAGGATCTGGGGCGAGACCGCCAGAGCCCGCGCCAGGGCCACGCGCTGACGCTGGCCGCCGGAGAGTTGGGAGGGATAGCGGGCGCCCAGGCCGTCCAGCTGAACCAGCTCCAGAAGGGTCTGGACCCGGGCCCGCCGCTCCGCGCCGCTCGGGCGCTCGCGCCTCGGCTTCACGTCCATGCCGAAGGCGATGTTCTTAGCCACCGTCATGTGGCGGAACAGGGCGTACTGCTGGAAGACGAAGCCCACGCCCCGCTGCGCCGCATGGGCCAGGGTGACGTCCGCCCCGCCGAAACGCACCTGGCCGGAGTCCGGAAAGTCCAGGCCCGCGATCAGGCGCAGCAGGGTGGTCTTGCCCGAGCCCGATGGCCCCAGCAGCGCCAGCAGCTCTCCAGGCTCGATCGTCAGGTCGACGCCATCCAGCGCGGCGAAGCGGCCGAAGCGCTTGCGCACCTCCTTCAAGGACACCGCGATCGGCGGACGGGTTAGCTCGGGGGTCAGGAGCTTGTCTCCAGAAAGATGGACGGCGCCGGCGGGATCATCGGCCATGCGCCTCGGAGGCGGGCTGCAGTCGCTCCAGCAGCGCCTTCAGGGCCAGGGTCGCGACGGCCAGCAGACATAACAGGGCCGCCACCGAGAAGGCGCCGACGAAATCGTACTCGTTGTAGAGGATCTCCACGTGCAACGGCATGGTGTCGGTGACGCCGCGAATGTGACCCGACACCACCGAGACCGCGCCGAATTCTCCCATGGCGCGGGCGTTGCAGAGCAGCACGCCATACAGCAGCCCCCAGCGGATGTTGGGCGCGGTCACCCGCCAGAAGGTGGTCAGGCCGGAAGCGCCCAGCGAAATGGCGGCCTCCTCCTCGTCGGTCCCCTGCGCCTGCATCAGCGGGATGAGCTCGCGCGCGATGAAGGGGAAGGTGACGAACACCGTGGCCAGCAGAATGCCCGGCGTCGCGAAGATGATCTTGATGTTGTGCGCTTCGAGCCAGGGTCCGAGCCAGCCCTGCAAGCCGAACACCAGGACGTAGGCGAGCCCCGCCACCACCGGCGAGACGGAGAACGGCAGGTCGATCAGCGTCACCAGCAGGCTCTTGCCGGCGAACTCATGCTTGGCGATGGCCCAGCTTGCACATAGGCCGAAGGCGGCGTTGACCGGCACCGCCAGCGCCGCCGTCGTCAGGGTCAGCCTGACCGCAGAGAGGGCGTCGGGATCCTTCAGGGCCGCAAGCGAGGCGCCCAGCCCCCTGGAGAGCGCCTGCGCGAAGACCAGCGCCAAGGGCAGCACCAACATCAGACCGACGAAGCCGACGGCCACGGCGATCGCCACCCTCCTGGCCCAGGGCGGCTCGTCCGAGGCGATCCGCGCGAGGCTCAAGCGAACCGCCTCGACCAGGTCTGGACCAGGTTGATGACCAGCAGCATCGTGAAGGCGACCCCCAGCATGACCGCGGCGATGGCGGAGGCGGACCCATAGTCGAACTGCTCCAGCTCGATGGTGATGAGCAGCGGCGCGATTTCGGTGCGGTAAGGCATGTTGCCCGCGATGAAGATCACCGACCCGTACTCGCCCACGGCCCTGGCGAAGGCGAGCGCGAAGCCAGTGATCCAGGCGGGCGCCAGGGCGGGCAGGATGACGCGCGCCAGGGTCTGCAGCCGGTTTGCGCCGAGGCTGGCCGAAGCCTCCTCCACATCGACCGCGAGGTCGCGCAAGACCGGCTCCACGGTGCGGACCACGAAGGGCAGGCCCACGAAGGTCAGCGCGATCACCACCCCCACCTCGTTGTAGGCCAGCTTCAGCCCGAGGGGCGCCGCGAACCGCCCGATCCATCCCTGGCCGCCGTAGAGCCCCGCCAGCGCGACGCCGGCCACCGCAGTCGGCAAGGCGAACGGCAGGTCGACCAGGGCGTTCAGCACCGCGCGCCCAGGAAAGGCGTAGCGGACCAGCACCCAGGCGGTGAGCAGGCCGAACACCGCGTTGACGCTGGCTCCGATCACCGAGGCCGTAAACGACAGGGCGTAGGCGTGCAGCGCCCGGGCGGAAAAGGCGGCCTGCACGAAGCCGTGCAGCCCCATCCCCGCCGCGCGGGCCAGGATCGCCGCAAGCGGGATCAACACGACCAGGCAAAGCGCGGTGACCGTCACCCCGAGCGTCAGGCCGAACCCCGGAATGGCCGAGCGCCGCCGGCCGCTCACGAGGACGGGGAAACGCAGGGCGCCATCCGGCGGAGCGATCGCCAACTTTCCGCCCTCCCCACAGCCGCGTCGTTAGGCGTCGCGTCCGAGCCGCCCATCAAGCGAGAAAAGCTGACAGGCCTATCTGGAAACCATCACGCCCAGCTGCTCACTCGGCGCCTCCCGGCTCGATTGACGTCAATGGGAAAGATGAGTGCGGCGTTCCGTTCTCGAAGTGGTCCACCACGCAGGCGGCGACGTAGTTGCCGAGCACGTTGGTGGCGCTGCGGCCCATGTCGAGCAGGTGGTCGATCCCGACCAGCAGCGCCACGCCTGCGGCGGGAATGTGGAACGCAGGCAGGGTGGCCGCCACCACCACCAGCACCGCACGCGGCACCGCCGCCACGCCCTTGCTGGCGGCGAGCAGCATCAGCAGCATCAGCGCGACCTGGCCGCCGCTCATCGCCACGCCATAGGCCTGAGCGATGAACAGCACGGCGAAGGTGGCGTAGAGCATCGCCCCGTCCAAGTTGAAGGCGTAGCCAAGGGGCAGGACGAAACTCGCCACCCGACCTCGCACGCCAGACGCCTCCAGCACCTCCAGCGTGCGGGGATAGGCGGCTTCCGAACTCGTCGTGGAAAAGGCGATCAGCAGCGGTTGGCGCATCGCGGCGATCACCCGCGCCGGAGAGCGGCCGGCGACCGCCCAGCCCGCGCCCAGGATCAGGACCCAGAGCACCACCAGGGCCAGGTAGAACTCGCCTAGGAAGCGGGCGTACCCGCCGACCAGCTCCAGGCCTTGCACCGCCGTCGCGGCCGCAAGCGCGCAGAATACCGCGGGCGGGGCGAGCGCCATCACCATGTCCACGATGCGGAAGGTGACCGCCGCCACCTCCTCCAGGAGCTGGAGCAGGCGTCCGGCGCGGTCGCCGAGGCCGGCCATGGCGATCCCGGCGAACAGCGAGAACACCACCACCTGAAGCACCTCGTTCCTGGCCATGGCGTCGACGATGGAGGCGGGCACGAGGTGGTCCACGAACCCCGCCGCCGTCAGCGGCTGAAGGGGGCCGGCCGGAGCAGCGGCCTGGAGGTGCAGCCCCGCTCCGGGCTTCAGCCACAGGGCGGCGCCTGCGCCGAGCAGCAGCGAGACGACCGACGCGCCCAGAAACCAGCCGAGCGCCCGCAGTCCCATACGGCCGATGCCGCGCGCATCGCCGGTGCGCGCCACCGCCGCGGTCAGGGTGGAGAAGACCAGCGGCGCGATGATCATCTGGATCAGCCGCAGGAAGGCGCGGGTGACGAGCGAGAGGCCGTCTGCAATCGCTTGCGCGTGCACCGGCGTAAGGAGGGCGTGCAGCAGCAGTCCGACGAGCAGGCCCAGCGCCATGGCCGCGAGCACCTTCCTGGCGGCCCGTCCCACGTCCGGCGTCAGCCCGGCTGCGCGAATGCTAAGGTCGCAGCCACCAGTACGTCGGTGGAGTCGACCAGCGGCGCCTCGATGTCCCCCGAACCGAGCACCAGCGGAACCTCGGTACATCCCGAGACGATCAGCTCCGCGCCCTGAGCAATCAGGCGATCCGTGATCGCCCGCATCTCGGCGCGGCTCTGCGCGCCCAGTTCGCCGGCCTTGAGTCGGTAGAGCAGCGCCATGAAGCGGGCGCGCAGATCGCCCTCCGGCGCGATCACCGCGATCCCCTCCGCCGCAAAGGCATCCTGATAGAGACGGGCGTCCAGGCAGGCGGTCGCCGCCAGCAGCCCCGCTCGGCGCACCTGCGGATGGTCGCGGCGCACCGCGGCCACGGTCTCCTCGATCAGGCTGAGCAGCGGCGCCCGCTTGAGGGCGGCGCGGATCTCCGGGGCGAAGGCGTGGGCGCTGTTGCAGACCATCACCAGCCCGTCCGCGCCGGCCCGCTCCAGCCCCACCGCCATCCGGGCCAGCACGGGGGCGGGGGAGGGGCCGGTCCCGGCCAGGGCGGCGTTGCGGTCGGGGACCTTGGGGTTCAGGTCGACCAGCACGCGGA
>CALMGB010000186.1 GCA_937863535.1 uncultured Caulobacteraceae bacterium
GACGACATGCGGATCAGCTGGCGCTACATCGCGCCAGGCAAGCCCCAGCAAAACGTACGCATCCGGTGAGTGCCGCGGCGTAGAAGGCTACAGTCGGGCTTAGGCGGCCTGAGCGGGCGCTTCGCGCTGGCCTTCCAGTTCCAGGGAAGGAGTTCGTCGAGGCGGCTGGCGGGGTGGCAGGCGATGCGGGCCAGCACATCGGCAAGCCAAGCTTGCGGATCGACGTCGTTCAGCTTGCACGTGACGATCAGGCTGTACATCTGTGCCGCCCGATGGCCGCCCCGGTCCGAACCGCAGAGCAGCCAAGACTTTCTGCCAAGAGCCAGGCCCCTGAGCGCACGTTCGGCAGCGTTGTTGGTCAGACAGATCCTTCGTCATCAAGGAACCCGGTGAAGGCCAGCCAGCGCGTCAGCATGTAGTCGAGGGCCTTGGCCACGGGATCATGGCGGGAGAGCTTGACGCGTTGATCCCGCGTCCAGGCTTCCAGGGCGCTGACAAGGGGTCGACTCTGGTCTTGGCGAACCGCGAGGCGCGCGGCGGCGGACAAGCCGTTGATTTCCCTCTCGACGGCGAAGATGGCGTCGATCCGCTTCACCGCCTCCAGGACGATGGGGGAGATCACCGCGTCCTTGGCGCCTTTCCACTTGCGCCGTGCGCTCTCGGCGATGTCGGCCAGCTCGAACAGCTTGCGCCGGCCGTGGCTCCAGCACAGAGCCTGGAGGGCCGGGCCAGGCGCCCGCGTCGCTTCATAAAGCTTGTTGTAGCCACCATAGGCGTCCGCCTGCAGCACCCCCGACCAGGCGGCGAGATGGGTCTGCGGGTGCTCTCCACGCCGATCACGCGAGTAGTAGAACAGCGCCGCCGGCGGCGCCGGCCCGCCGAAGGGGCGGTCGTCGCAGACATAGGTCCATATCCGGGCGATATCGGTCTTGCCCGCCGCCAGCACCGGCACGGTCGTGTCATCCCCATGCAGCCGCTCACCGGCCAGAACATGGGCCTCCAAGCGTTGGTAGATCGGCAGGGTGGCCATGCAGACCACGCCCACCTGGTCGCCCAGGGTGGACAGGCTCAGCGGCACGCCCTCCCGGGCGTAGCGCTCCGCCTGACGGTTCAGCGGCTGGTGCTGAACCGTCCCCGCTCCAACCGCTTGGCATAGAGCGACATGCCCAGGTCATCGTGCCAGAGAATTTTACAGAGATCTCCGCGACGTCCTCGGAAGACGTACAAGTCGCCGCCGTGAGGATCGCGCTTAAGCCCTTCCTGCACCTGCAAGGCCAAGCCTGGCATCCCCTTCCTCATGTCGGTGTGGCCCGTCGCGATCCACACCCGCACGCCTGGCGGGATCGGGATCACCGCGTCAGCACCTTCAGCGTCACGGCCACCAGCGCGCCCGGCGTCTTGGCGCCAATCATCACCCGCGTCCCGCCCGGCAGTTGCACCATGATCGACGCCTCGGACCCCAGAGCCCGCTCGCCGCCAGCCGTCACCACCACAGCCGGCACGAAGGGCGCCTGCGCCGCCATCGAGTCACGCCGCCACTTGTAGATCAGGCTGGTGGCCACCTCGAACCGGCGGCCCACATCGGCCACAACCGCCCCAGGCGCGAACGACGCCTCAAGGATCCGTAGACGCTCTGCATCACTCCACCGCCGACGCCGCGCCGCTCTGCGCCGTCATCAACGTCATCTGGGCCATGCTGTGCAGCTACGAGCGCTCGTAAGGACGACTTAAGAGCGCAGCATCACCGTCGCGCTCAGCGCAGACAAGCCGGCCCTCGGCGGAGGGCTACCGCGATCACGGCTACAATGAGAGCTTCAACGGGCGCCTGCGCGACGAGCTGCTGAACGAGACGCTGTTCCGCTCGCTCGGCCACGCCCGCACGGTGCTGGAGGACTGGCGGCGCGACTACAACGAGGAGCGCCCACACTCAAAGCTGGGATGGCTGACGCCTCAGGCCTACGCCGACGCCCTCTCCAGACGCGCCGTCGGACGCGCTGCGCTGCGCTGCCCGAGGGCTCCGCGCCCCGGCTCTTGCCAACCACCACCAACAAGGCTCAGATCAACGCCGGACTCTCGTTACGACTGGATGAGAAACGGGGGTCACGTCAATCCTCATCCAGGATCTTGTCGATCACCGGGACCAACGCTCCAAGCTTTGGCTTCTCAGGCGGCTGGCTTCGCACATAGCCTGGCGGCGCGGAGTAGCGGCACATCTTGGCCACCGTGCCCGGCTCAACCCGAACATCCGCGCCGCCTCCCGGCGACTGTGCCCCTCCAGAAAAACAAACCGCCGGACCGCCGCGTACGTCTCCACGACAAACATCCTCAGGCGTTCCCCGATCAGATCAGGGCCGTCCGCCTATCACTGGCCGGGTTTTACGCCGCCCGCAGCCGCATCACGCCGCCGCTCCAGTGGCCGACTTTGTCTCCGCCGCGTACATGACGATGAGATCGAACGTTCGAGGGCCCGGCGGCGTGCGCGCAGAGATCAAAGGCCTGCACACCAGCATTAAGCGGCTCGCGAATGGAGACGTTCGCATCTACGCCTACGCGGCTCGAGGCGGCGAGCTGTTGACCTCGGCGACGGGCCGAAATCTTGCGGCCGCCCCGGGGCAGCCTGGAGAAGGCGCTCGGCCAGCGCGAGACGCTGCAGCGGCTGGACGACCTCCGCGGCGCCCACGACGCGATAGATCGCCGCCAGTCCGATCGCCACGTCTTCGGCCTAGTGACGGCCTTCCTGGCGTCGCCGGAGTTCACCGCCCTGAAGCCGTCCACCCGCACGGCCTACCGCAGCTACCTCGAGCGCCTTCGAGACGAGTTCGGGGCTGACCGGGTCAACATGTTCGAGAAGGCGGCCGCGGTCGAAGACCTGAGCGACTGGCGCGACGAGATGGCCGATACGCCCCGTGCGGCCGACTACGCCATCCAGGCGGTGAGCCGCCTGTTCTCCTGGGCCCGCAGCCGCGGCAAGACCCTCGCCGATCCGAGCCGCGACATTGCCCGTCTGCACAAGGTACACGGTTCCTACGTGATCCGGACCGAGGCCGACCTGCTCGCCCTTGCGCGGCGCTGCGGGGCAGGGAGGGCGACCAACCCGCGCCGGCCGAGATCATGTGGGCGGTGCGCTTGGCCGCCTACACGGGCCTTCGTCAGGGCGACCTGCTCAGGCTTCCGTGGTCGGCCGTGTCGGATCTGGCGATCACCGTGCGGACGTCCAAGCGCCAGCGCCTGGCGATCATCCCGCTCACCGCGCCGGCACGCGAGCTGCTCGCCTGCATTTTGGCGTCGCGGCCCCGTCGTGCTTATCTCCAGTCTTGGCCGGCCGTGGACTTCCGACGGTTTCCGCGCCTCGTTCCGGAAGGCTTGCCTCGCCGCCGGTGTCTGCAAGCGCTTCCACGACCTTCGCGGGACGGCCGCCACCCGCCTGAAGTCCGGGACCGACCTCTCCAACGAGCAGATCGCGCAGATCATGGGATGGAGAAGGAGCGCATCGACGGGCTCCTGGCGCTCTACGTCAGCGCCGACGTGGTGGCGCTAGACATGCTCGAGAGAATGGATCAGAAACGCGCCGCTGCAAACCGGCTACAAACCGGTGCCGAGCAGGCCGTGTCAGAGGCCAGAAACTCCTGACAAATCAAGGCGGGCCGGCATAGCTCAGCTGGTAGAGCAGCTGATTTGTAATCAGAAGGTCGGGGGTTCGACTCCCTCTGTCGGCACCAAGCACTTCAACACGTTAGCGCTAGCGCCTTTCAGGGCCGCGTTGATCCATCTGCCTAGTTAGCATGCTGTGAATTGCCTGTGGCTGGCTTGCATCCTTTCCTGCCCCGACGCACCCGCTGCTATCGAATCATGCGACCACCTTGCCAAGAACGTGACGTAACCCCCGTTTCTCATCCAGTCGTAACGAGAGTCCGGCGTTGATCTGAGCCTTGTTGGTGGTGGTTGGCAAGAGCCGGGGCGCGGAGCCCTCGGGCAGCGCAGCGCAGCGCGTCCGACGGCGCGTCTGGAGAGGGCGTCGGCGTAGGCCTGAGGCGTCAGCCATCCCAGCTTTGAGTGTGGGCGCTCCTCGTTGTAGTCGCGCCGCCAGTCCTCCAGCACCGTGCGGGCGTGGCCGAGCGAGCGGAACAGCGTCTCGTTCAGCAGCTCGTCGCGCAGGCGCCCGTTGTGCCGAAGGCTGGCGAAGCCAACCTCTCATTGTAGCCGTTTTGCTGGGGCTTGCCTGGCGCGATGTAGCGCCAGCTGATCCGCATGTCGTC
>CALMGB010000187.1 GCA_937863535.1 uncultured Caulobacteraceae bacterium
GCCCCAGGGAATCACAACAGACTCACCTGACTCAACTTCTTCCCGGATGGGCTCTGAGAGGCCCAGACCGTCCAGGTCCTTGGCAGCGGCGGACCCAACCCCCGCGCAGGACCCGCCCCGACGGGGGCGTGTAGGCGTACACGGTCTTTGACATGCGTTCGCCCTACGCGGGGGCGGCTCCACCCGTGCGAAGCCGCGGCTCGAGGACAGCGCGGCGGGACGCGCTGGGGAGAGCCTCAGGCCGTTCCCCCCGCATCAACCGTCATCACCGTACCGGTGACGTTCTTCGCCCCGTCGCTCATCAGGAACGACACCGCCGCCGCCACGTCGTCCGCGCTCGCCAGCCGCCCCAGGGCACTTCGGCCGGCAATCTTGTCCAGGCCATCCGCGTCCACGCCCGAGGTCAGTTCCGTCTCGATGAAGCCCGGCGCCACCGCGTTCACCGTGACGCCGACGCGGCCGACCTCCCGCGCCAGGGAGCGGGTGAAGCCCACCAGCGAGGCCTTGGTGGCGGCATAGACCGACAAGCCGCTGAAGCCCGTGGAGGCGATCACCGAGGCCATGTTCACCACCCGGCCTTCACCGGCCACCATCATCTGGCGCACCACATACTTGGTGAGCAGGATCGGCGAGAGGGTGTTCAGCCGGATCAGGGCCTCGATCTGGGCCTGGCTCATGTTGGTGAGCAGGCCGCTGGGGCCGATCCCAGCGTTGTTCACCAGGCCGTACAGGCCGCCATGCTCCCGCTTCAGCCGCCGTACGAAGTCGGCGATGGCGTCCACCTCGGTGAGGTCGAAGGGCTCGAAGCGGATCGCGCCCCCTGAGTCGGAGCTGGCCGTCGCCGCCATGGCCTGTTCCAGCCCGTCGGAGGACTGGCGCGCCACTGCGGTCACGGCGAAGCCGTCGGCGCCCAGCCGCCTGGCGATGGCCAGGCCCAGGCCCCGGCTCGCGCCCGTGACCAGCACCCTACGCAAGGCGCCGCTCCAGCTTGCCGGCCGCGCCCACCTTCAACGCCTCCACGAAGCGGATCGAGGCCGGCGTCTTGTGCGGCGGCAGCGTCGCACGGCAGTGCGCCATGATCAGGCCGCGGGCGCCCGCGGGATCGCCGGCGGCGTCGGTCAGCACCACCTCGGCCGCCACCAGGGCGCCGAGCAGGGGGCTGGCGCGGCCCACGACGCGGGACATGCGGACACCCGGGCAGGCGTTGATCACCGCCTCCACCTCTTCGGGGCTGATTTTCAGGCCGCCTACGTTGATCACGCCGCTGCGCCGGCCGAGGAAGTGGAAGCGCTCGCCCCGCCGCTCCACCAGATCGCCGGTGTCCACCCAGCCGTCGGCGTCGCCGAGCGGCGGGGCGTCTGCGCCGAGATAGCCCCTGGCGGTGCGGGCTGAGCGTAGCTGGAGGGTCCCGTCCACCACCCGCATCGCGACGGTACCGTCGTCCCGCTCGAGATAGGCGGCCGGGAAGCCGGCCAAGCCGTCCGTCACTTCGAAGCCGACGCCCGCCTCGGTGGAGGCGTAGGCATGGCCGATGGCCGCCTGCGGGAAGCGCGCCCGCAGGCTGTCCAGGACGGCCTGATCGGCGATCTCGCCTGACAGGCGCAGATAGCGCGGCGAAAGCTCGGCCAGGGCCGGGCTCATGAGGGCGCGCCGCCAGTGGGAGGGCGTGCCGGCCAGATGCGTCACGCCGTGGTCCCGCATTCGGCCGAGAAAGCCGGCTGGGGGCTCGCGTGCATCCGTCAGCAGGAGGCTGACGCCCCCCGTCAGGGCGCGCAGCAGCATCTGGAGGCCGCCGTAGCGGCGGATGTCGTAGAAGGTGGCCCAGACGGGCGGAGGTGCGGAGGCGACCGCGCCAGGCTGCCCGATCGCCCCAGTGAGCCCCTGGAGCGTGTGCGCCACCATCTTGGGCGCCCCGCTGGTGCCCGAGGTGAACAGCGCCCACTCCGTCGCGGGCGCGCCTGCAACGCCGTCCGGGCCGCCGCGGATCGGTTCGAAAGCGATGCGGTGATGGGCGAGCCCGGACGGCCCCTCGTCGTCCTCGACATCGCCGACCATGAGGTCGGCCCCGGCCGTGGCGGCGGCCTGCGCCAGCTGGGTCGCGTCCAGATCGGGCGGGCAGAGGATCAGGCGCCCTGCGATACCGTCCAGGCTGGTCAGGGCGAGGGCTGCGGCCAGCGGCGAGCGGGTGCGGACGAGGACACAGCGGCCCGCCACCTCGGAAGCGGGCGACGACAGGAACCAGCCGTCGGCGAGGCCCGAAAGCGTCACGCTCCGCTCCGCGCCGATCAGGGCCGAGGCCGCACCGGACACGAGCGCCGCGGCGATCCTGTCCTTCAGGCTCGGCGCAGGACCGGCCGCCTCAGGCGGCGACGCGGTCATAGAAGCGGACGAAGTCGCCGAAGGTGATCGGGAAGTCGATGTCCTCGGAGGTGGCGAAGGGGTCCTCGCCCAGCTCGTCCTCCAGCCTGGCGACCACGATGGCGAAGCACAGCGAATCCAGCCCGCTGTCGAGCAGCACCAGCTCGTCGCTGAGCGGCGCCAGCCGCTTCTGCTGCTCGGCCGCCACCTGGCGCATCTGGTCTTCAATGAGGGAACGGAGGGACATGGGCCAACGCCTGCTTCGGACAGCCCGTTATCGCGCCAAAGCCTAAAGGATCGGTTGTGCTGCGGAGCGCGCGAACGCGTCGCCGCGCCGGCCATGGCGCGGCCGTTGCAGGTGCCCACCCGCCGTCCTGCAACGGGATGGTTCACCCATTCGGGACTCGCGCCGCCGCCATGATGTCCACCTCGAGCCCGCTCCGCTGCCGCGCCATCGTCCCGGCCGACCTACCCGCGGTGTCCGCCCTGCTGAGCGTGGGTTTTCCTGACCGGCCGCGCGCCTACTGGGACGCCGCCCTTGACGTGCTGCGCGTCCGGGAGACTCCGGAGGAGTATGCGCGCTTCGGCGTGATGCTGGAGACGGGGGGCGTCTGCGTCGGCGTGCTGCTGCAGATCTTCTCGCGGGTGGTGGAGGCGGGGCTCAGCACCGTGCGCTGCAATGTGTCGAGCTGGTACGTCACCCCCGCCTTCCGCGGCTACGCCACCCTGCTGGTGGCCCGGGCCGTGCGCCACAAGGAGGTGACCTACCTCAACGTCTCCCCGGCCCAGCACACCTGGCCGATCCTGGAGGCGCAGGGCTACAGCCGCTACAGCGACGGCCAGTTCGCCTGCCTGCCGGCGCTGTCGACGAAGGCGGCCGGTGCGCGGGTGCGTCGCTACGTCATTGGGGAACAGGGCTTCGAGCCGCCGCTGGGGAGCCTGCTGGACGCCCACACCCGCATGGGCCTGCTGGTGCTGGTCTGCACGCACCGTGGCGAGCGCGCCGTCTTCGCCTTCCTGCCCCGGGAGGTGAAGGGTGTCGGGCGTCGGGTGGCCCAACTCGCCTACTGCGCCGACACCGCCAGCTTCACCCGCTTCGCCGGGCCGCTCGGCCGCTGGCTGCTGTCGAAGGGCCTGCCGCTGGTGATCCTGGATGCGCGGGGGCCGGCGCCCGGCCTCGTAGGGCGGTTCTTCAAGGATCGGGCGCCAAAGTACTTCCGCGGGGCCCACGCCCCGCGCCTGAACGACCTCGCCTATACAGAGGCGGTGCTGTTCGGGGCCTGATCCGGCGAGGAGACGCATCCATGGACTGTGCAGCAGCCATCGGCCGCACCGTGGGCCAGGCGCTCGTGGATCAACTGGTTATCCAGGGGGTGCGCCACGTCTTCTGCGTCCCCGGCGAGAGCTACCTGCCCGTGCTCGACGCGCTTCGCGACAGCGGTGTCACCGTCACCGTCTGTCGCCACGAGGGCGGGGCGGCGATGATGGCGGACGCGGTGGGGCGCGCGACGGGCCGGCCGGGCGTGGCCATGGTCACCCGCGGCCCGGGCGCCAGCAACGCCATGGTGGGCGTGCACATCGCCCACGAGGATAGCTCGCCCATGATCCTGTTCGTAGGCCAGGTGGACGAGGGCTTCCGCGACCGCGGGGCCTGGCAGGAGATGGATCTGCGCTCAACCTTCGGCGGCATCTGCAAGTGGGTGGGAGAGCTGGACCATCCCGGCCGCGTCGGCGAGATGACGGCGCGCGCCTTCTCCACCGCCATGTCCCGGCGGCCCGGCCCCGTGGTCCTGGGCCTGCCGCGCAATGTGCTCGCCAAGGCGGATCACTCCACCGACAGTCGCCCGGTGCGTCCGGTCGAGGGCGGCCCTGACGCCAGCGCCTTGGCCCAACTGCAGGCCATGCTGGCCGAGAGCCGCCGTCCCATGGTGATCGCCGGCGGCAGCCGATGGGACGAGGCGAGCCGCGCCGCCCTGCACCGTTTCGCCGAACGCTTCGCCCTGCCGGTGGCCACCAGCTATCGCCGCGGCCACCTGTTCGATGCCGACCACCCGAACTATGCGGGCGACCTCGGCCTAGGCGCCAGCCCCAAGCTGGTGGCGCGGGTCAAGGCCGCGGACCTCGTGCTGCTCGTCGGCGGCCGGCTCGGCCAGGTTCCGGCCCAGGGCTACACCCTGCTGGACATCCCCGCGCCGCAGACGCGGCTGGTGCATATCCACGCCGATCCCGACGAACTCGGCCAGCTCTACCAGCCGACCCTCGCCATCCCTGCGACTCCGCGCCGAGCCATGCCGGCGTTGGCCGCCCTGGAGGTCCCGCAAGAGATCGCCTGGACGGGTCAAGCCGAGGTCGCCCATGCCGATTACCTCGCCTGGTCCCAGGTCGCCACGCCCCAGCCTGGCGACGTCAACTTCGGCGATGTTGTGGTCTGGCTGCGCGATCACCTTCAGCGCGACGCTATCCTGTGCAATGGCGCGGGCGGCTATGCGGCCTGGGCCGAAGCCTTGCGCCGCGTCCGGGCCGCCCGGGGCAAGGCCCAGTGCGATCATGCCGGGCAAGGTGATGACGGTGTTGGCGGCGCCGGTGTCGAGCTCAGCCTGGAGCAGCGTGCTCCCGACCCGCATCGACACCGCCAGCAGGTTGCGCACCGGGCGCCAGGCGGCGACAGCGTCGTACGGCTCCGGCCAGGGCAGGAACCGCCCGGTGCAGCCCGACACGTCGAACAGGGTCAGGGTGCCGGCGGCGGCGTTCAGGTCGAGATCGAACGGTGAGAGGAAGTCCTGGCCCAGCAAGCCGGCGACCAGCCGCCCGTCGACCGCATCCGGGACAGGCCCCACCACGACGGAGGTGTCGGCCGCCACGGTGCGCCGCCGCAGCGTCAGGCCGCCCAGGGTGAACGAGGCGGGCCGCCCCAGCCGTCGCCGGTCGCGGCCCCCTACGCCCTGGATGTCGGTGCTGACC
>CALMGB010000188.1 GCA_937863535.1 uncultured Caulobacteraceae bacterium
GCCGGAGATCACGGTGGCGGCTCGCTCAAGCTACACCACGCGTTGGGACACGACCAGCCTGGCGCACTGCCTCCCCTGCGCACCTTGAAGTACCGTCGCCGCTACTGCGCGCAGCTCGAGGAGTTCATGGGCCGCGGGTACAGCTTCACAGCCTTTGCGGGTGAGATCGGCACCAGCCGCGCAAACCTGCTCAGGTGGTGCGAGGCGCATTCGCCCTTCGCAAAGGCGTTCGAGCGCGGTCAGGCGCGGCGGATCAGGCTGCTGGAGGAGCGGCTGCTCGCCGCCGACGGAACGAAGGCCTTCGGTGTCCATATGCGGGCGCTGAAGACCGAAGCGCCGGGCGAGTGGCCAAAGGCGCTTTGCACAAAGCCGCAAGCCAAGCCGGCCTCGCGCGGCGGACCTATGGTGGACACAAGCCTGGATATTCCTGACAACGGCCGGGACGCTGGCGACGTTCATCGAGCGTCAGTCTGGTCGAGTATAGCGCCAGAAGTTTTCGGGCCTGCGGCTACCGACCCGGGCGCTTCCGACTAGACCGAACTGAGAGCGCCACTCTCAGCTTGATAAACGCAAGCGGCGGCCGCCTGGCGGTTCGCGGTTGGCGTGCGTTTCTTTGTGGGCGGGGAGGGAGGTCGGATGGCGGCTTCAAGCCGGATCGCGCCCCAGCCCGGGCCGCAGGCGCGCTTCCTCGCCAGCGCCGCCGACATCGCCATCTATGGAGGCGCGGCGGGCGGGGGTAAGACCTGGGCGCTCTTGATGGAGCCCCTGCGCCACGTGCGCAATCCCGGCTTCGGCGCGGTGATCTTCCGGCGCACCACGGTGCAGGTCCGAAACGAAGGCGGCCTGTGGGACGAGAGCGAGGGGCTGTACCCGCGCCTGGGCGCGCACGGCTTCCGCTCCCAGCTGGAGTGGCGGTTCCCGACCGGCGCCAGTGTGCGCTTCGGCCACCTGGAGCACGACAAGACCGTCTATGACTGGCAAGGCGCGCAGGTGCCCCTGATCGGCTTCGACGAGCTGACCCACTTCTCGGCGCGGCAGTTCTGGTATCTGGTCAGCCGCAACCGCTCCATCTGCGGGGTGCGGCCCTACATCCGCGCCACCTGCAACCCGGATGCGGATAGCTGGGTGGCGGGCTTCATCGCCTGGTGGCTGGACGAGGCGACCGGTCTGCCGGTCCCTGAGCGGGCCGGTCGGCTGCGCTGGTTCGTGCGGGTGGACGACGCCCTGGTCTGGGCCGACGACCTGTCGGATCTGTACGGGCGCTACCCGCACCTGCCGGCCAAGTCGGCGACCTTCGTGCCGGCGAGGCTTTCGGACAACGTGGCGCTGACCACCGCCGACCCGGGCTATCTCGCCAACCTGCTGGCCCTGCCGGCGGTGGACCGGGCGCGCCTGCTGGACGGGAACTGGAAGGTGCGCGCGACCGCGGGCCTGCTGTTCCGCCGCCACTGGTGCCGGGTCGTGGATGCGGCGCCTGAGGGGCTGCGGGTGGTGCGGGGCTGGGACCTCGCGGGGACGCCGAAGACGGCCCACAACGATCCCGACTGGACCTGCGGGACCAAGATCGGCCGCAGCGATGGCGGCGGCTACTACGTACTCGACCACGTCCGGCTGCGCGACACGCCGGGCGAGGTGGAACGCCTGATCCGCCACACCGCCGACCTGGACGGGCCGGCGGTGGCGGTCTCGCTCCCACAGGACCCGGGCCAGGCCGGCAAGGCGCAGTCCTTGGCGCTCACCGCGGCGCTGGAGGGCTACACGGTGCGCGCCAGCCCGGAGAGCGGCGATAAGGCCACCCGCTTCGGGCCGTTCTCCGCGAGTTGCGAGGCGGGGCGGGTGCACGTGCTTCGCGGCGAGTGGAACGAGGGCTGGTTCGCCGCGCTGGAGGCTTTTCCCGAGGGCCGCCACGACGACGACGCGGACTCCACGTCGCGCGCCTTCAACGCCTTCCTCACCGCCCGGCTGGACAGCGAGGGCTTCCTGGAGCTGCTGCGGCGCCAGGCTGGGCCCTGATCTAGCCTTGACGCCAGCCGACCGGCCGGAGGTGAGATGATCTGCGACCCCTCGGCTCTGCAGGGTTACGCGGTCTCCACGCTCGTGCGGACCCGGGAAGGGCGCCTGGAACATGCGCTGCACATCATCGAAGCCAGCAGCCTCGATGCGGCGGAAGGACGTGTGCTGGCGCGCAGCCTGGCGGACGGGCGCACGCTCTGCGGCCTGCTCAGCAAAGCCTGCAGGTTCGACTCCGCCTGAGCCCCTTCTCGTCCACATATCCTCTTGAGCGGAGCACCCCATGCCTCCAACCGGCGGCCTGCGCACGGCCTTCAGCTTCCGCCTGAGCGACGGCGGCCGGTGGCGGTCCACCTTCCAGCCGTCCGGGTCGATGTTCTCGCCTGGGACCCCGATCGCGCCCAACGATCCGCAGCCGGTGCGAACGCTGGACTTCAACGTCGGCGCCAACACCGTCTCTACGCCCCGCGCCTCTGCGCCGTTCAGCTTCACCGAACTCCGCAGCTTCGCCAACGTGGAGCCGGTGCGGTTGGCCATCGAGACCGTGAAGGACCAGATCGAGCGGCTGGACTGGGCCATCAAGCCCCGCCGCGCCTCGACCCCCGCCGCCGGTGGAGCGGAGGCGGCGACGCTCATCTCCCGCTTCTTCGCCCGTCCGGACGGGGTGACGCCCTTCGCCACCTGGCTGCGCGCCCTGCTGGAGGACCTGCTGGTGCTCGACGCGCCGGCGGCCGAGATGCGGCGTGACCGCTCCGGCAAGCTGGTCGGCCTGGACGTGATCCCCGGCGACACCGTCAAGCTGCTGGTGGACGACACCGGCCGCCGGCCACTCGCCCCCCTGCCGGCCTTTCAGCAGGTGATCAAGGGGGTGGTGTGGGCCGAACTGAGCGCCGACGACCTCATCTACGCGCCGCGCAATCCGCGGCCCAACCACCTCTACGGCCTGTCGCCGGTGGAGCAGATCGTGGTGACGCTGAACACCGTGCTGCGCCGCCAGACCGCCCAGCTCGGCTACTTTACCGAGGGCAATGTGCCCTCCGGTCTGCTGAACGCCCCCTCGAGCTGGGGACCGGACGCCATCCGCACCCTGCAGGAGGCCTGGGACGCGAGACTTTCCGGCGAGGCGGCCGCCAAGTCCAAGCTCTACTGGGCGCCGGCCGAGACCCGGTACCAGCCGTTCAAGGACTCACCCCTGAAGGACGACTTCGACGAGTGGCTGGCGCGCATCGTCTGCTACGCCTTCAGCCTGCCGCCGACGCCGTTCGTCAAGCAGATGAACCGCTCCACCGCCGACAACGACAGCGACCGCGCCCAGGCCGAGGGCGCCCAGCCCCGCAAGCTGTGGTGGAAGCGCATCGCCGACGGTCTGATCGCGCGTGAGTTCGGCCGCCCCGACCTGGAGTGGAGCTGGACCGACGAAACGGACGTCGACCCTCTCGTCCAGGCCCAGATCGACGACATCAACATCAGGAACGGCTCGGTGACCCTAGCCGAGGTGCGCGACCGGCGGGGCCTCGGCCCGCTGCCCGGCGCCGAGACAGCCCGCATCTACACCGCGCCCGGCGCCGAGCCGCTCTGACGCCTGCCTGATCCTCCCCCAGCAGGCGAGCATTTAGCAAGGAGTCTGCATGATCCTCTACGGTGAGCTGATCAAGATCGAGCCTCAGGACGACGGCACCCTCAAGGTGCACGGCGTCGCCTCCACGGGCTCCCGCGACAGCTCGGGCGAGGTGGTGTCGCCAGGAGCCATGCGCGCGGCGCTGCCGGGCTACATGGCCTTCGGCGCGATCCGCGAGATGCACCAGCCGCTGGCGGCGGGCGCGGCGCTCTACGCCGAGGTGGACGATCAGGGCGCCACCCGCATCTGCGCCCACGTGGTCGATCCAACCGCGGTGAAGAAGGTCCGCGCCGGCGTCTACAAGGGCCTGTCCATCGGCGGCAAGGTCCTCGCCCGCGACCCCGCCGACGCGCGCCTGATCACCTCCATCCGCCTGGACGAGATCAGCCTGGTGGACCGGCCCTGCAACCCGGAGGCGGTGATCGACCTCTGGAAGGCGGCGCCGCGGGCGCCCTCGAACGAAGACGTGCGCGCGGAGGCCGAGGCGATGGCCAAGGCCGCCGGCCGGCCGGGCCGCCGTAACGACTACGTCGCCGCGGCGCGGGCGAAGCTGGTGTCCGATGACGCGAAAGGAAGCGGAGCCCTCCCCCTCGAAGGGGGAGGGTTGGGAGGGGGTGCGGCCGCGGCAATCGCGAGACGGCTTGCGGCTGGCGCCTCCGCAGATCTTCCCCATTCCGCCTGCGCTCACCGCCACCCCTAACCCTCCTCCTTCGAGGGGGAGGGGTGCGGCTCCGGCGAGGTCCGCACCATGACCTTCTCCCGCGAACCCATCTTCCAGGCCCTGTTCGCCCTGGCCGGCGCTGCGACCTGGGGCGATCCCGCCACAGGCTTCGCCTACGCCGCCCGGCGCGTGCGCCTGTCCGACGACCTGCCGGCCACGCCCGCGCTCTGCCAGGCCGAGCACGAGGAGACGGTGGAGCAGCTCGCCGGCCAGCCGCCCAGGCGCCGCCTCTCGGCCGCGTGGATCGTGCACCATTCCACCGGCGACCCGGACGCCATCCCGGCGACCACCAACAACCTCGTCCTGGATGCGCTGGACTGCGCCCTACATCCCGACTCGCCGGACGGCTGCTGCACGCTGGGCGGCCTGGTCACCCACGCCTGGATCGAGGGCAAGGTGTTCAAGGACCCCGGCGACCTGGACGGGCGAGCGTTGATGATCGTGCCGGTCGTGGTGCTGGTCCCGTGATCGTCACCCCTCCCCCTTGAAGGGGGAGCGCCAGGGTGGGGGGCGCGCACCGGCGCCTGGGCGACAAGCTCGGGC
>CALMGB010000189.1 GCA_937863535.1 uncultured Caulobacteraceae bacterium
CGGCGGTGATCACCGCCTTGACCACCACATAGTACATGAGCTGGCGATAGCCGAAGCGTTGCACCGGCAGCCAGACGATGTCGCCCCAGGGGGCCTTCTTCTCGAACGCCATGCCGAGCGCCGCCGCCGAGAGGTCCACCAGCACGAAGGCGCCCCAGTAGAGAAGGGTCTGGCTGAGCAGCTGGTGGTTCCACTCGGTGGGGTGCATCAGGAAGTCCCGCAGCGCCAGCATCAGGCTGAACACCACAGCAAGATCGACCAGGGGCGCGACCAGGGCCAGGGCGATCTGGAACACCCAGACCTGCGGCAGGGCCACGAAGCCCAGCACCGGCTGCCTTGGGTTGAACAGGCCCGCACGGTGCTTCCACATGCACTGCAAGGTGCCGAACGACCACCGGAAGCGCTGCTTGAGCAGGCCCCTGAGGGTCTGGGGCGCCTCCGTATAGGCCCGAGCCTCGGTGTCGAACGCCACCTGCCAGCCGGCGCGCTGCACGGCCAGGGTCAGGTCCTGATCCTCCGCCAGGGTGTCGGACGGGAAACCGCCCAGCGCCTCGATGGCCGTGCGCCGCCACGCGCCCACGGCGCCCGGCACCACGGTGATCACGCCCAGCGCCGAAAGGGCGCGGCGCTCCAGGTTCTGGGCGGTGACGTATTCCAGCGCCTGCCAGCGGGTGATCAGGTTGACCCGGTTGCCGACCAGGGCGTTGCCGGCCACTGCTCCCACCTTGGGATCGTCGAACCAGCGGGCCAGCCGGCCGATGGTGTCGGTGGGGAACTGGGTGTCGGCGTCCAGCGCCACCACGATCTCGCCCGTCGCCAGCTGCAGGCCGCGGTTCAGCGCCCGCGCCTTGCCGCCGTTGGGGAAGCGCAGCAGCTGCACGCGCGGGTCCCGCCCGAACGCGGCCTCGACCGCGGCGGCCGTGCCGTCCGTTGACCCGTCGTCCAGCACCAGCACCTCCAGCCGCTTCCAGCTGGAGTTGAGGATGCGCCGCACCGAGGCGGCCACCACCGTCTCCTCGTTGAAACAGGGGATCAGCACGCTGACCAGGGCCGCGCCTTCCGTGTCGGCCACCTCGGCGGCATGGGCGAGCAGGCGGTTGTTGCGCACCCTGTGCAGCACGGCGAACACGGCCAGGAACACCAGCCGGCCCAATCCCAGGGCGATGGCAGTGATGAACAGGGTGCTGATGCCGCGGTCGAAGTCGCGCACGATGGTGAAGGCCGCGCGGTCGAGCAGCAGCTGGCCCTTCTCCGTGCGCGTGGGGGGCATGGCCTGGGCCGGGCTGATGCCGGCCAGGCTCGCCACCGTGGTTAGATGATAGCCGTGCGCCCGGAGCTGGTCGATGAGCACCGGCAGGGCGGCGACGGTGCGCGAGCGATCGCCGCCGGAGTCGTGCAGCAGGATGACCTGACCGCCGGTCTCCGGGTTGGTGTCCTGGAGCCGGTCGAGGGTGCGCTGCACGATGAGCTTGGCGTCCGGCCGCTTCCAGTCGTCCGGATCGATGCGCAGGCCCACCGACAGGTAGCCCAGGTCGCGCGCCTTCAGCAGCGGCGCCACCTCGCGCGGGGTGGAAGGCGAGGCGTCGCCGAGGTAGGGCGGTCGGAAGAAGCGCATGGTGCGCCCAGTGATCACCTGGAACAGCCGCTGGGTTAGGTTCAGCTGCAGCCCCATCTCGCCAGAGGATATCTCGGCGATGTTGGGATGGGTGTAGGTGTGCCCGCCCACCAGCTCGCCCTGATCGACCTCGCGCTTCACCAGGTCGGGATAGGTCTCCATGTTCTCGCCGATGACGAAGAAGGTCGCCGGCGCGTTCTTGGCCTTCAGGATGTCGAGGATCTTGGCCGTCCAGTGCGGGTCCGGGCCGTCGTCAAAGGTCAGGGCCACCTCGCCCGGATGCGCGCCCAGGCGCTGCACCACATAGGCGGTAGGGATCTTGTCGAAGCGCTCGCCAGTGATCAGGCCGCTGTGCGGGTCGGTGGTGAGGGTGCGGAAACCCGGCGTCGGCGTGGCGGTGGGGTTCAGGATTTCGCCCGTGCCGTTGAAGTCCACGTCGGGCGACGGCGCCATCTGCCGCAGCGGCGCCGTCCTGGCGGCGCCGTAGGGCTGGCCCAGCACCCGCCACACGCCAGGGTCCTCGGACCCCATCCGCCATAGCGCGTAGCCCCGCGGCCGCCAAGCGTCGGCGACCTTGACCTGGTTGTACAGGGTGGCGGCGTCCAAGAACCAGACGGTGTGCGCCACCCCCGCCTCGTCGGCGTAGCCGAAGGTGGGGTTCAGCGCGGCGGGATCGAAGTTGATCTTGGCGTCGCTGTCGTGGGCGGCCAGCGTCGCCTCGTGGAAGGTCACCCCGTCTGCCTTGCCGCCTTTCGTCCAGTCATAGCCGAAGGCGCCGAGCGCCACGACGGTATGGTCCGGGTTCAGCCCCTTGAAGGTGCGCGCCAGGTTCTTCTCGTACCAGCCCTGGCTCGCCGCGGGCCCCGCCTCGCCGGTCCAGTAGTGCTCGTCATAGGCCATCAGCACCAGGGTGTCGGCGGCTCTGCCCAGCGACTTCACCGGCCAGGCGCTGTCGTCGAAGGGCGCGGTGACCCAGATCTCGCGGCCGGACGCGTTGAAGGCGGCGTTGGCCTGGGCGATGAAGCCCGGATAGGCCGCCAGCCCCTTGGCCGACATGTTCTCCAAGTCGAACATGTAGCCGGCGTAGCCCCGCTTGGCGGCGAGGTCAGCAAGGCTTGAGATCAGCCGCGCCCGGGCGGCCGGACTCGTCAGGACCGCGTCAGCTGTCTTGCCGTCCCAAAGCTTGTCGGAGGCGTTGTAGACCAGCGGCATGACCGCCGGCCGGTGCGCGGCGGAGGCGATCAGCTTGTCGGCCCGCGGGTCGGAGGTGACCTCCACGTCTCCCGCCGCGTCCTTCAGCAGCACCCATTGGGGCGCGACGATGTCGAGCTGACTGACGTGGTCGGCCAGGGACTCCCGGCTCATCTCGTCCCAGCTGACGTAGAAGCCGATGTTGAGCGGCTTGGCGCGGGAGCCGAGCGGGCCGGTCGGGCGGGGGACGCGGGTCCAGATCGCATGCGAGCGTCCCGGCGCCTCGGCCACGCTGAGCGAGGTGAGGACGCGGGGGTTGTGGAAGGCCAATGATGGAATGCGCGGCGCAATGGCCAGG
Source organism: uncultured Caulobacteraceae bacterium (assembly GCA_937863535.1). GTDB lineage: Bacteria > Pseudomonadota > Alphaproteobacteria > Caulobacterales > Caulobacteraceae > CAHJWH01. The sequence continues at coordinate 3,165 of CALMGB010000189.1, forward strand.
GTCGCCACGAAGGCGGAAAGGATGGCGAACACTCCCGCCAGCAGCAGCCCCAGCGCCAGGCCCGCACGACGGCCGCGCCGTCCGGACGGGTCGTGGAAGACGAGAGAGGCCATGGCGGCGTCCGGTGCGAATAAGTTGCGAGCTTGAGCTAGGCCTGCAACACCACAGCAACACGGCGACGCAGCTTACGTCTTTGTAGGCTGCCGCTCCGATGGAAATAAACGAGGCAGGTCAGGGTGTTGCCGGCCTGAGCCAAATCGGCGCAGGGCATCCCCGTTTCCCCTGCGCCGCCGTCCGTGCTTTTCGTGCCGCCCGCCACCTGGAGCCCCGCCGTCCCGCCCATGTCCTGGTCCGACGCGACCCTTCAGCGCCGCTCCGACGCCACGCCTGCGACAGCGCCGGTCGGGCGCGCCTCCGCGGCTAAGGGGCGGCTGGGCGGCTGGGGCGGCCGGGTCGGTGGCCCGATCGCGCTCGGCGCCGCCATGCTGATGGCCGTCACCCTGCTGATCGGCCGGCCCACCGTGTTCACCGACACCGACGACTACTTCTCCCAGGGCAAAGACGTGGTGAAGGCCGCCGCGCTCTGGATCACCAGGGGCACGCCGCCCATCAACCCGGCGGAGGTGGACGACCGCCTGCACGACCCCGGCGACCAGGACGAGGAGCCGGTGCATAACCAGAACGGCGCCCGCTCGGTCTATTACGGCCTGTTCGTCTATGCCTGCGAGCGGATCGGCACCCTTTGGCTGCTGGCGGCGGCCCAGGCGGCGCTGGCGGCGTCGATCGTCTACACGCTGTGGCGGATGGTGGCGCCGGGCGCGCAGACGCGGTCCTATCTCTTCACCATGGCGGCCCTGGCGGTGGGCTCGAGCCTGCCGGTGTTCACCGGCTTCGCCATGCCGGACCTGTTCGCCGGCTTTTCCGTGGCCGCGACCCTGCTGGTCACCGTCTACGCCGACCGGTTCGCGGCCTGGGGCAAGGCCGTGTTGGGGCTGCTGCTCGTCGCCTGCGTCAACTTCCACGGCTCCAACCTGCTGACCGCATTGAGCCTAGCCGTGCTGGCGCTGGGCTGGCTGGCGTGGCGGCGGGCTCCCTGGCCGGTGCTGGCGGTGCGGGGCGGGGCGGTGCTGACGGCGGCGGTGGTCGCCATCCTGGCCAGCCAGGCCTACGCCGTGGCGATCAGGCTGCGCACCGGCGACGAGCTCGGCCGACCGCCCTTCCTGACCGCTCGGGTGCTGGCCGACGGGCCAGGCCGGGCGTACCTGCGCCACGCCTGCGCAGCGGGTGAGAAGCTGACGCTCTGCGCCGTGCGCAGCGCCCCCCTGGCTGACACCGAGGAGATCCTGTGGTCCGACGACCCAGCCAAGGGCATCTTCAACAGCGCCGACTACCACGCCCGGGTGAAGCTGGAGCACGAGGAGCGCGGCTTCGTCCTGCACGCCCTGGCCTATGACCCGCTGGGCGAGGTGGGCGCAGCCTTCCGCAACTGGGGCAAACAGCTGGTCACGGTCGGCTACGACGAGCCCCTGCGCGACCCCGCCTACTATCTGAGCGACGAATACTGGAAGACCACCACGCTGAAGCCCCTGCTGCTGCGCGAGAAGCCCTGCGATCCCGAGGTCGGCGGCTGCATCCTCCACCTGCCGGCGGTGCTGGTGTCGGAGATCGATGCAAGCGTAGCGGTACTGGCGCTGGGCTGGATGGCGATCGTTCTGGGCGAAAAGGCCCTGCAGAGGCGGCTCCATCCGCACAGTCGGCCTCATCCTGAGACGGCAGTGGATTGGCAGGACCCTGCCCGCCGCACCCGCGCCACCGTGATCCTTATGGTCCTCGCCGTCGGCGTGAACGCGGCGGTCTGCGGCATGCTCTCCGGCCCCTTCGCCCGCTACGAGGCGCGGGTGCTGTGGCTGGTCCCCGCCGCCGCCCTGCTGCTGTGGGC
>CALMGB010000190.1 GCA_937863535.1 uncultured Caulobacteraceae bacterium
GCGCGGCCACGGCGCATGAAACAATATAGCTGGCTCTCATGATCTCGCCCCACAGCCACCGAAACTTAGCCGGCGCGCCGCGGAAAGCATCCCGCAAGCACGGCCGAATAGTCCGTGTTCAAACTAAAAGGTCGCGGCTTGTCCCCGCCGCAATTCAGACATAGGTGTGGACTGTGACGGACGGACGACGATAACATCTCAGCTCTATTAATTGCCGAAATGTCGCGATTGCCTTGAGCCGGAGGCCTCCAGCCGCCGCGGGTGCTCGATCATCCCCTCCGAGGTCTGCGTCCGTATCCGACTTGCGGCGACGATGGACGTCGATCTGAACCTCCAGGAAGCCGCCCAGGGGATTGCAGCTTTGAAACGCGGTAGAACGCCAGGATGAGGCCGAGGGCGATCCGCCGCCCGGCTTCAGCCCTGGGGGTTCATCGCGGGAGCCGGCGCCTGGGCGGCGAGCACCCTCTGGAGCAGCGGCCGAAAGTCGTCGAACTTCGGGGTCTGCACGCCCGAGGTCTTCCCGCCGTCGTCCCACCGGCGCACCCGCACCGCGTCCTGGTGGAAATCCAAACTCTGGAAGGCCGCCCCCGTTCAGCTTTGCTCATGGGGCCGCCCTGAAGCGACAGGCTGTGCTTGGACGGTGGGGAGAGCCCGTCGCGATAGCCCGCATCCGTGACGCAGAGATAGCGCTTGGCCGCCACGTGAGGTCCATATCCGGATTTTCGGCCGCGGCGAGAACGCCTGGTCAGACGAGATGCGGACGGAGCTGGCGGACGAGCCAGCGGCAGGCGTGATCATCGCCGACCTGGGCCTGTGCCTGTGCCTTCACGAGCCGAAGCCTGGCACGTCGACGCTGGTGGTGGATCACCACCTGCCTCTGTCCGCCGTCAGGGCCGGTGAGACAAAGCGTTCAACATGCGCAGCCGTAAACGCTCAAGCAACACCAGAACCGCTGACGTCTACGACAGGAAACGTTTGGCGCAAATCAACTGCAAAGCCTCGACGTATTCGGTAACATAGATTAACTTGCGGTAGCGTCCATCAACCTTTGATAAGACGAGTGCAGTCTGGCATTGCGATGGCTTCGATTAAACTAGACTTTCGCGAAACCGCCTCTAGAAGCGGCGCCTATCTTCAAAGTGCCGGAACGGGCGCTGAAATCTCGGGCGAAGTGCATGACGGGTAGACTGGGCGTGGCGGTGATCGGTCTCGGCGGCGCGGTGGCGACCACTGCATTGGCGGGCGTCGAGATGATCCGCGCCGGCTCGAACTCCCTGGACGGCTTGCCGCTGGCGGATCGGGCCGCGCCGGGCCTGACCCCCTATGCCGACCTGGTATTCGGCGGCTGGGACCTCTCCGGCGACGACCTCGCCACCGCCGCGCTCGGCCATGGCGTCGTCACAGCGGCGGAGCTGGCCGACGGCGCCTCCGGACTCAAAGCCATGACGCCTTGGCCGGCGGTCGGCAGCCGCGACTTCTGCGCCAACATCGACGGCGCCAACAAGATCGCCGCCGACGGCCATCGCGAGGCGGTCGCCCGTATCCGTGACGATCTCGCCCGCTTCAAGGCCGACAAGGCGCTAGACGAGGTGGTGGTGATCAACCTGGCCTCGGTGGAGCGCAAGGCGGATCTGGACGCGCCGGCGTTGCAGTCGCTGGACGCCTTCGAGCGCGGGCTGGACGCCGACGACCCGGCGATCAGCCCCGCCATGCTCTACGCCTACGCGGCCATCACCGCCGACGCGCCCTACGGCAACTTCACCCCCAGCGTGGCGGCCGACCTGCCGGTGCTGGCCGATCTGGCGGCGCAACGCGAGACGCCTGTCTGCGGCAAGGATGGCAAGACGGGTCAGACCTTTCTGAAGACCGTGATCGCACCCGGGCTGAGGGCCCGCGCCCTGCACGTGGACGGCTGGTTCTCCACCAACATCCTGGGCAATCGCGACGGCCTGGCCCTGGACGACGCCAAGTCGCTGGCCTCCAAGGTCGGCACCAAGAAGTCGGCGCTCGACGGGATGCTCGGCTATCCCGTGGAGGACCATATCGTTCACATCCACTACTACCGCCCGCGCGGCGACGACAAGGAGGCCTGGGATAACATCGACATCTCCGGCTTCCTCGGCCGCAAGATGCAGATCAAGGTCAACTTCCTCTGCAAGGACAGTGTGCTCGCCGCGCCGCTGGTGATCGAGATCGCCCGCTCGCTGGGACTGGCCCGCGCGCGTGGCCAGGGCGGCGTTCAGGAACAGCTCGGCCTGTTCTTCAAGGCGCCACAGACGCTGGGCGGCCGTGAGCCCGTGCACGGCCTGATCGAGCAGCAGCGCCGCTTCGACGCCTGGCTCGATGGCTGACGGCGGTCTGCAACCCGGTGGCGCGACCGGGATAACGTCGGCGCGGCTGGCGCTGTATCGCGAACTCGGCGATCTGAAACGCATCCGCTCGGCCGATGCGCCGGGCTCCATCGCGGAACGACTGTTCGCCCGGGCCTGGGCGGCGCTGCACCGGGGCGAGGCCCTGCAGGCGGTCATGGCGCGCACCGCCGGCGCCGCCCTGGCCGCCGCTCGCCTCGGCGACCTCGATCTCGCCAAGCTCCAGGCCTTGGGGTTGGCGCAGGCCGACGCTGTCGCGGTGCTGGAGCGGGCGTTTGACGAGGTGGCCGCGCCGCTCGACCCCGCCCTGGCGGGCGGCCTGCGCGAAGCCCTAGCGGCCGGAGCGCCGCCACTTGGCGACGTTCCCCCCTTCGTGGAGCGGTTGGCGCGCCAGCCCCGGGCGGGCGTGACCTGTCCAGGCAAGCCGCGCATCCTGCTGCAGCCATCGGAGACTCACGCCGAGCACTGCCTGATGGTGGCTGTCTGCGGCGTCATCGCCTGCAGCCACGAAGGCGCGGCCGCGGCCGAGGTGTTCGCCATCGGCCTAGCGCACCACCTGCATAACGCCCTGCTGCCGGACAGCGGCTTCACCGGCGAGATGCTGCTGGGGGCTGCGCTCGATGGCGTGATCGCTCGTGCCCGAGAGGCGGCGCTGGCCGAACTCGATCCTGCGCTGGCCTCGCGCCTGCGCGCCGTGCTGTCGGGGATCGGCGGCGACGCCACGCCGGAGGCGCGGGCCTTCCATGTCGCCGACGTGGTCGACCGGGTGCTGGAGATCGACCAGCACCTGCGCGCCGCTCGCCTGACCCTGGACGAGGTGCTCGGCCCCTACGCCCTGGTCCACGACGGCCCCGTACGCGACTTCCACGCCCTGATCCTGCGCGAAGCGGGGCTGCACCCTTGAGCGGGCTGCGCTCGCCCATTTCCGGTCGGCCCCTCCACCCGGATGGCGACTACGCGCTGAGCGATGGCGCGGGAGGGCGCTGGCCGGTGCTCGACGGGATCGCTTATCTGCGCGCCGGATCCTATCCGCGGGCGCAGGCGGCGCTCGCCCGGCTGGAGGGCGGCGATCGTGAGGGCGCGCTGGCGCTGCTGCTGGCGGAGAACGACGCCTGGTGGGACGAGCCCCCGCCGCCCGAGGATGAGCTTCGCCGCCTGGTGCACGACGCCGAAGGCCCCGAGCCACCGAGCCTGCGCGAGGTGATGGCTCGGCTCAGCTGGGGCCGCGTGGGCGTCTACTTCGCCCATCACTGGAGCGACCCGACTTTCGTCGCCGGCTTGGCCCTGACCGACGCCCACTGGAGCGCGCCGGAAACAGCGTTCGAGCTCTGCTGCGGCATCGGCCACCACCTGCGCGCCCTGCAGGACGCCGGCGTCACGGTGGTCGGGGCCGACGTAGTGTTCGCCAAGCTTTGGGTGGCGCGGCGCTGGGTGTTGGGGCCCGCTGCGGAGCTGGTCTGCTTCGACGCCGAGGGGCCGCACTGGCCGGTGGGTGGACCCTTCGACCTGGTCGCCTGCCACGACGCTTTTTACTTCCTGCAGGACAAGGCGGCCGTCACGGCGCGGCTCCGGGCGATGGCGCAAGGCGGCGCGCTGGCGATCTCCCACGTACACAACCGCGACTGGCCGAACCTCTCGGGTGGGGCGGCGGTGAGCGCGGAGGAGATGGCGGCGCTGTTCCCGGCCGCCTGCAGCTATGACGACCAGGAGCTGACCCTGGCCGGGGCCGAGCGGCGCGCGCCGAGGCCGAAGGGCTGGGTGGCGCTGGGCGGGGTGGAGGCCTTCTCGCTCATGGACGGTGCGGCGGGCGCCCTCGGTCCGAAGCCCGCGGATGGTCCGCTCTCCCGGCCGCCGCTCGGCGCACCGCTGCTGATCAATCCGCTGCTGAACCGTTACGGCGTGGACTGGCCGTCGGAACGCTATCGCGAGGAATACGCCGCGCGCGCCACCTATGGCCGACAACCCCGCCCGCCCGCCGAGGCGGTGATGAGCGCCGCAATGGCCGATGCCGCCGCCCGGCGCGACCTGCTTCACCTGCCAAAGCGCTGGTGAGGCCGAGCGTGGCCTTTCGCTGGGGGATCGCCGGCTTCGGCTGGGTGGCGCGCGACCACATGGCGCCGGCCATCGCCGCGTCCGGAGGCGAACTCGCCGCTGTCGCCGACGTGTCTCCCGCCGCCCGGGCGAGCGCGGAGGCGCTGGGCGCCCACGCCTTCACTGAGGTGGGCGAGATGCTGGCGGTCGAGCGGCTGGACGCCCTCTACGTCGCCACGCCGAACCACCTGCACCTGGCGCCGGTGCGCGCGGCGGCGAAAGCCGGGATCGCTGTGCTTTGCGAAAAGCCCATGGCCGCGTCGCTGGCGGATGCGGAGGCGATGGCGCAGGCGGTGGAGCAGGCGGGCGTGCTCTACGGGACGGCCTTCGACCAACGCCGCCATCCCGCCCACACCGCGCTCCGCGACGCCGTCGCCGCAGGCGCGATCGGGCGGCCGTCAGCGGTGCGCATCGCCTACTGCTGCTGGGTTGACCCGCTGTGGCGGCCGCCCGGCCCGGCGCCCGGCTGCTCCACATCGTGGACGAGACCGCGCACGCCCTGCGCGCTGGCGGGGTGCGCCGCCCGCTGCTGCTGGCCACCCGCTACACGATGGAGCACGGCTTCTACGCCGAGCGCCTGCGCGCCGCCCTGCTCGGCGAGCCGGTGGACCGGCTAGCCATGGTGCTGCAGCGCCGGGTGCACGACTACGCGGTGGAGGACGGCGGTATGGTCTCAGGGGTCACCGCCTCGGGCGTGTTGGTCAGCCTGCACGTGGCCTACAACTGTCCCGAGGCCCTGCCGCGCCGGCGGCTGGAGGTGCTGGGCGAGGACGGCCAGCTCACAGCCCTCGACACCATGGGCCAGACCGAGGGCGGCGAGCTGTGGCGCACCTGCGGACGTTCCGGCGCGCGCGCGCCAATCGCCTTCGACACCGCGCTCGGCCCCTTCACCGTTCAGGCGGCGGCCTTCGCAGCGGCGGTGCGCGGCGGGGCGCACGACTATTCTCTGCCCCGCGACCTAGCCCTCGCCCGCCACTTCGACGCCGCCTACCGGGAGGCGTTCGCGTGCCTCTGAGCTTCTACGCCTGCACCAACTGCGGCTTCTGGCAGCGCTATTTCGCCACGCCGCCGGACTGCCCGGTATGCACCGACGTGCGCAACGACCTGCCGCCGGACGGTTGGCGGTTCCTCAGCCTGGCCGAGGTCGCCGCCACCCACGCGGGCGGCTGGCGCGAGATCGCCTCGGACCTCGTGGCCTTCACCACCACGCCTGCGCTGGGCCTGGCGGGCAAGGGGTGGCTGCGGCTGAGCGAAGGCGGGAACGTCGCCTTCGAGGCCGCGCCCTTCTACAGCCCCGCCATGCTGGAGGAGATCGCCCGGCTGGGCGGGATCGCGGTCATCGCCGCCAGCCACGCCCACGGCTACGGCGCGCTTTGGCAGCTGCAGGAGGCCTATCCCGACGCCGCCCTGGCGATCCAGGTCGACGACTTGGCCATGACCAAGGCGTTCCGGGTCACCGCGCCCTATGACGGCGCCCTCGACCTCGGCGGCGGCTTCACCCTGCGCCATGTGGGCGGCCACTATGCGGGTCAGGCGCTGCTGCACGACGCACGCGGGCGGCGGCTGTTCTGCGGCGATATGTTCAAGGTGGATCAGGACGGCGCCGGCCGGTCCACCGCCCTTTCCAGCCACAAGGCGTTCCACAAGGACATCCCGCTGACGCACAAGGAGCTGCGCCGCTACCGTGAGGCGATCGCGCCGCTAAACTTTGACACCCTGCTGACGCCGTTCGAGTACGCCCCCGAGATCGGCCGGGAGGTGGCGCTCAGCGTGCTGGATGCGGCCCTGGGCCGCCCGCCAGGCGTGGTGAGGACGCCCCTGTGAGGATGGTCCTGTGAGGCGCGCGTCCAGCCTGCCCGCCGACCTGCCGGATGCTGCGCGCGCCTATCTGGACGCCTTCCCTGCGGGCGCGATCACCGCCTTTCCGCTCACCCCGCTGGACCGCACCGGCCTGCCGGTCTGGGTAGTGGCGATGTTCCCCGACGACCCGCGGCTAAGCGGGATCATGCCCTATGGCGTCGGCTACGGCCTCGACGAGGGCCAGGCGATCCTGGGCGGCCTGGGCGAGATCGCCGAGATGGTGCAGCCCACCCTGGCCCTGGCGCAGGCCCCGCGCACCCACGGCGACTGGCGCGCGCTGACCCGAGCGCTGGGGGAAGGCGCGGTGGCCGACCCGCTCACCCTGTGCCTCCCCGCCGGCTCCCCCGTCGGCCGCGACACGGCCCTGGAGTGGGTGGAGGCGGTG
>CALMGB010000191.1:0-479 GCA_937863535.1 uncultured Caulobacteraceae bacterium
CCCCGAGCTGGACAGCCAACATCTTCAGACAGGTGCGCGCGTCGGCGGGGACGCGCTTGTCCTCGGCGTTCTCGACGATGGCGAGAAGCTGTTCCATGCCGATGCGACCGATGGGCGCGACAATGCCGAACTCCGCCAGGTGGGCGCGCAGGGCGTTGGTGAGCTGGGTCCGCTGACGGCAGAGGATCAGGCGGACCCGATGCAACATCATGGCGCTCTGCTGTTCAGAAGTCTTGATCGCCACAAACCGCATCGTCGGGCGCGTGACCGCCTCACTGATCGCCTCCGCATCGGCAGCGTCGTTCTTGCCCCGCTTCACGTACGGCTTGACATACTGCGCAGGCATCAGCTTCATTTGATGGCCAAGCGCCATCAGCTCGCGCGCCCAATGGTGGGATGAGGCGCAGGCCTCCATGCCGATGAGACAGGCTGGCTGCTTCGCAAAGAACGGCACGAGCTGAGACCGCCTGATCTGCCGC
>CALMGB010000191.1:489-3266 GCA_937863535.1 uncultured Caulobacteraceae bacterium
ACCACCACGCTGCCGCCGCCATCAACGCCGTGCACCTGAAACACCGACTTGGCTAGGTCCAAACCTATCGTGACCACCTGACCCATGTGACTCTCCTCCTGATCCGCAGGAGCCTATATGCTCCCGCTGGGGTGGAGAGCCGTCCACAGCATCATTAGCAGACGGAACGCACGTCGCGGACATACCGGCCCACAAAGTCAGAAAAGTCATCAGCGACGAACCGGTCCAGGCTTTCTCCTGCCACAAGGACAACTCTCCCTCGGCTACCATCGTCTGCACACGAGATTGCCCAAGCCCAGCACCAGATCGCGTAGTCGGCAAAGAACAGATAGCTTTTGCTCTGATCTGCAAGGAAGGGCGAGAGCTTATGCGGGTATTCCTCCGGTATGTTCTTGATCCGCTCGTAGGGCCACCAAGCGGTGTTCTCCCGATCACAAGCCTCACCGACCGGGGCTGATAGACGAAGATACTGTCGAAAGTCATCTGGCAGTCGGATAGAGTACCGCTCTTCGAGGCTCTCCAGAAGATGCTCGGAGGTTTCTTGTGTCGCGATCCGACTATCGCTTCGCGCCCACCAATCCTGAAGCTGTCTGTAAGCTTTCACGTCAGGCCTTTCAGCCTTTGAGGCCAAGAGGAACTGTAGTCCCGCCGGGGGCAGCTTTCCACCCCCTGCGGCCCGATCGGGCGTCCGCTTCCGGGCAGATGGCCTGGCGCGGCCCGGAGGGCGAGTTTCCGGACGAAGGTCACCGGCAGAGGGCGACCCATGTCAGACCTTTGCCCCGGCCGCTGCGTCCAGCACGCGACGGCGATGGAAGAGGCCGGCTTCGATTGCATCGAACACGACCTCGATCTGTTCGTCAGACATGCTATGCGGGGCGGCTACTACATCCCGCAAGTAATCGGTCTGCTGCTGGCGAGACCTGGCCCACCATCCCGAATGAACACTCTCATTCAGAATGGCTTCACCTATATCATTAAGCATCTTTGCGGTGAACGGACCAGAGGCCGGTGGCCGATCGGGCGATGGTAAAATCATTCGAGAAGGTCGAATACAGTTCTCAGCGAGAGCAAACATGATTTTGGCAAGCGGCTCGTGGAAAAGCATTAAGGGATCAAGCGCGTCGCCGAATTTGGCCTTCAATAATGTCGTCAGCATGATGGAAGCCCCTCCGGGTCCTTCCATTGTGATCGCGTTCGCCGTTGGGTCGTAGCGGACGGGGAAATCAGACAAATGAGGCTCCTGTCGGGTCTCGATCTCTAACGCGAGTAGGGCCGTCTTGCCAGTTTGACGCTCCGGTCGCATTCCACCCCTTGCGGCGGTTCCGAAGGTCCGCTCTGCGGCAGGATGCCTCAGCCCCAGGCAACGGAGAGTTTCCGGCCGAAGGCTGGTGACCGGGTTCGACCCTCAGCACGGGTTCAGAATGTCCGCTCCCGGTCAGGAGGGCGGCGCGCCGTGGGATGTCGCATTTCTGGAGGCGCGCTCATACTGCTGCCGACCCATGGCTGCCGTTCAACCGCACTCGTTCGAGAGGATAGGTTTCAGCGACACAAGCTGCCCAGTCTCGATTTCATAAGCCGCGCCGCGAACAGGCTTGAGCGCTAACATGAAGTCGCGATCTTCCCTCATGTATGTATGGGCAAAGTATCGAACAGGTAGAACGGGCGGCAGAGCAGCCCCTCTGACGACCCTGCGCACGCTCAGCGTTGCTGACACCCAACCGTGTTCGAGAATGTCATCCGCCGAGCTGACAGGCTGGAAGGAGCCGTTCTTCACACTGCCGATGGCGACTACATCGCCGCAAGAAAATCGCAGCGTCCTGTCTTCAAGGCTTGTTCGGGGCTCCGTCGTGCACGCCGCGAGCAGGATCGTTGCGATGAGGCAGATAAGCGTAAGCCGCATCTAACTACCCTACGAAGTGAAATGTCGCTTTTCCACCCACAGCAGACTCCGCAACCCGAAGTGTCGCGTTTCGCCGAAGCTTCACCTCGCATCCATCGCGGTATCGCCGGACACACGCGCCCGCCCCTGCCCAGAAGCGATCAAGGTGCCGGCCGAACTTCCATCTTCGTTGTGCGCCTCGATGAAGGCGCGACCTCCCTTGGTAGCTACCTCAAGCGCTGTAGGGTAGGAGCCGAGCTTTCCCTTGTTGTCGTAATTTAGGGCGAACGCCGCCAAGCCGCTTTTCTCATCAACAAGCATGCCAAGGGCATCTCCTGTAGGTCGGTCCACAGCTATAGAGGCTCCGCGACCGTCGAGGTAGTTGAACCCTCCACGTTCATCTCCGCTGGGATCATAGATCACCATCCCCCATCCCTGCGCGACACGCCGGTAGTCTCCACCGTTGATCCGCGGACCAGGCTCTTGACCGAGAAGGACACGATTCTGACCGCCCTCACCCTTGAACACTAGCGTCTCGCTGGTGGGTCCTCGTGCCGTTGATTCATCAGGAGAGGCATCACCAAGTACGATACGCTCGTGCCCAGCTCGATCCTCAATTACAAGGCCCCTGGCCTTCAGAACCTGATCACTGGGAGCCACGGCGGCTATAAGTAGACAGCTCAATACAGCAACGCCTCCAAGCTGAAGAAATCTGATCTGCTGCGTAGTGAGGCCACCTCCTTCGCTAGGCTTCGCTCGCGATCATCGTTCACGTGCTTGTCTCCTGATTGACCCATGGAAAATCTAAGCCGCCGCAGGCTTGGGAGGAAGGTGAATGTCGTAGTTCGACCGAGGCTGTGGAAAAACATGCAGCTGCTGAGCTGAGTTTATGCGGGCA
>CALMGB010000192.1 GCA_937863535.1 uncultured Caulobacteraceae bacterium
GGCTGCGCGCCATCAACGCCGTACTCAATCATCCCCCCGGCAAGCGGGGGGTGCAGGTTGTGGTTACCTGCAACCGCGAACAGGTCGCCTTGCGCGAGGCCGGCCGGCGACTGCAGCCGAACGGCGAGCGCCACCTGAAGCCGTCATCCGAGATGGCGCGCCTGTTCCACGACCATCCCGACGCGCTCGCCCAGACAGAGCTACTGCTGCAGCTCTGCGACTTCGACCTGGGCCAGCTCGGCTATGAATATCCGCGCGAACCCGTGCCGCCCAACCGCACGCCGCAGGCGCACCTGGAGGCATTGAGCCTGCAAGGCCTGCGCTGGCGCTATGGCGACACCGCGCCAGACAAGGTGGTCAGGCAGCTGCACGAGGAGTTCGCGTTCATCGAAGGCCGCGGCTACGCCCATTATTTCCTGACCGTGCACGACATCGTGCGCTTCGCCCGGGACAAAGGCATTCTTTGCCAGGGCCGTGGTTCGGCGGCCAACAGCGTGGTCTGCTTCTGCTTAGGCGTCACCGCGGTCGATCCCGCCCACCATGACCTGCTGTTCGCCCGCTTCGTCTCCGCGGCGCGCGAAGAGCCGCCCGACATCGACGTGGACTTCGAGCACGAGCGGCGGGAGGAGGTGATCCAGCACCTCTACAAACGCTATGGCCGCGAAAGGGCGGCGATCTGCGCCACGGTGATCCATTACCGGCCCCGCAGCGCCATCCGCGAGGTCGGCAAGGTGCTGGGGCTGACCGAAGACGTGACGGCGGCGCTCGCCGGCATGGTCTGGGGCAGCTGGGGCGGCGAACCCGACCCCGAGCACGTGCGCCAGACCGGGCTCGACCCGGAGAACCCGCAGGTCAGGGAGGCGCTGGAACTGGCCGGCCAGCTGATCGAACTCCCGCGCCATCTCTCCCAACACGTGGGCGGCTTCGTGCTGACTCAGGAACGGCTCGACGAGACCGTTCCCATCCTGAACGGGGCCATGCCGGACCGCACCTTCCTGGAGTGGGACAAAGACGACATCGACGCGCTGGGGATGATGAAGGTCGACGTGCTGGCGCTGGGCATGCTGAGCTGCATCCGTCGCGCCTTCGAGATGCTGAACGGCTACGCCATCGCTCCCATCGTCGACATGGCCCAGATCGAAGAGAACCGCGACGACGACGCGGCCGTCTACGAGATGCTCGGCCGCGGCGACACGGTGGGGGTTTTCCAGGTGGAGAGCCGCGCGCAGATGAACATGCTGCCGCGCTTGAAGCCCAAGGACTTCTATGACCTGGCGATCGAGGTCGCCATCGTGCGCCCAGGGCCGATCCAGGGCGACATGGTCCACCCCTACCTGCGTCGCAAGCAAGGCGAGGCCTATGTCCTGGAAAGGCCTTCGCCGGACTGCGGGCCGCCGGACGAGCTGGAGAAGGTGCTCGGCCGCACCTTGGGCGTGCCGCTGTTCCAGGAGCAGGCCATGCAGATGGCCATGGTCGCCGCCAAGTTCACCGACGCGGAGGCCGATGGCCTGCGCCGAGCCATGGCCACCTTCCGCCGGACCGGCGGGGTGACGCCTTACCGCGACAAGATGGTAGGGGGCATGGTGGCGCGCGGTTATCCGCTGGACTTCGCCGAACGCTGCTTCAAGCAGATCGAGGGCTTCGGTTCCTATGGCTTCCCGGAAAGCCACGCCATCAGCTTCGCCAAGCTGGTCTATGTCTCGGCGTGGCTCAAACACCACCATCCCGCCGTGTTCGCGGCCGCCCTGCTGAACGCCCAGCCGATGGGCTTCTACGCCCCCGCTCAGATCGTGCGCGACGCCCGCGAACACGGGGTGGAGGTGCGCGCAGCCGATGTGGGCGCAAGCGACTGGGACTGTACGCTGGAGCCCGATGAGGGCGACGGGTGGGCGCTCCGCCTGGGCCTGCGCCAGATCGGCGGGTTCGCCGAGGCGGGGGCGAAACGGCTGGTGGAGGCGCGGAGGTTGGCCTTCGCAGATTTCGACGACCTGGTGCGGCGCTCAGGCTTGACGCCTCCGCAACTGCAGACCCTGGCCCAGGCGGACGCCATGCGCTCGATGGGCCTGGACCGGCGGGCGGCGCTATGGCGAGTGCGGGGCCTGTCGACGGCCAAGCCGCCGCCCCTGCTGTCGGATCTGCCGGACCCCGAAGCGCCCATACCCCTGCCTCACATGGCGCTCAGCGAGCACGTGGTGGCCGACTACCAGACCACCCGGCTGTCGCTGAAGGGTCATCCCATGGGGTTCCTGCGCGCTGACTTCGCCACCCGGGGCGTGGTCGCCTGTGCGCAGGTGATGGGGCTGAGCGACGCCAGCGCCGTCTCCACCGCGGGCGTGGTGCTCGTGCGCCAGCGGCCGGGCACGGGCGTGGTGTGCTTCATTACCATCGAGGACGAGACCGGCGTGGCCAACCTTGTGGTGCTGCCGGAGGTGTTCGAGCGCTACCGCCGGGAGATCATGTCGGCGCGGCTGCTGGAGGCGCATGGCCGAATCCAGCGCACCGAGCAGGCCGAGGAGGTGGTTCACGTGCTGGTCCACCGGCTGGTGGACCGCAGCGCGGCCCTGCGCGCCCTGGCCGAACCGGAACTCGACCTGAAGCCCCTGCTCGCCCGCAGCGACGAGGTGGCGAGGAACAGGCCGATGGGCCAGACGCCTACTCCCCTGCATCCGCGCCAGGTGCGGGTCATGCCGCCTTCGCGGGACTTCCATTGATCGCCGTCACGTGGCGCCGACGGCAGCCTCAGGCCAGCATCACCGCGGGCTCCATGTCAACCGGAGGCCTGGCCGGAACAAAGGGCTTCAACGGCAGGGTGAAGCTGACCGTGGTGCCGACGCCCAGCTCGCTCTCGATGTCGAGCACGCCTTCGTGCAGCTCCACCAGCGCCTTGGTCAGCGCCAGGCCCAGGCCCGTGCCCTGCTGTGTCTTGGAGTGCTGGGTCTCGATCTGCTCGAACGGGCGCGCAAGGCGGCCGAGGTCCTCGGCCGCGATGCCGATGCCGGTGTCGGTGACGCCGATGCGCACGCGCGGGCCGCCGGCGCCCTGCACCTCGGCCGCGCGCACGGTGATGCGGCCGCCTTGAGGGGTGAACTTGACGGCGTTGGAGAGCAGGTTCAGCAGGATCTGCTTCAGCCCGCGGTAATCCGCTTCGATCGTGGGCAGGTCGTCCGGCGCGATAACCTTGATCAGCAGGCCCGCGCTTTCGGCCCGGTTGCGCATCAGGCGGACGGCCTCGGCCGCCATCTCGGCCACATCCACCACCTCCAGGTGCAGGTTCATCTTGCCCGCCTCGATCTTGGACATGTCCAAGATGTCGTTGATCAGGGCCAGCAGGTGCTGGCCCGAGGCCAGGATGTCTGCGGAATACTCCTTGTAGCGGCGGTCGCCGAGGGCGCCGAACATCTCGCCCACCATCATTTCGGAGAAGCCGTTGATGGCGTTCAAGGGCGTGCGCAACTCGTGGCTCATATTGGCCAGGAACTCGCTCTTGGCGCTGTTGGCGCCCTCCGCCCTGAATTTCTCCGCCTGGTACTTGCGGGCTAGGTCGGAAAGTTCGCGCCGGCTCTCCTCCAGCCGCTTGACGGCGTGCTGGAGCGCCTCCTCGTTCAGGCGGCGGGCTTCTTCCTGGCGCTTGACACCGGTGATGTCGGCGGCGGTCATCACTAGGCCGCCCTCCGCGGTGCGGCGCTCGGAAACCTGCAGCCAGCGGCCGTTCACCGTCTCGATCTCACGCAGACCGGGGCGCGCCGGGTTGGCGACAGGGGTATGAGCGCGCACCGCCAGCTCGGCCAGCTTCAGCACCGAGCTTCGGGTGGCGCCGGGCTTCAGCACCCGCGGCTCCAGCGAGAAGACCTCGCGGAAGGTCTGGTTGCACATGATCAGCCGGCCGTAGCGGTCCCAGAGCACGAAGGCTTCGGAGACGCTGTCGATGGCGTCGTGCAGCCGCCGCTCGGCGGCCTGGGCGCGGTGCTCGGCGGTGCGTTCGTCGGTGACGTCCAGCGCCACGCCGATGACCCGGCTGTGGGCGGTCTTGGGCGCACCGGGCGTCGGCGGAGCCCGCGCGCCGAAGGCCTGGCCTCGGGCGTCGATCCAGGACACCCCGCCCGCCGCCAGAGGCACGCAGAAGCTGACGTCCAGTGCCCCGAACTCGGCTGCGCCACGC
>CALMGB010000193.1 GCA_937863535.1 uncultured Caulobacteraceae bacterium
CCCATGGTTCGATGACCCGGTGGCCCTGGCCCGATCGCCCGACGTCGACATCTTCGTGGAACTGATGGGCGGCTCCGACGGGCCGGCCAAGGCGGCGGTCGAGGCGGCGCTGCGCGCCGGCAAGCCCGTGGTCACCGCCAACAAGGCCCTGATCGCCGAGCACGGCCTGGAGCTCGCCCGGCTGGCGGAAGCGAACGGCGCGCCGCTGCTGTTCGAGGCGGCGGTGATGGGCGGCGTGCCGGCCGTGAAGCTGCTGCGGGAGGGCCTGGTCGGCGACGGGATAGACAGCGTCTCCGGCATCCTGAACGGCACCTGCAACTACATCCTGAGCGAAATGGAAGCCTCGGGCCGCGACTTCGCCGAGGTGCTGGCCGACGCCCAGCGCCTGGGCTACGCCGAGGCCGATCCCGTGATGGACGTCGGCGGCTTCGACGCCGCCCACAAGATCACCATCCTCGCCGCGATCGCCTTCAGTGGAGCGCCGAACTTCGCCGGCGCAACCGTCGAGGGGATCGAGGCGGTGTCGCGGCTGGACATCCAGCTGGCGGCCGAGCTCGGCTACCGCATCAAGCTGATCGCGTCCGCCGTGCGGAACGGGAGCGGCGCCATCGTCCAGGTGGCTCCCGCGCTCGTGCCCGTCGACCATCCGCTGGCGCGGGCGGGCGGGGCGCTCAACGCCCTGTTCATCGAGGGGCGGCGCACCGGCCGCCTCTACATCCAGGGCGCCGGCGCCGGCGCCGGACCAACGGCTCAGCCGTGGCCGCAGATATCGCCGATGTGGCGGCAGGCGCCGTCCGCCGGCCGGTGTTCCAGCGCCCGGCGGAAGGGCTGGCGCCGCTCAGTCCCGGCGACGCGGAGGCGAGCACGTCCAAGGTCTATCTGCGGCTGGTGGTGCGCGACCGCCCCGGGGTGATCGCCAACGTATCCGAGGCGCTGGCCAAGGCGTCGGTCTCCATCGACAGCTTCCTGCAGCATCCGGTGGGGGCCACCGGGCTCGTGCCCATCGTGCTGACGACCCAGGCGGCGAGTGCGCCTGCGATCGCCGACGCGGTGGAGCATATCTCCGCGCTGGACGCGGTGACCGAGCGCCCTCGCACCATCCGCATCCTGCGGGGCTGAGGGCGCAGCCCGTCTTAGAGTTCCGCCTCGTTCAGCCGGGTCTGGTCGAGCTTGGCGCCGTTCAGGTCCGCTTCCAGCAGCCGGGCTCGGCGCAGATCGGCGTGCCGCAGGTCCGCCCGGCGGAGCACCGCGCGGGTGAGGTCGGCGCGGGCGAAGCGGCCTTCCGCGATCATCAGCGGCGTCAGGCGCGCGCCGCGCAGGTCCGCCCCACCGAGCTGGGCGCCCGGCAACCTTGCGCCACGCAGGTCCGCGTTGCGAAGATCGGCCTTTCGCAGGTCCGCGCCGGTCAGGTTCGCGCCCTGTAGCTGCGCGCCCTGCAGGTCCATGCCGTAGAAGATCGCGCCTTCCGCCCGCATTGCGGTCAGCTGCCGCCGTGCGAGGCTGCGGACAGGCCGGAAGTCCACCCGCGACAGGTCCGGCGCCGCGCCGCCGGTGCGCCCCTGGGAGCCGCACCAGACTTCGTGGCGCGCCAGGACCTCCCAAAGCGGTTCGTCGTCGATGAAGACGATGGCCGGCGGTTCGCCCAGGGTGTCGTCAAGCGCGCCGTCGTCCAGCAGGGCCTCGCCGATGGTGGCGCCGGCCACCATGGCCCGGCGCAGGGACGCTCCTGCGAGATCGGTATGATGCATCTGGGCGCCGCCGAGGTCCGCGCCATCGAGCACGGCGTTGCGCATGCGCGCGCCGTTCAGCACCGTTCGCGACAGGTTGGCCTCGCGCGCGTCCACCGCGCAGGTGACGCCTTCGCCGAGCAGGGCGCCCTCCATGGCCGCGCCCTCGGCGACGGCGTACTCCAGTGCGCCGTCCCCCTTGTGGCGCATGATCCGCAGGCCCTCGCGCAGGTCGTGAAGGGCGATCACGCCTTCGCGCAGGTCGCAGGCGGTGAGGTCTGCGCCCGAGAGGTTGGCGCCGCGGAGGCAGGCGCCACGAAGGTCCGCCCTGGCCAGACGCGCCCCGCGCAGGTCGGCGTCGCGCAGGTCGGCCCCGAACAGCACCGCCTGCTCCAGGTCGCAGCGCCCGAACATGGCCGCAGCCAGCACCGCGCCGGTGAGGATCGCCTCGCCCAGGTCGACATCCTCGAACAGACGGTTGGACAGCTCCCGGTAGGACAGGTCCGCCCGGCGCCCGCCAGCCTTGCCGGACCGGTAGCGGGCATGGCCCTCCAGCACCTCGCGCAGCTCGGTGTCGTCGATGGGACGGATGGGGTTGCGCGGCAGCCGCATGTTGCGTCGCCTAGCGTGGACCCGCCATGTTGCGAAGGGGTGACATGCTTGTGCGACTGCGACTCAGACGTGCACCTGCACGGCTTCCAGGCCCAGCATGGCGGCTTTGCGCGCCAAGCCCCAGTGATAGCCCGTGAGCCGTCCATCCGCCCCGATCGCCCGGTGGCAGGGGATGAGATAGGAGATCGGGTTGGCGCCGATCGCAGCGCCCGTGGCCCGGTGCGCCCCCGGCCGTCCCGCCCAGGCGGCCACCTGCCCGTACGTCGCCGTGCCCCCTGGCGCTATGCGCAGCAGCGCTTTCCACACCTGGACATGAAAGGGCGGCCCGATCAGCACTATGGGCGGCGCTCCTCCACCGAACACCTCGGCGGCGTAGCGAGCCGCCAGGGCGTCGTCGCGCACCCAGCTGGCGGCCGGCCAGCGGCGCCGCATGTCCTGCAGGCTCGCCGCCTCGCCCTCGTGGTCCACGAAGCCCAGGCCGCAGAGGCCGAGGGGGGCGGCCACCAGCAGGGCTTCACCGAACGGTGAGGGGGCAAGACCCCAGCGCAGCTCCAGCCCCTCGCCGCGACGGCGGGCCTGCCCCGGCGTCACGCCCTCCTGCACCACGAACAGGTCGTGCAGGCGCGAGGGGCCGGACAGCCCGGTGTCCAGCGCCGCATCGAGCACGCTGTCGCCAGCCTCCAGCCGCGCACGGGCCTCGGCGTGGGTCAGGGCGGCCAGGAAGGTCTTGGGGCTGACGCCGGCCCAGCGGGTGAACACCCGCTGGAAGTGGTGCGGAGAGAGCTCCGCCGCCTCCGCCGCCTGATCCAGGTTCGGCCGGTCGCGCCAGCGGCGGGCCAGCCAGTCGAGCGCGCCCTGCATGCGCGCAAAGTCCTGGGCGCGGAGGATCAGGTCGTCGGACGCGGAGGCGATGGGTTCGGCGTTCATAAGCCGTGTCTAGACCAGCCGCTTGGCCTACGCCGCCCGGTTCTTGCGGTCCTGACCTGCCCTAGGAGGCGTAGCGTTCCGAGCGGGCGTTGCGGATGGCCCGCTCCAGCGCCTCGCCGAAGCTGCACCGCTCCTCGGGACTGAGGCTCCCGCCCACGCTCAGCATGCGGTTCGACAGCCGCAGGCGCACCCGGGCGTCGTGTTCGCCGGCCTGCTCGACCAGGACGCGGGTGAACGCGGTGGGCGAGTTCCACACCGTCTGCTCGCGCCCCTTAGACGGACGGTGGGAGACCTGGACGCGGTCGGCGGTGACGTGCACCCGCTCCGCCCGCCCGGCGCGCCGATTGCTCACCCGAAAGGCGATCGCCAGGCCCACGAAGTCCAGCCCCAGAAAGATCGGGACCGGAAAGGCGCCGATGGCCAGCAGGAAGACCATGACCAGCAGGTTGTAGACGACCAGCACACCCATCAGCAGCCACAGCCCTCGCCGCGACAGTGAGCGGTTCGGCGTGAGCAGCGCGTCCATGTAGACGTGCGCGCCCGAGGCGTCGGCGGAGGACATGGCGGCCATTAAGTGGCCATATGGACCCCTGCCGCTCCGCGCGCCATGGTGCGCCCGTATGAGCTCGCCGCCTCGAACCAAGCCCCTTTCCGCCCTAGCGACCGTCAAGCCTCGGCGAAGCTCCAAGGCCAAGCTCTCGACGCGGCTGTCGCCCAAGGCCAGGGTGCGCGTGGCCGAGATATTCGCCCGCTTCCAGGCCGCCCAGCCGGACCCCCGGCCAGAGCTGGACTACATCAGCCCGTATACCTTCCTGGTGGCCGTGGCCCTGTCGGCCCAGGCCACCGACAAGTCGGTGAACAAGGCGACCGAGAGGCTCTTCCCCGTCGCCGACACGCCGCGGAAGATGCTTGACCTCGGAGTCGAGGGGCTGGAGCCCTACATCAAGTCCATCGGACTTTATCGGAGCAAGGCCAGGAACGTCGTCGCCGCCGCCCGCATCCTGGTGGAGCAGTATGGCGGCGAGACGCCGCTGGAGCGCGAGGCGCTGCAGGCCCTGCCGGGCGTCGGCCGCAAGACGGCCAGCGTGGTGCTGAACCAGCTCGACGTGGAGCCCGCGATCGCTGTGGACACCCACGTCTTCCGCGTCTCCCACCGGCTGGATCTGACCCAGGCGCCCACGCCGGACAAGGTGGAGCGCGACCTGATGGCGCGCGTACCGGAGCCCTATCGCACCCGTGCGCACCATTGGCTAATCCTGCACGGCCGCTATACCTGCGTGGCGAGGAAGCCGAAGTGCCCTGAGTGCCTGGTGGCCGACCTCTGCCCCTCGCGGCCGCTGTACATGGGCGTGTGACACGCAATCATTCCGCAGCGATACGGCGCGGGTCGGCGAGGCGGCCGCGCACCCAGGCCTCGAACGACTGCGCCATGGCCGCTGCGGTGAAGTGGGCTTCGTAGCGCCGCCGACCTGCAAACCCCATGGCTCTACGCAGTCCCGGGTCGCCAACCAGCCGCAACAGCGCGCCCGTTAGCGCTGGAGGATCGCCGGGAGGCGTGAGCAAGCCGGTTCGCCCGTCGATCACGACCTCCGCCAGGCCGCCGGCGTGGCTGGCGACGCAGGGCTTGGCGAAGATCATCGCCTCCAGCGCGGTCAGGCCGAAGCTCTCGTAGCGCGACGGAACGATCACCAGGTCGCAGGCGGCGTAGCGGGCGAGCAGCGTCTCGCGCGACAGCGCGCCTTTGAAGCGGACGCGGCCCAGCCACGGCGCGCCTCGATGGCGTCGCAGGAACGCCTCCCTCCACGGGATGTCGCCGGCGACATCCTGCCCGACAAGGGTCAGGCGCGCATCCGGCGCGGCCTGCAGGACCGCGGGCGCCGCGTCGAGCAGGACATCCACGCCCTTGCGGCGCTCCAGCCGGCCCACGAACAGCATCTCCACTCCGCGCCCGGGGGCCTCGTGCCGAACGCCCCGCGCAAGATCCGGCAGCCCGTGCGGGATGACCGCTGAGCGTCGTGGGAGGTCCGGCAGGCCGAGGGCGGCGGCGATATCCGCAACGGCGGCGTGACTGTTTGCGACGACATTCGTGGCGCGGGCCAGCAGGCGCCGTTCGCCGGCGACGACGCGATCCACATGGGTACGCCGGTAGGCGTCGCTCCATTCCGGTTTGAAGTCCGTCATCTGGGCGTAAGCCGTGTGCAGGCTCACGGCTACCGGCCACGAGCCGCCGATCAGGCCCGCAGGTTCCAGATCCCAGAGCGGACCCATCACCAGGTCGAACCGGCGATGCAGCTCGATGCGCGCCACCTCCTGCGCAGCGGCGAGCGCAGGGCCGGCCACGCTGGCGGGCAGGCCCGCCATCACGCCCGATAGGTTCAGCGGCCAAGGGGCGGGTTGGTCTGCAATGCGGTGCACCCAGACGCCGCCCCGTTCTGCGACTTCGAAGTCTACGGTGGGCTGGGTGGACCTGGCGCGGGTGACTACGGTCACTTCGTGGCCGTTGGAGGCGAGCGCCGTCGCCAGGGCCTGACTCCACACGCCGATCCCGCCGCAAGGCGCCTCATTCGCGGCTGACGGATATTCCTGGGACAACAGGCAAAGCTTCAGCCGGTCGGCAGCCGGGCGTAGCGCTGGCGGCCGTCTCGACATGGAGGTTGGGGACGCGTCTCTCTCGTCACCGGGCGTCATGAGGCGGCGCGCCCCTCCTGCCGCCATCCGCACGCCCTCGACCAGTTCCCTGTCGATCTCGGCCAGCAGGTGGTCGGCATGTCCGGACGAGACCAGGCCGTGGGTGCGCCGCCATTCGGTGTCGCGGCGCAAGGTTTGTGCATGGGCGCCGAGGTGTTCGATAACGGCTTCCACCCCGCGGCTCTCCGCAGCGTTGCGCCAGGCGAAGTAGGCGCTCGAGCGAGCGCAGGCGGCGAGGCTTACGGGGACGCGGTCGATGCGCCGCTGGGCGCTCGGGGCGTAGGCATGGTGAACCTCCGCATCAGGGACCAAGGCCAGCCGCCAGCGGGCTTCGACCAGGCGCAGACAGACATCCGTCTCGTCCAGGAAGTAGGCATAGGCCTCATCGAAGCCACCGATCCCGAGCAGGGCCTCCCGTCGGAACGAGCTGTTGGTCCCGGTCAGGCTGAGGTAGCGCTCCACCCCAGGTCCCGGCGGGTCCGTGCGTGCGCGCCTTAAGGCGCCGACCTCCTGCGAGCGGCCGAACCGGTCCGCCACGATCACCTTGCACTGGTAGGCCATACCCGTATGGTCGCGGATGTAGCCGCCTGCGCCGCCGAGCTGCGGGTCAGCATAGGCCCCGACAATGCGCTCCAGCCAGTCCGGCTCCGGGACCGCGTCGTCATCGAGGAAGGCGACGATCTCGCCCCTGGCCAGCCGCAGGCCCTGGTTCCTGGACATCGACAGGTTGGCCAGGCTGCACGTCGTCGTCCGGACATGGTCTGCGTGCTTGGCGAGCACCTGCGCCGTATCGTCTCGACAAGGGCCGGCCACGACGATCACCTCGAAGACGGGATGGCGCTGCATCGCGAGCGCACTGAGCGCCCTGTCGAGCCAGAGCGCCCGGTCCAGGGTGCTCACGATGACCGAGACGCTCTGCGGCGCGGCGCTGGCCGGGAAGGCGGCGACCGGCGATGGTGGCGCAGGCGAAAGGGCGGCCAGCCGTTCGCCGAGCGCCTCCATGACTGCGAGCGCCAGCTGCAGGCGGATGTCGACCGGCTCCGGCGTCGGCCTGCGCGTAGGCGCGGCGGGGTGCGGCGGCTCGGAGGTGGGGGCCGGCAGCGCGACGGGCCGGCCGAGCGCGCCCTTGAGCGCCCAGACGGCCCGGGACGCCAGCACGCCGACGATTGGAAGCGTCCTCAGCCGGGCGTAGGCGTGCTTTAGTCCGGTCGTCATCTGGTGCGGCCCCCGCCTTCCAGGCGAGATTAGCCGGCCTGAAGTTGCTGAACACAAGATGCAATCTGCGCCTGTGATCCGAGCCCCGGCGCTTCCTCGCAGCGCTTGCTCACGCTAGAGGATGTCCATGCGTGAGGACCGCGGCCGCGTGCTGGTGATCGCCGGGTCGGACAGCGGCGGGGGCGCCGGTCTCCAGGCCGACGTCAAGACCATCACCGTGCTGGGCGGTCACGCCTCCACGGCGGTGACGGCCGTGACCGTGCAGGACACGCTGGGCGTCCATGCCATCTTCCCCATCCCGCCCGACATCGTGCTCGCACAAGGTTGCGCGGTGCTCGCCGACCTCGGCGCCGATGCGGTGAAGGTCGGCATGCTGGGCGAGGCCGCCCTGGTCGCAGTGGCCGCCGAGCTGATCGACGCGGCCGGCGACGCGCCTGCCGTCATCGATCCTGTGATGACCGCCAAGGGGGGGGGCCGCCTGGCCTCCGATGCGGCGATTCAGGCTCTCCTCGCTCTGCTGGTCCCGCGCGCGGCCCTGCTCACGCCGAACGCGCCCGAGGCCGAGGCGCTGACCGGCCTTAAGGTGAAGACCCCCGACGACCTACGGCGGGCCGCGGACGCGCTCCTGCGGGCCGGCGCAGACGCCGTGCTGGTGAAGGGCGGGCATCTGC
>CALMGB010000194.1 GCA_937863535.1 uncultured Caulobacteraceae bacterium
GTGCCGAGGTCCTCGCCCACGACGATCGCCTTAGAGCGCCAGGACTCCAGCGCGACGAGGCGCATCATGTCCTCGAACGGGTACTGCAGGTAGGCGCCCTCGCTGGAGCTTGCGCCACGAGGGGTGAGCCAGAGCCGCCGCAGCCCCATGGCGTGGTCTATGCGCACGCCGCCGCCATGCTTCATCGCCGCTCGCAAGGTGGAGAGGAAGGCGTCGTAGCCGCTGCGGCGCAGCGCCGCCGGAGAGAAGGCGGCGAGACCCCAGTCCTGTCCTGCGGGCTGGAACATGTCGGGCGGGGCGCCCACGCTCAGCCCCTGCAGCAGGTCCTGCGGCCGGCTCCAGGCGTGGCTACCGCCCGCGTCCATGCCCACGGCCAGGTCGGCGATGAGGCCGATCGCCATGCCGGCGTCCTTGGCCGCCGCCTGCGCGCGGCTCAGGCCCAGGTCGGCGAGCCACTGCAGGAAAACGTGAAAGTCGACGTCGGTCGCGAAGGCGGACGCGAAGTCGCAGACCGCCGGCCCGGCGGGATCATGGAAGGCCTGGGGCCAGTCCCGCCACCCCTGCGCGCCCGACTCGGCGTGGAAGCGGGCATGCAGGGCCTCGAACCTTGCATGCCGTTCGAGGTCTTCGCCGCCGTCGCGGCGGAAGGACTCCAACGCCTGTCGATCTTCCGGGCGGGCCTCGGCCTCGAACCGCCCGAACGCAGCCCTCAGCCGGACGAGCTTGGCGGCGCCCGCGACGGGCCAGTCGATCAGCTCGCCTCCAGGTTCGCCCTTCGGAGCGTCTGGGAACAGCACCGCAGGATCGCCGAACAGGACGTTCAGGAACAGCCGCGTGGAGGGCGCGTAGGGGCCGAAACGTCCTGGATCGGCGGCGAACAGGGCGTGCACCGGGCTGATGGCTAGGGCGTCCGCGCCCCGCCGGCCCAGGGCGCGGGCCAGGTCGGCCAGGGCGCCGAACTCCCCGAAAGGTTCGCTCCTCCGGCCCCGCAGGCTGTACAGCTGCGCCGCCGCACCCCAGAGCCTCCGACCAGGCGCGGCGTCGGCCACGCTGAAGCCTCTCCGCGGGGCGACAGCCAGGGTGACGACGTCTCGCCCGAACTCGACACGATGATAGCCCGGCGTGGATGGGGCCTCGAAGCTACAGCCGCCCACCGTGGTCGAGAGGTCCAGGTCTTCGGTCGCGCCGTCTTCCAACGCCAGGCGCGCTGCGACAGGGGACGAGGCGAGCTGCACACGTTCGCCCGCCCAGGCCGTGATGAAGCTGGTGGCCGCGGCCTGCGCCTCCCGCTGCAGCCGGTCCCGGCTCTCGGCGATCTGGGCGGCGTCGGCGCAGGGCAGGTGCATGGCGGCGAGGATGGCTTGCAGGCTGGCGGACGAGACCGTCTTGGGCGCCCCGCCGGCGTCTTCCCAGCGCACGAGCAGCCCGGCGGCTTTGGCCAGATCGGTCAGGGCGTCGCCGCTCATGGCGCGGCCTCGATCCAGGCGGCCAGGGCGTGGGCGCCCAGCCGTCCATCCGAGACCGAGTCCGCACCGTAGAAGGCCTCGCCCTCGGGTGGCTGGCGAAGGACCACCGCGGCGTCGGCCAGGTTGACCGCCAAGGCCAGGGTTTCATCGCCCCTCAAACGCCAACGAGCGAGCACGGCCTTGTCGCCCAGCACTTCGGCGCCAGCGGATCGTGCGCCGTCCAGTCCAGGTACGATCAGGTCCCGCCGCAGCTTCAGCAGATCGGCGTAGAACCGCCGCCAATCCGGAGCGTCTTCGCCCGCCTTCGGACGGGAGCGCTCATAAGTCGAAGCCGCGTTGGGGTCGGGGATGGCCTTGCGCCGTTCCGGGTCGGAGAATTCGGGGAACTTGGCGAACTCCTTGCGGCGGCCCTCGCGCACGGCGTCGGCCAGGTCGTCGTGGAAATCGGTAAAGAAGAGGAAGGGCGAGCGCGCGCCGACCTCCTCGCCCATGAACAGCATCGGGATCTGGGGGCAGAGCAGCATCAGGGCGGTAGCGGCGCGGAGCGCCTGCGGGTGGGCCAGCTCGATCAGCCGCTCGCCCATGGCCCGATTGCCCACCTGGTCGTGGTTCTGCAGGAAGCTCACGAAGGCGGTGGGAGCCAGGTCTCCGCTTGGCTCTCCGCGGGGCTCGCCATCGTGGTTGGGCGACGGCTCGCCCTGGTAGATGAAACCCTCGCCGAGGCAACGGGCCAGGCGCTCGGCCGGACGGTCGGCGAAATCCTGGTAGTAGGCGCCGCTCTCGCCGGTCAGCAGCACGTGCATGACGTTGTGGAAGTCGTCGTTCCATTGGGCGTCGAAGGGGCCGCGCAGATGGCGCGCGGCGTTGGCCGCGTGCACCCGCACGAGGGGCAGGGGGCGGGCCGGCCCGGCGGCGGCGCGGACCGCCTGCGCCATTTCGGTGAGCCAGGCCTGCTCGCCGATGGCGTGCACCGCATCGAAGCGCAGGCCGTCGACGCGATACTCGTTGATCCAGTAGATGGCGTTCTGGGTGAAGTAATCGCGCACCTGCGGGCGGCGAAAGTCCATGGCGCCGCCCCAGGGGGTATGCAGGTCCTCGCGGAACATCTGCGGCGCATAGGTATGGACGTAGGCGCCATCGGGGCCGAAGTGGTTGTAGACGACGTCCAGGAAGATCATCAGGCCAAGCTCGTGCGCCCGGTCCACCAGCGCCTTCAGTTCATCGGGGGAGCCGTAGGCCGCGTCCGGCGCATAGGGCAGCACGCCGTCATAGCCCCAGTTCCGCCGGCCCGGGAAGTCGGCGATGGGCATCAGTTCCACCGCCGTGACGCCGAGCGCCTTCAGCTCTTCCAGCCGCTCCGCCACGCCTGCAAACCCGCCGAGCAGGCCGGCATGGACCTCGTAGAGCACAGTCTCGCGCCAGGGGCGCCCCTTCCAGTCGGCCGTGCGCCAGGCGTAGCCGCGCGGGTCAACCACCACGCTGTAACCGTGCACGTCGTCGGCCTGAGCGCGCGAGGCGGGGTCCGGGACGGCGAGGTCGCCCAAGACGTAGCGGTAGCGCGCGCCGGCTGGACACTCCGCCTCCGCCTCGAACCAGCCCTCCCCACTCCGCTGCATCGGCGAGCGGGCGCGCCCCCCGATCTCCAGCTCGGCCCGATCCTTGGCCGGCGCCCAGATGCGGAAGCGGACCCGGCCGTCGGGGAGCAGGGTGGCGCCGAAGCCGAGATCGGCGGCGAAGCGGCTCACCCGCGGATCCGGGCGCATGCGGAAGCCGTGCCCGGCTCGATCCTTCCCCCACGAAGGGGGAAGGGCAGGGAGGGGGGTGAGTGCACGACGTTCGAGGAACGGCACGGAAGGCGGCGCCACCGCCCTTCACCCAAGCGGCGGTGCATACGCCTCCACCTCTGCCCCTCCCCCTTCGAGGGGGAAGGAGTGCGCAGAGCTGAGGTCGGCGGAAAGCTCACGCAGCCCCCTCCCCCAGCACAGCCACGAAGAGCACGGCCGAGCGGTCCTGCACCTCGATCTCGGCGCCGGCTCCGAGGTCCCGTTCCGGCGCGGCGGGATCGGCGCTGTCGATCAACAGGCGGCGGCTGAAGCTGGCGGGTTCGGGCAGGGTGAAGGTGAGCGGACCCTCCGACGCGTTCATCAGCAGGGTCATCCCCTCGACCGAGCCGGCGGCCAGCCGGCGGGCCCGGCGCATGGTCAAGGCGCGCCCCTGGGCGTTATTCCAATCCTCCGACGACAGATGCTGGCCGCGCTCGTCGAACCAGTCCACGTCCAGCACGCCGGGCGCGACCTCCGCCTGACCGTAGAGGAAGCTGCGGGCGTGCAGCACGGGATACCGCCTGCGGAGCGCGGCCAGCCGGGCGGTGAAGGCGATGAGCGCCTCCCCGGCTTCGGACCCGGCCAGCTCCCAGTCGAGCCAGTTCAGCTCGTTGTCCTGGCAGTAGGCGTTGTTGTTGCCGGTCTGGGTGCGGCCGAACTCGTCGCCCGCCAGCAGCATGGGCGTGCCGAGCGCCGTGAACAGGCTCATCAGCATGGAGCGGCGCACCCGGTCGCGGGTCGCCTGGATGGCGGCGTCGCCGGTGGGACCCTCCACGCCCCAGTTGCAGGCGTAATTCTCCCCGTGACCGTCCTTGTTGTCCTCGCCATTGGCCTCGTTGTGGCGCTGCTCGTAGGAGACGACGTCGTTCAGGGTGTAGCCGTCGTGGGAGGCCAGGTAGTTGAGCGAGGCCCAGGGGCGGCGGGAGCGGCGGTCGAACAGGTCGCCAGAGCCGGACAGGCGCGCAGCCAGTTCGGGGCGCATGCCCTCGTCGCCCCGCCAGTACTTGCGCACGCCGTCGCGGTACTTGTCGTTCCACTCCGAGAAGCCCGGCGGGAACTGACCGAGCTGGTAGCCGCCCGGGCCGATGTCCCAGGGCTCGGTGATCAGCTTCAGCCGCTGGAGCGTGGGGTCGGTGCGCAGCACGTCGAAGAAGCCGGCGCCGCGGTCGAAGCCGTGCGGCTCGCGCCCCAGCGTCAGGCCGAGGTCGAAGCGGAAGCCGTCCACGTGGAACTCGTCGGCCCAGTAGCGCAGGCTGTCGGCGATCATCTGCAGCACGCGGGTGGTGGAGGTATTGACGGTGTTGCCGGTGCCGGTGTCGTTGATGCAGAAGCGCGGCTGATCGGGCAGCAGGCGGTAGTAGTTGGCGTTGTCGAAGCCGCGGAACGACAGGGTGGTCCCCTTCTCGCTGCCCTCGGCGGTGTGGTTGTAGACCACGTCCAAGATCACCTCGAGGCCTGCAGCGTGCAGACGCCGGATAGCCAGCTTCATCTCGTTCACCGAGCCGGTGCTCAGGTATCGGCGCTCGGGGCTGAAGAAGGCCAGGCTGTTGTAGCCCCAGTAGTTGGACAGGCCCCGCTCCTGCAGGAAGTGGTCCTGCACGAAGCCGTGGATGGGCAGGAGCTCCACCGCGGTGACACCCAGCCGCTTCAGGTGGTCGATCACCTTGGGATGGGACAGGGCCATGAAGGTTCCCCGCTCATCCTCGGGCACGTCCTGCATCAGCTTGGTCAGGCCGCGCACGTGGGCCTCGTAGATCACCGTGTCGGCCCAGGGCGTGTTCGGCCGGCGGTCGTCGCCCCAGTCGTACTGACTGGAGACCACGGTGGCCTTGATCATGTCGGGGCCGGAATCAAGCGTGCTGAAGGTCGTGTCGTCCCCGCTCTCCACGTCGTAGCCGAACAGCGAGTTGGACCAGGCCAGCTCGCCCCTGATCCCCTTGGCGTAGGGGTCGAGCAGCAGCTTGTTCGGGTTGAAGCGATGACCCTCTTCGGGAAGGTAGGGCCCGTAAGCGCGATAGCCGTAGGCCGTGCCCGGCCGCGCTTCCGCAAGATAGCCGTGCCACACCTCGTCGGTGCATTCGGGCATCTCGTAGCGGGCGATCTCGTTCGCGCCGTCGGTGTCGTAGACGCAAAGCTCGATCTTCTCCGCGTTGGCGGAGTAGACGGCGAAGTTGACCCCCAGCCCGTCGAAACTGGCGCCCAGCGGGTAGGGCGAGCCGGCCTCCAGCCGCTCCGGCAGATAGCTCAAATACGTTCCCCCAGCTTCAAGTCAGGTCGGGCTTCAGGACCACCATAGCCAATGGCGGCAGGACCAGCTCGAGCGAGGCAGGCTGGCCGTGCATCTCATGGCGAGCGGCTTCAACGTCGCCGCCGGCGCCGATGTTTCCGCCGCCATACGTGTCCGCGTCGGTGTTCAGCACCTCGCACCAGCGCCCCTCCAGGGGTACGCCGACCCGATAGCCGTGGCGCGGCGCCGGCGTGCAGTTCATAGCGCAGAGCAGCGGCGGCTCGCCTTCCGCCTTGCGCAGGAAGACGAAGACGCTGTTGGCGGTGTCGTCGCCGATCAGCCACTGGAAACCGGCCGGATCGGCGTCGGTGCGGTGGAGCGCCGGCTCGGCCGCGTACAGCCGGTTCAGGTCGCGCACCAGCCGCTGCAGCCCCGCATGGGCGGGGTCGTCCAGCAGGCCCCAGTCCAGCTCCGCATCATGGTTCCACTCGCGCCATTGGCCGAGCTCGCCCCCCATGAACAGCAACTTCTTGCCCGGATGGGTCCACATGAAGGCCAGGTAGGCGCGAAGATTGGCGAGTTTTCGCCAGGTATCGCCCGGCATCTTGCCGATCAGCGATCCTTTCCCGTGCACCACCTCGTCGTGGGAGAGTGGCAACACGAACTTCTCGGAGTAGGCGTAGACCAGCCCGAAGGTCATCTCGTTGTGCGAGTATGACCGATAGAGCGGGTCCTGCTCCATGTAGTGGAGCGTGTCGTGCATCCACCCCATGTTCCACTTGTAGTCGAAGCCAAGGCCACCCTCCGACACGGGAGCGGAGACGCCGGGCCAGGCGGTGGACTCCTCGGCGAGCGTGATGGCTCCCGGCGCATACTCGGCGACGATGCCGTTCAGCCGCTTCAGGAAGTCGACCGACTCCAGGTTCTCGCGGCCGCCGTGGATGTTCGGCGTCCACTCGCCGGCCTTGCGGCTGTAGTCGCGGTAGAGCATTGAGGCCACCGCATCCACCCGCAGCCCGTCGACATGGAAGGTGTTCAGCCACCACAGCGCGCTGGAGATCAGGAAGCCCTGCACCTCGCGCCGGCCGAGATTGTAGATCAGGGTGTTCCAGTCCGGGTGGAAGCCCTCGCGGGGGTCGGCGTGCTCATAGAGCGCCGTGCCGTCGAAATGGGCCAGGCCGTGGATGTCGGTAGGGAAATGGGCCGGCACCCAGTCCAGGATCACGCCGAGGTTGGCGGCGTGGCAGGCGTCCACGAAGCGCGCGAACCCCTCCGGCGGCCCGAACTTCGAGCTGGGCGCGAACTGGCCGAGCGGCTGGTAGCCCCAGGAGCCCCCGAACGGGTGCTCCATGATCGGCATCAGCTCCAGGTGGGTGAAGCCGAGATCCACGGCGTAGGGAACCAGGCGCTTGGCCAGCCCGTCCCAGTCCAGCACGCCCTGCGGATCGCCGTCCGGCCGCAGCCATGAGGAGGCGTGGACCTCGTAGATGCTGATCGGGGCCGCCACCGACTGACGCCTTGCACGACCGGCCATCCATGTGGCGTCGGTCCATTCATGCTCCAGGGGCGGGGAG
>CALMGB010000195.1 GCA_937863535.1 uncultured Caulobacteraceae bacterium
GCATAGCGGCGGCGGATGAGACGAGACGTGGGCGTGTGACCGTCGCCCATCTGACCGCAAGCCCGCAGCAGGGCCGCCAGGGTGCAGCGGAAAACCCGGTCCACAGGTCGGCGCTGAGGATCGGGGGCTTGCCGATCGCTTCACGGGTTCTCGCCGCGCCGATGACCGGGATTACCGACCTTCCCTTCCGCCGCACCCTGTCCCGTCTCGGCGCAGCCTACGTCGCCACCGAGATGGTCGCCTGCGCAGAGCTGTCGGGCGGGCGGCCGGACGTGGTGCGGCGCGCCATGGTGAGCGAGGACCTGCCGCTCACCGTCGTGCAGCTGGTGGGACGGGAAGCCCGGTGGCTCGCGGAGGGCGCCCGACTGGCCGAGGCCGCCGGGGCCCACATCATCGACCTCAACATGGGCTGCCCAGCAAAGGAGGTCACCGGCGCCCTCGCCGGCTCCGCGCTCATGCGCGACCTGGATCAGGCCAGCCGGTTGATCGCGGCGGCGGTGGAGGCGACCGGGCGCCCGGTGACGCTGAAGATGCGGCTCGGCTGGGACGCGGCCTCCCGGAACGCACCCGAGCTGGCGGCGCGCGCCGAAGAGATCGGGGTGCAGGCGATCACCGTCCATGGCCGGACCCGCTGCCAGTTCTACAAGGGCTCCGCCGACTGGGCGGCCGTGGCGGCGGTGAAGGCCGCGACCCGGCTTCCGGTGATCGTGAACGGCGACATTGTCGACGCGCCTAGCGCGCGTCGCGCCCTGGCCCTGTCCGAGACGGACGCCGTCATGATCGGCAGAGGCCTTTACGGCCGGCCGTGGATGGCGGCGAGCCTGGACGCGGAACTCCAGGGCGGCGCCCCGACCGAACCGGATCGGGAGACACGGCTGGCGCTGGTGCTCGATCACATGGGCGAGGCGCTACGATTCTATGGCGACCGGCTGGGCCTTCGCACCTTCCGCAAGCATCTCGGCTGGTATGTGGAGCAGGCGCCCTGGCCGACCGACGCCCAAGCGCGGCGATCGGCCAAGTCCATGCTCTGCCGTCTGGACAGCGCCCACGAGGTGGAGGGGGCCCTGACGCGGCTGTGGCTGGCCTGACGCCCTCCCGCAACCCGATCTTAAGGCGCGCGCCCTAGTCAGGGTGAACGCGCGATCAGGGTTAAGCGATGGCTTACGGCGACAACGCCCCGACCATCATCATCAAGAAGGTGAAGAAGGGCGGGCACGGCGGCCACCACGGCGGGGCCTGGAAGGTCGCGTACGCCGACTTCGTCACCGCCATGATGGCCTTCTTCCTGCTGATGTGGCTCATCAACACCACCAGCCCCGAGCAGAAGCGCGGCATCGCGGACTACTTCGCCCCCGCCAGCGTCTCCCAGACCACCAGCGGCTCGGGGGGCATCCTGGCCGGCACGGGGCTCAGCGATACCGGGGCCAAGACCGACCAGTCGAGCGCCACGCCCTCTCCGCCCCAGCCCCAATCTCCGCCGCCGAAGACCGACAAGGCCGACAAGGCCGGCCCCGGCGCCGCCAGCGCCTCCACCGACGCCGCCACGCAGGCGGCCCAGGCCAAGGCCGAGGCCGACGAGTTCAAGAGCGCCGCGGAAAGCCTGCGCCAGGCGCTGCAGGACATGCCGGAACTGGCGGAGCTGTCCAAGCAGGTGATCGTGGACGTGACGCCGGAGGGCCTGCGCATCCAGCTGGTGGACCAGGAGGGCCGCTCCATGTTCGACCAGGGCTCGGCAAAGCCCAACGACCGGGCGCGCCTGCTGCTGCGGGCGGTGTCGCAGGTGGTCCGCCAGCTGCACAACCGCATCACCGTCTCCGGGCACACCAGTGCGGTCGTGGGCCCCGGCGGAGGCGGAGACGACTGGGCGCTTTCGGCCGCGCGCGCCAACGCCGCCCGCGGCGTACTGCAGGAGGCCGGCGTGGAGGCCGACCGCATCTACCAAGTCTCAGGCAAGGCGAACTCCGACCCGCTCTATCCGGACGACCCCACCCTGCCCGGCAACCGCCGCATCGCCATCACCCTGCTGCGTGAGAAGCCCGTGCTTCCTCCAGACCAGACATGACGCCCCGCATCAGCGGCGCCTGGCCCCTTGCGGGACAGGGGCGTCTGGCCCCAAATCGGGCTCGTGTCAGATTCCCGCCGCCGCCCCGAAGCGCCTACCCGGCCGTGACGCAGCATTTCGCCACACGCCAGCTCCGCTTCTTCCTGACGGCCCCGTCTCCGTGTCCCTACCTTCCCGGTCGCGACGAGCGGAAAGTGTTCGCCCACCTGCCGCTCAGCGAGGGCGCCTCGGTGAACGACAGCCTGACCCAGGTAGGGTTCCGGCGCTCCCAGAACATCGCCTACCGCCCGGCTTGCGACGGCTGCGACGCCTGCGTCTCCGCCCGCATCCCCGTGGACGGCTATCCGTTGGGGCGCTCCGAGCGGCGGGTGCTGGACCGGAACGAAGACCTGGAAGGCCATCTGGTGGAGGCGGAGGCCACCGTCGAGCAGTTCGAGCTGCTGCGGCGCTATCTTGGCGCCCGCCATGCCTCCGGCGGCATGGCCGACATGACCTGGCCCGACTACGTGGCCATGGTGGAGGACACCGCGGTCCGGACCCACCTGATCGAGTACCGCACGGCGTCGGAAGACAGCGGCCCGGGCGACCTGATCGCCTGTGTGCTGGTGGACATCCTGCATGACGGGCTCTCGCTGGTGTACAGCTTCTATGACCCCGCCCAGGCTCGCCGCAGCCTCGGCTCCTTCGTCATCCTGGACCACCTGCGTCAGGCTCAGGCGACGGGATTGGCCTTCGTCTATCTCGGCTACTGGGTCTCCGGCAGTTTGAAGATGGCCTATAAGGCGCGCTTCAACCCGCTGGAAGTGCTCAAGCCCGGCGGCTGGCGCTTGCTCTCTCAGCGCGAGCGCGACGCGGTTTGAACGCCGGAAATCGCCGCCTGCAGCCGCGGGGTTTCCTCGCTCCGTCGAAGACGTCGATATGAAAAGGATTGAGCCGCTTCGGTGCATCCGCCTCGTCGATCCTGCGTAGCTGAAGGAAAAAGAGGGGACGCCAGCTTGCGTGGTTCGTACACGGAAACCGCCTGGAGCGCGGTCGCGGGCCGCGTGGCCTTCGCCTTTGCGTTGGGCGCGGTCGTGTTCGCCGAGTTCTTCCACACCCGCAGGCTGTTCGCTTCAACCCACGTGGCGCATTTCGCAGGCTTCTACCTGCTCGCCTTTGCAAGCGCCGCGGCGGCCAAGCGCATCCCCCTGCTCACCCTCGGCTGCTTCATCGCAGCCTTCGCCGTGCTGTTGGAGCTCATTCGCACCGCCACGTGGCTTCCGCTGAGCACCAGCTACCTCGATTGGATCGGCGACATGGCGGGGATCATCGCCGCGCTCGCTCCCATGCTCCTGCAGAAGATCAGGCTGTCCTTCGAAAACGATCCGGTCGCCTGACATCGCTAACGGCGTTTCAACGCCTTTGCTGTCAAATGGACCCATGATCGGCCGTCCGCGAGGAACGATCCGGGGTTCCGCAACCTGGCGCTTCTGGACACGACCGCCTCGACGGCGCGGGTCCTGAACCTACGCCACACCTCCATCCACCATGGCGCCGACCCGGACCTGTTGCTGCGCCCCTTCTTCATGCACCCCGCGTTGAACCGCGCGATCATCGTCAAGCACCACCTGCGCAGGAACGAGCTGGAGGCCTTCGACCAAACGCGAACGTCGGCCACCAAGGTCCTGATGCCCATCGACCACGACCACCTGCGCGCCGGCGTGGAGGTGACGCCGATGGTGGGGCCCGGCGGCGCAGGCGTCGGCTTTCGGGGGCGCTTTTGAACCGCCCGTTGATCGCCGCTGCGCCCACCCTGCTGGTCGTTCTTCTCG
>CALMGB010000196.1:0-24947 GCA_937863535.1 uncultured Caulobacteraceae bacterium
CCCTCCAGCCCGCCGCCGGCACGGCGGCGACCGCGAACATCGACGCCCAGGCGATGGACTGGGCGCCCACCAGCACCTTCAGATTGAGGGAGGTCAGCACGAACAGCACCCCGATCAAGACCGCCGACAAGGCCGGGGCGTAGAGCCGGGTCCATGAGTTCGCCTGGAACTGAGGGTTGCGGCGGTAGAAGACCAGGATCGAGCCGCTGGTGGCGATCAGGAGCGGTAGCAGGAAGTAGATGCCCATGCCGGTCATCGCCGCATACGAGGTGACCGGATTGATCCTCAGCACGATGACGGCAACCAGCGCCACCAGGCTGAGCCCCGCCACCGCAGCCACCGCGATATAGGGCGACTCCAGGCGTGGATGCACCCGCGCTAAGCTGGCGGGTAGCACGTTGATGCGCCCGAGCGAGAACAGGTAGCGCGACGCCGAACCCTGCACCGAGTTGGACGCGATCATCTGGCTCGTGACTAGCGTCAGCGAGGTGATGTTGACGAAGACCGGACCGAGATAGGCGTTGATGCTGGTGAAGAAGGAGCCCACAGGGTTGCTCGTCGCGCTCGCCACCACCTTGGAGGCGCCCTGCGTGACGATGTAGAGCCAGACGCCCAGGCCGTAGAACAAGGTCATGAACGCGATCGCGGCATAGGTCGCCCGCCCCACCGCGACCTCCGGATTGATGGTCTCCGCGCTGAAGCAGGCGCCGGCCTCTATGCCGATCATGCAAAGCATGGCGAAGAGCACGCCTACGCCAGGCGAGCCGTGCAGGAACGCCGCTGGCGTGAATGAGGCCGGGGAGTAGCCCTCGGGGCCGCCCCTGATCAGCACCGCGACCTGCCAGATCGCCACCAGGGCGACCTCAAGGCAGACGAGCTTGCCCAGCACCTTCATGGAAGTGTCAATCCGAAGCAGGCCTATGCCGGTGATCACCGCCAGGAAGATCAGGGCCCAAACCGACCATGGAAAGATCGGCCGCCCGAAGAGGTGGGTCATGCAATCCACCGCGATGAGGCCCAGGTAGGGATAGGAGCCCGCACTCATCAGCAGGTAGGCGGCCGTCGCCAGAAAGGCTCCGGCCAGCCCCTGAGTCCGGCCCGCGCCGGCGACGATGAACTGGTAGAAGGCGCCCGGGTTTTCGATGAAGCGGCTCATGCCCACGAAGCCCGCGGCGAACACCATCAGGATCGCGCCCGCGCAAAGGAAGGAGATCGGCGCGCCGATCCCGCTGCCGAACGCGACCGACAGCTGAGCAAAGCCGGCCATCACAGCCAGGGGCGCGTTGAAGGCCACGATGATCAGCACCAGCCCAGCGACCCCCAGCCGGCGCGGCAGGACAGTCTGCGCAGGTATCATCGGCGAGGCGCCGCCCGTGAGTGCGTCAAGATCTGAACTCAAGCATCTGCTCCTGATACGGGCGCGAAGTTCGATGCCGGCGGAGGAAGCTCGCTCGCGGCCGCGAGGGTGGCCCTCAAATCGCGCCCGCCGGCCGGTTGGCGCGGATGAAGTCCGCCACCCGCTCGCCGACCATGACGGCCGGCGCGTTCAGGTTGCCGGACGGGATGACCGGCATGATGGACGTGTCGGCGATCCTCAATCCGTCGATCCCGTGGACCCGGAGCTGAGGGTCGACCACCGCCATGTCGTCGGTTCCCATCTTGCAGGCGCCGCAGGCGTGGTAGGCGCCCTGGGCCTTTTCCAGGACGAAGGCCTCCCGCTCCTGCCGCGTCTCTAGCCGGCGACCGGGCACGTGCTCGCGGCCGATGTAGCTGGCGAGGGCGGGCTGGTGCATGACGTCCTGGCCAATCCGCACTCCCTCGGCCAGGCATCTCAGGTCGTAGGGGTCGGAGAAGTAGCGGGGATCGATCGTCGGGCGCGCGAGCGGATCGGCCGAGCCCAGCCTTAGGGTCCCGCGCGAGCGAGGCCGGGACTGGCTGACGGCCAGGCCGCATCCACGCCGGCTGGGCACGCCCTCCATGCCGTCCTCCACCGCCGCCCCGGGAAAGAAGCAGGCCTGCAGGTCCGGCAGCGGATCGTCGGGCTGGCCGGACCAGAAGGCGCCGCCCTCGATCACGTTGGAAGTCGCAGGTCCCGACCGGAACAAGCCGTACTGCAGCGCCGCCCAGGCCTGCCAGCCCAGGTTCCTGTACTTGTCGAAGCTGTCGCCCCCATCCAGGTCGTAGAGCATATAGAAGATGGTGTGGTCCTGCAGGTTCTCGCCCACGCCCGGAAGATCATGCACGACGCTCACGCCATGGGCCTTCAACTGGTCGGCCGGCCCGATTCCCGAGCGCAGCAGCAGATGGGGGGAGCCGACGCCCCCCGCGCAGACGAGGACCTCGCGCTCGGCCCGCGCCACCACGAGACGCCCGCGGCTCATATACTCCACCCCCACGGCCCGGCCGCCCTCGATGAGGAGCCGCAGGACCTTGACCCTTGTCTTCACCTCCAAGCCACACCGCCCCCGGGCCCGGCGCAGATAGCCGACCGTGCTGCTGCGCCGGCCGTCGCGGGTGGTCAGCTGGTAGAGGCCGCAGCCGGCCTGGGTCCCCGAGTTGAAGTCCGGGTTGAGAGGCACGCCCGCATCCTGGCAGGCCTTGAGCCACACCCGGGTGAGCGGATGGGTGTAGCGCGGACTGGACACGCCGAGCGGCCCGCCGGCGCCGTGCGCCGCCCCGCCCAGGGAGTCGTTGTCCTCGGCGCGCCTGAAGAACGGCAACACCTCGCCGTAGCTCCAGCCGGGGCAGCCGCTAGCCGCCCAGCCGTCATAGTCCTGCGGGCATCCGCGGATGTAGACCATGCCGTTCACAGAGCTGCCGCCGCCCAGCACGTTGGCCTGCACCATGGGCGACTGCTGGGCGTGGCCGGCGCTCAGCCCATAGTGTTTGAGCTTGTCGCTGGCGTAGACCTTGGAATAGGCCACCGGGACATGCAGGTAGATATTGCGGTCACCGCCGCCCTGTTCCAGCAGCAGGACAGAGGCGTCTGGGTCCTCACTGAGCCTCGCGGCCGCCACGCACCCGGCGGAGCCGCCGCCCACGACGATGTAGTCGGTCATGAGGGCTCCGGCTCCATGAGCTCTAGGGCCTCGGCGTACCTGTCACAAAGGTTTCCGGCAAGGCTCGCCTGCGCTTCGGCTCGTTTGATGCGGCGTCCTTCCGGCAGCGCCTGAAGACAGCTCAGTCCAGACCGCTCAGCTGAAGCCGGTGTTGGCCAGGGCCCGGAGGCTGAGGCCGAAGTGCGCGTCCATCGCCGCTTCGGCGGCCAGCGGGTCGCCGGCCTCGATGGCTTCGGCGATCCGGTCGTGCTGGTCGAACACGGCGAGCCGGTCGGCCTCGGTCCGGCGGCTGCGCCAGCCGATGGGACAGGTCTCGCGCATCAGGTCTGCGAAGGCGGCGATGAGAAGCGGGAACATGGGGTTGCGCGTGGCGCCGGCGATGGCGGCGTGGAAGGCGATGTCATGCTCCACCTGGACGTCAAGATCGCCTCCGGCGCGGCGGAGCGCCCGCGCGTGATCAAGGATCAGCCTGGCTTCCGTCTTGGTGCGCCGGATTGCGGCCAGTTCGGCGGTGCGCCGCTCCAGCACTCGCCGCGCATCCCACACCTGAGGAACCGACACCTGGGCCGTATCCACCGCGTGGCCGAGCGGTAGGGAGAGGACGGAGCCGTCGACGAAGCCCACCCGAGCCCGCCGGCCGTTGCTGACGTCGATGAGCTTCAGCGCCGACAAGGCCCCGAACGCCTCTCGCACCACGGTGCGGCTGACGCCTGCGGCTGCGGCGACGGCGGTTTCGCTGGGTAGGGCGTCGCCGGCCCGCAGGTCGTTGTCGCGGATGTGGGTCGTGACGGTGTCGAACACCGCCCGGGTCAGGCTGGGCGCCAAATCGTCCATAGCGAGGGCTTTACCTATCATCTAGGATCAGCCGCAGAGTTCGTTGCGGCAAGGTGCAATCTCTAGCATGGCGATCACGGACGCAACCGCGTCGCCCAGGGGCCGAAGGGCGCCAGCGCCATCCCGCGAGGCGGCCAAGCCGCATCGTAGCCACACGGGGTGTTGGCGGCTTCGCCGTGGAACGGGGCATAGCTGCTATATCAAGCCATCCCATCGACTTGATCCGTCGGCCGAGCTAGCCATTAATCTTGGTCAGTCGACGTCAACTTGTCTAGGTTTGCAAGCCTGAGCTTGCGGCTTTCCAGATACTGATCCTGGGAGAGGACCTTAGTGCGCAAGCCGATTGCTGATCTGAATGGACGGGAGTTCGACGTCCTGATCGTCGGCGGCGGGATCAACGGAGCCGCCGCAGCCCAGAAGGTCGCCGCCGAGGGCTATGACGTCCTGCTGGTGGAGAAGGGCGATTACGGCTCCGGCTCCTCAAGCCGCTCGAGCCGGCTCCTGCACTGCGGCCTGCGCTACCTGGCCCCGGGCCGGTCCATGTGGGACTTTGTGCGCCATCCCTCGCGCCTGGTCACCGCCCTCGTCATGGCGCGGTCTTGCATGGTGGCGCGGACCGAGTTCACCCGGGACACAGCGATCCGCTCCCGATTGATGAAGTTCTCCTTCCCCATCTATCAGAACGGCCCCTACCGGGGCTGGCAGATCGATATCGCCTTCGTGATCCTGCGCCTGCTCTGGCGTCAGGGGCCGCCCTTGAACTATCGCCGCATCTCAGGCGCCGAAGCCGCCGAGGCGCCCCTGACGCGGGAGCTACGCGATCTGGACAAGCTGCAGTCGGTGGCTACCTACGACGAATACGAGTTCGACTGGCCCGAGCGCATCTGCATGGATGCGATCCTGGACGCCGAGCGCATGGGCGCCCGCGCGCGAAACTACACCACGGCCCGCCTGCAGGACCGCGACCCGGCGGGCCTTTGGCGCGCGACGCTCGCCGACCAGCTCGACGGCGGTTCGGCGGAGGTGCGCGCCAAGGTGATCCTGAACACCGCTGGCATCTGGGCCGACCTGGTGAACCACCAGGCGGCGCCCGAGGCCGGCCGCCGCGTCCTAGGCACCAAGGGCTGCCACATCGTCGTCAAGCTGCCGAGCGGCTACAGCGGCCATGGCGTCGCCACCCTGAACTCCAAGAGCGAACCGTTCTACTGCATCCCCTGGCACGGGCTGCACTTCTTCGGCCCCACGGAGACGGTCTACGAGGGGGACAAGGACGACATCCACGTCACCGAGGACGAGCAGGCCTGGCTGCTGTCGGAGGCCAATCGGCTCCTGCCCGGCGCAAACCTGTCCAGCCGCGACATTCGCCTCACCTGGGCTGGCGTCAGGCCGCTGACCTATGATCCGGCGCTGCCCCTCGGCAAGCGTTCGCGGGAGATCCACGATCTCGCCAACGACGGCCTGCCCAACGTCCTGGTCATGACCGCAGGTCCGATCACCAGCTACAGGTCGGCCGGCGAGCTGCTGGCCGCCGAGGTCGCCAAGCGCATTCCCGCCCGCCGGGCCGCCCAACGCCCCGACTACGGCCCCAAACTGGCGCCCGAGAACGACAACTCGCCCTTCCTGGTCGAAGGCGACCGCTCCGTGCGCCTGTCCGACCTCCAGCACGCCATCGCCGAGGAACACGCCGTCACGCTCACCGACCTGCTGTTCCGGCGCACCGGCCTCTGCTGGCGCCACAAGCCCTCGCAGGACGAGGTCGAGCGCGCGGCGTCGGTGCTGGCCATGGAGCTCAGCCTTTCGCCGCAGGCCCGCGCCGACGCCGTGGCCGAGTTCTGGGCCGAGCACCAGCGGCTCCTCGGCGTCAGGGCGGCGGTCTAGCATGCCGCGTCGTCCCGCCGGCGGTCACCCCATCCAACCCTTCCGTGGACGAGGCGCGTCTTGAACGTCATGCATCTGGCCAGCCCCAAGGCCGCCGCGACGGAGACGGCCGCCCGGCCGCTGCTGATCGACGGCAAGTTCGTCCCGGCCTTGTCCGGCCGGACCTTCGCCTCGCACAACCCGGCGACCGGCAGGCTTGTCGCCCACGTGTGCGAAGGCGACGCCGAAGACATCGACTTGGCCGTCGCTGCGGCGCGCAAGGCGTTCGAGGGACCCTGGAGCCGGTTCACGCCCTTCGAACGCCAGGCCTGCATCCTGAGGTTCAGCGAACTCGTCGACCAGAACTTCGAAGAGCTGGCGATGACCGATGTCCTGGACATGGGCGTCCCCATCACCGTGTCCCGGTCCCGGCGCCAGCGCGTGCTGGGCCTGCTGCGCTTCTACGCCGGGGCCTGCACCGCGATCAGGGGCGCCACGACCCCTGACTCCCTGCCGGGCGAGATGTTCACCTACACCCTGAAGGAACCGGTGGGCGTTGTGGGGGCCATCACCCCGTGGAACGGCCCGGTAGTCCACACCATGTGGAAGATAGGTCCGGTCCTGGCCACGGGCTGCACCATGGTGCTGAAGCCCGCCGAGGATGCGCCCCTCACCGCCATCCGCCTGGGCGAGCTGCTGCTGGAGGCGGGCGTGCCGCCGGGCGTGGTCAATGTGGTGCCGGGCTTCGGCCATACCGCCGGCGCGGCGCTGGCCGCCCACGGCGACGTGGACAAGATCTCGTTCACAGGCTCAGAGTCCGTCGGGCGCAAGATCATCGACGCCTCCCAGGGCAACATGAAGCGCCTGACCCTGGAGCTCGGCGGCAAGTCGCCCGATGTCGTGTTCGCCGACTGCGACTTTAAAGCCGCCGTGCAGGGTGCGGCGATGGGGGTGTTCGCCAACAGCGGCCAGTCGTGCACCGCCGGGACGCGCCTGCTGGTGGAGCGCTCGATCTTCGGCGAGTTCGTGGATGCCGTCTCCGACTTCGCCAAGACCCTGAAGGTCGGTGACGGGCTTGATCCCGACACCCAGATCGGGCCGCTCATCAACCGGAAGCAGCTTGACCGGGTGACCGGCTACATCGATCTCGGCGAGCGGGAAGGCGCCCGGACTGTGTCCGGCGGCCGCCGTCTGACCGAGGGCGCTTATGGCGACGGCTTCTTCGTCGAGCCGACTGTGCTGGCCGGCGTGACCAACGACATGAAGGTGGCGCGCGACGAGATCTTCGGCCCCGTGGTCTGCGCCATCCCCTTCGACACCTTCGAGGAGGCCACCACCATCGCCAACGCCACCTCCTTCGGCCTGGGCAGCGGGGTGTGGACCCAAAGCTTGGCCACCGCCCATCGCATGGCCAAGGCCATCCGCGCCGGCACGGTGTGGGTCAACACCTATGGGGGCCTCGACCCAGCGGTTCCCTTCGGCGGCTACAAGACCAGCGGCATCGGCCGCGAGTGCGGCCTGGAACAGATGGAGGAATATCTGGAGACCAAGGCCGTGATCATGAAGTTCGCCTAGCAGAGGGGCCAGGCGCGACAGCCGCCGCTATGCCACGTGCCGCCCTCGACGGCAGGTCCGCCAGTTCCTGTGTCCAGGTTCCGTCAATATCGCGTAAGACTTTCACCAATATAGATCAGGAGGTTGCGTATGGATCTCGGGCTCTTCATGCACCCGATACAGAATCGGGATCTGACGCGCCATCCGGCCGACATGCTGGAAGAATGTCGCCAGGCGATCATATACGCCGACGAGGTCGGCTTCGACGAAGCCTGGGTGGGCGAACACCAGTCGTCCGACATCGAGCTGATCACCAATCCGCTGCAGTTCTGCTCGTCGCTGATCCCGGTGACCAAGCACATCAAGTTCGCCAGCGCGGTGATCTCGCTGCCGATCTATCACCCAGCCAAGGTCGCCGTGGACGCGGCCATGTTCGACCACATGTCACGCGGCCGCCTCATCATGGGGGTCGGGCCCGGCGCCCAGGTCAGCGACCTGGAACTCTACGACGTCCTGGACAAGAACCGGGGTGAGATGGTGCTTGAGTCGATGGAGATGATCCACAAGATCTGGTCGTCCGCTCCGCCCTACGACATCGTGGGCAAGTATTGGACGGTGAAGATCAAAGACCAGATTGTTCCGAAGCTGGGCTTCGGCCCCATGCTGAAGCCCTACCAGAAGCCCTTCCCGCCGGTGGTCACCTCGGTGATGTCGCCCAAGTCCAAGAGCGCA
Organism: uncultured Caulobacteraceae bacterium; assembly: GCA_937863535.1. GTDB lineage: Bacteria > Pseudomonadota > Alphaproteobacteria > Caulobacterales > Caulobacteraceae > CAHJWH01. The sequence continues at coordinate 8,037 of CALMGB010000196.1, forward strand.
GCCCAGGCGGGCGAGCGGGGCTGGGGCATCCTGTCCGGCAACTTCGCCCAGCTCGATTCCGCCAGGACCCATTGGGAGCAGTACGTCATCGGCTGCGAGCGCGCCGGCCGCCGGCCCGACCGCAAGAACTGGCGCATCGCCCGCTCCATCCTGGTGGCCGACACCGATGCGGAGGCGCGGGACTATCTGACCGAGGACAACAACGCCTACGAATGCCAGTTCAGGTTCCTGGTCGAAGACATGAACTTCTTCAACCTGATCAGCGTGCTGAAGGCAGATCCATCCGTGCCGGACGAGGCCGTGACACCGAAGTATTGCATCGACACCCTAGTGATCTCCGGCTCTCCGTCCACGGTGCTGGACCAACTGGTGCATGTCGTGGACACGGTGGGCGGTGAATTCGGCGCGCTCATCGCCACCTTCAAGGAGTGGGAAAAGCCCGAGGTGCACAAAACTTCCATGCGCCTGCTGGCCCAGGACGTCATGCCGAAACTGCGCAACTACTGTGGCGCCAAGCTCGCGGCGGAGTAGATAGGCCCGGACGCAGGTGATGGAGGCGGATCGCTAAATAGGGTCCGCCACCAAGGCTCGGCAGAGCATTTGCAAGCCGGGCTATGTCATTTCGAGGCCAAGTCGCCATCCACGACGCAACGGAAGCCTACGGCGCCGGAGCGATCGACTCCGGGAGACATCAGAAGATATTTGCCGTGCTCCGAGAGTTTGTAAGCCTGGGGGAAATACCAACGCGAGCCGGAGGGGCGGTAATGACTGCCTCCCCTAACGATCGCGGCCCGTGTGTGGGCGTCGCGCCATTCGTCTGTCCACTGCCACACGTTCCCGACGAGGTCCAAGACGCCGAAGGGGCTTGCGCCGCCGGGATGGGCATGGATGTCGCTCGGGGGCGACATCTGCCGCCCGTCGTCCGGTGTAGGCATGTTCGAGCGCACCATCGTTGCGCCCCACGGGTAGGGCCGCCCATCGAGACCCTGCGCTGCGTATTGCCATTCCCATTCATGCGGCAGTCTCTTACCGGCCCATCTTGCGTAGGCTCGCGCATCTTCGATCGACACCCAGGTCACCGGCTTCTCATCCCAGCCGCGCGGATAGCTTTCTCCGCTCCAATCCCGCAGGAAGTTATGATCGTCGGCCGGATGGTAACGTGTGCTGACGAGGAACGTCTTGAACTCAGCGTTCGTGACAGGCGTCCTGTCGATCCAGAACGTGGAGATATGAATATCGAGGTCATGATACCGCCGCGGCGATGCTTCGCCCGGGTATTGGATATCGACCCCGTCGTCGTCCCCGCCTTCGATCTCGACGCCGTTCACGCGGAAGAGGAAGTCGGCCGCAGGGATGCGGACCATGCCCCAAGGTGGCGACTTGGGAAACGGGGTGGCCGACACGGCGACCGCCTGCTGCGTCAAGGCCGTCCACGCGTGCGAGAAACTGGAGAGCGGCCGGGCGTTGAGCTCGCGCGCCTTGCTCATCAGTTCAGACAAGCCGGCCGGCGCGACGCCGGACGCCAGCACGGCGCCGAAGCCGTCGGGTTCCAGGCCGAACGACAGCACATCCTGGCCGTCCTGAAGGCTTGGATGGAGCTCAACCCCGCTCCAAAGGTCGTAGTATCGCTGACCCTCTCGATGCGGAACGGCCAGTTGACGGCCGCCCACCGCATAGTGGTTGCGGTTGACGATGCTCCATAGTGACCCGTCATGCCCGGGCCATTTGCTTGCGAACACGCCGAAATGCTGCATCGGCGAGAACGGCTCCCAGTCCTGCGAGACGAGGAACGCTTTTCCAAAACGCTCGATGAGCGCCATGCGCCGAAGCGCCTCGCCATCTCTAGGTGTGAGGCCGTTCCAGATCCCCCAGACATTCTCCCAGCTTTCGAAGCCTACCCCGTTGAAGAAGGCGTGCTGGAGATCATCGGTATGGTCGTGGTCGAACCGGTTCGAGATGTTGACCATGTGGCGCGGCTCGATCCACTTGAAGCGGCTCACGACGGGTACGAAGCTGTAGTCCCAATAACCCCAACTCATGGTGTTCCAGTTGACCATCTCGTCCGATGCGAGCCCGACCTCGGGTTCCAGCGCCAAGGGATGATTCAGGGCCAAAGACTTTTCCCGGAAGTTCCGAGACATGCCGTCGAGCGTATCGCCGTTTATACCATCGGCGTTCAGGGCTTTGAGTTCCTTCACGATGGCGTCGGCGTCCGGGACGCCCTCATCGTGCGTTCCCTGGTCCCAAAGCATCACGGGGAAGAACACCTTTACTCCGCGTGCGTGGAAATCAGCCACGGCCTGGCGGAGGCCTGCGACCCCGCCCGGCATGTCAGAGACCAAGCCGTACTCGTTACGATCATCGATCCCTATGTTCGGGTACGTCGGCCAGACGAGAACGCTGTCGATGCCGCCGTATCTCATGTCCAGGTCGTCCAGGTAGCGATCCACGGTGTAGCGTCCCGCGTCTACGTCGTAGAAGAAGCGGTCCTGGACCATCATCTGGGGCTGAACGAAGCTGGACTGGGCCCATGCCAAGGCGGCCCTGCGATATTCGGCGTCGTCGAAGCCGATCTGGATCCGTCGCCCCTGCCGCCAGCTACGCGCGTCCGCCAGCCATTGGCCCAACTCCTCCGGCTTACAGGGCGCTGGGGAGGTCTGGTCCTGCCAGGTCAATATCCTGGCGCAAGAGGGGCCTTCTATCTGTTCGCCGCTGACCTTGAGCGGAATGTCCTGGGCGAAAGCCGTATGGGCTTGAGCCACAAGGGCCAGCACACCACAAAGTCCCAGAAGACGACGCGGGCTCAAAGTGTTGATCTTCGGTTTGCTGATGAGGGCGCCGCCGATCCGTTCCATCTAAGATGCGTCGCTGGAACCTCGGAACCCCTACACACTTCCGGTCTCGGCTGTCGAGGGCCTCATCCCACCCGGTCTGCGCCCGAAGGTGGAATGCCCGGCCATAAAGGCCTGGAATAGGAGGCTGGCGTCAGAAGTTAAGCCTTACTCGTACGCCGAAGGTCCTCGGAGGCTGCAGATACGATTGAAAGACGTCCTGGCTGGGAAGCGAACCCGTATTATAGTTTTGTGCGTTCGTCCGTACAGCAACAGCTTCCACGTTTTTGACGAATACCTCGGCCTCGTACTTTCGATCTGCAGGCGTGTAGCGAAGAGCGAGATCGCTCCGCGTGTAGGCCTTCTGCATGTCCCAGTTCGACCCGACGCCGTTGTTGGTCATCGGATCCTTCCGATCGCCATCGAAGATCGAGAGCCAGCTGGACGTCTCGTAGTGCACTGTGCCGCGAGGGGTGATCCTGCCGCCGTTGGGGAGCAGGAAGTCGTGCTCGTAGGTCAGCGTGGCGGAGAAGCTCGGGGCGTGGGGCAGGCGGTTGCCCTCGAGCTGCTGCTGGTCGGCCAAGACCGTGGGGTCTGAGTCGAAGCGCTGGTCCAGAGTGACAAGCGATCCGATCTGGGTGTGCTGCACCGCCATCGCCAGTTGGACGTGATCGCGCGCCGTGAGGGACCCCACGGCCTCCGCCTCGAAACCGTAAGCCGTAGCGCCCTGGGCGTTCAGGGTCTGAAGGGTGCTCCCGACCGGGTTGCCCGCGGCGTCCCGCTGAACGATGATCTCGCTGACTTGGAAACCCTTATAGTCGTAGTAGTAGCCGACAAGGTTGAGGTTCACGCGGCGGTTAAAGAGCCTGATCTTGGCCCCACCTTCATAGTCCGTCAGGGTCTCCGGCCCGGTAATGGGGCCGACAGGGTTGATGATACCAGACTTGAAACCGGTGCTGACGCCGCCGTAGGCCAGGATGTTGCCGGTGACGTCGTACTCGGCCCTGGCGAGATACGTTAGCTTCGAGAACGTGCGGGGTACGACATCGCTCGGCGCCGAAGTAAACTCGGGGCCGAGAAGCCCCGCCAGTCGGCCGGGGTCGGTGATCTGGAAGTACTGACCGCCGAGGCCGGTGCACGGCGGCGCACCAGCAGGCAGGTCGGCCGGGCAGCCGCTGTCCAGGCTAACCGTTCCCTCGTCCGGCGCGCTCTTGGAGTCGCTCGAAAACCGCAGGCCACCGGTCAGTCGGAGCCGGGAGGTGAGGTTCAGTGTTCCCTGGCCGTAACCGGCATAGCTGTTGACGAGGTATTCGGGGGCGTCGAAGCTGATCGCGAACGCCTCCGGTCCTCCCCGATAGCCGTTCCTGTCATCGATGTCCTGACGGGCGTTCGCTTGTTCACGGGAGTATATGCCTCCAACGATCCAGTCTATGAGATGATGACCCTGCGACCTTAGTTGGCCTTCCTGGCTTAGGTAGGTTGACTCCTTGCGGTCGATGATGTTCTCCGAACCGTATGGATTGAGTTCTCCCGTTGCGTCGTAGATCGGGAGCGCGCCCCCGTCCGACTCTGTCTGGTCCGTGCTGTAGTCCCTGCTGTATCCGGCTATGTAGGTTGCGTCGAGATAGCTGTTGATCTCATAATCCATCGTGCTTCGGATGGATACGTTGGAGCCGTACTTGGCCGGCGGCGTGTCAGCCAGGATTGAATAAGGGGCCGTTCCCGGCCGTGGCGACTGCAGCAGCGGAACGTCCGGCGTGCCTTCGTCGAGAAAGCCCTCGATGTTCAGGTTCCAAGTGAAGCGTGCGTCGGGCCTCCACAACAGGCTGACCCTTCCCGACTGCTGCTCTTGGGAGTTGTAGCGTTTTCCGCCCGTGGTGAAGGCGGACGGATCGACCCCCTGAAGGACGGGCGGCTGCTGGTAGGACACGTAGCCGTCGTGCTGCTCGGTCGCAAAGCTGACGCGCGCCGCCAACGTGCTTGTAATCGGCATGTTAATCGCGCCCCGGGATCCGAAGCGCGAGTAGTCTCCGCCGATCAGCTCGATATAGCCGGACTCGTCGCCGAGCTTGGGCTTCGCCGTCGTCAGGGTGATCGCGCCAGCGGTGGTGTTGCGGCCGAACAGCGTTCCTTGCGGGCCTCGCAGGACCTCCAGCCGTTCGAGATCGTAAAGCAGGCCCGTGCTGCCTTGCACGGTGGGCGTATAAATCCCGTCGACGTAGAAGCCGACCTCCGGGTCGGAAGAGATGGTGAAAGCGGCGTCGTTACCGATGCCGCGCAAAGTGATGAGCAAGGCATTGTTGGCCGCGTTCTGGTTGAACTGCAGGCTCGGGACAAAGCGCTGGATGTCGGTGACGTTGGCGACCTGCTGCCTGTCCAGCTGTTGCTGGCTAAAGGCCGAGACCGCGATCGGGGTGCGTTCCAGGTTGGTCTCACGCCGGGTGGCCGTGACGACGACCTCCGATAGCACAGGCGCCGCGCTAGGATTGGGGCTGGAGGCTGTTGGCTGTGACGTAGCCGGCGTAATCGCCTGCGCCTGCGCCTGCGCGAGGGACGCGTGGGCGAGTAGGGCTAAAATCGAGCTACTTGCCAAAGCGGCCATTCGTCGCGTCATGATGCCCCCTTAATGTTCCGCCACCCTCATATAATCGCTACACCATTGGGATAGGTGCGACAACTCCTGTCTACCTCTCCGCGGTTCCGCATCCACGGCGATTGCGTCATCAGCGCCATTTCGGGGGCAACAGGTCAGCGGTGTTTGATAGCCACCATTCGGCGCACCCGACTTGCGTTAGAATTTAGTTCCGACGGAGAGGCTGATCGTCCGCGGCTCACCGAACTGCCTCAAGGTGAAACCGTACACCGTAGTGTCGAATGCCCCGACCTGATTGAGCCTATTGAAGGCATTATTAATATTTCCCTGCACGTACCAGCGACTAGGAAGATCTAGGTGTGCGGTGAAGTCGGTGATGCTGTAGGGCGAAGCTCGAACGATGGGGACGTCGATAAGGTTGTAGTAGACCGCGCTGATGTAGCGACCGTAATAGTTTAGGGTGAACGTGTAGCCCTCGCGCAGGTCAAAGCTCTTGGAGAGTCCCCACTGCAGCTGCAGGCGTGGCGCATTGTTTGGCCGCTCGTTCGCGTATCCGTCTCCTACCGGCACGCCATGGATTTCGAAGTAGTTGTAGGCGGCGCTCGCCGTGGCCGTGACCGTCCTGATCGGGACGGCGGTCAGTTCAGCTTCCAGGCCCGCCGCATTCGCATCCTTGTTCACTACCTCGGTTTGGTTGGCTACGAACAGATAGGCTTGGTTGTTTAGGTAATCATAGTAGTAGGTGCTCAGGTTAAAGGTCAGTCTTCGATTCAGGAACTGAGCCTTTTCTCCGATTTCAAAAGCATAGAGTGTCTCCGGACGGAACTCGAGGCTGCTCGCGGGGAAATTCAGGGATTGCGGGGCGGTAAATCCACCGCCTTTCACGCCCTTGCTGATGCTCGCATAGATCAGGGCGTCACGATCGACCTTGTAGTTCAGCTCTGTCTTGCCGCTCCAGTCTCCATAGCTGTCGTTGATGGACAAGGGACCAAGCCCAGTTACGATGGAGGACGCGGAGTCGTCCGTCCCTCCATAGAGCGCGGCGCACGTGCCCGGCGCGGTTTGAAGGCAGAAGTCGTAAAAGTTGTAACGAAGTTGATCCCAAGTATAGCGGGCGCCTAGGATGATGGTCCACTTATCGGACAGGTCGTATTCAGCCTGTCCGTAGAGCGCCTCGGACTGGGTGCGCAGGTCGTAGTGGTTGCTGAGGTTGCCGTCGGAGCCGGCGGGGACCGCCGTCCCGGAAGGCAGGCCGTCGAAGGTCGGCGTCAACGCGTCGATATAGAGTGAGTACCTGCCGTCGATGTACAGGTAGAACAGCCCCGCCGTATAACGGAACCGGTTCGAGGCGCCGCTGACCCGAAGGTCCTGCTGCAGGTCATAGGACCGGGAGTCCAGCCCCGCCTCTTCCTCATAGATCGGGGTGGAGTCGGTGTCCTCTCGGTAGAAGTCGTGCACGGTGGCGAAGGAGCTGATCGAGGTCAGGGTCGCATCGCCCAGCCGTCGGTCCACCGTGGCCGAAATGCTCTTGTAGTCCTTGTCCAGCTTGCCCGGATCGTTCAGCGCCACCTTGAGCCCTGTATAGGGATTGCGGTAGCCGAACAGGTCATTGCCCGGACCCGTGCCATAGGCGTCCACATTGGCGGGGAGGTTCTGGTCGACGCCGTTGACTGTATAGGCTGGCGTGGAGATGTAGCCGGGCGAGGTCCCGACCTGGTAGAAGCCTTGCGCACGCAAGGTGACCGTCGTGCCGTTGTTCGGCCGCCAAAGCAGCTGGTCGCGCAGGCTGTAGACGGTCTTGTCGCCGCGGGCGCGCCCCTCAGTATTGACGAGGTAGCCATCCTGGCTCTGATAGTAAAAGGAGAGGCGGTCGGCCAAAGCATCCCCGCCGTCGTCCAGGAAACCCTGCAGCCGGTAGAGGTTGCGACTGCCGTAGGCGGCCTCCAGTCCGGCGCTCTCGCCGGCGGTAGGCAGGTTGCTGACGTACTGGATCAAGCCGCCGGTGGCGTTGCGGCCGAACAGGGTGCCCTGCGGGCCGCGCAGCACTTCGACCCGCTGCAGGTCGAACAGCGGCAGGCCGGCGGCTGTCCCGAAGGGCACGTAGACACCGTCCTGATAGGTGGCGATCGGCTGTTCCTCGTGGTCGTTGAAGTCGGTGTTGCCGACCCCGCGGATGACGAAGGTGTCGACCCCGGTCCCGGTCTCCGCGGTCGCGTTCAGGCCCGGGATGATCCTCTGCAGGTCTTCCGCGCTCTGGATGTTGTGCTGTGCGATCGCGGCGCCCGTGGCCGCAGTGAGCGAGACCCCTACCCTCTGAGCGAATTCCTCCCGGCGATTGGCGGTGACCACGATGTCGCTGACGGTGGCCGATGCGTCGACGGGGGGCTTGGCGACGGACGTCGCGCTAGCCTGCATAGGCGCTGGCGTCCTTGCGCCCGCAGTGGTTGGCTGCGCATCCGTCTGAGCAAGCGCCGGATGTATGGCGAGCGTCGTCAGTCCCAGACATGAGCACCGTGAAAAGCGTCGCACCCACACCGTCGCGTTTACCGATTTCGCCAACTCAGCCCCCCGGCTATTCTCGATTCCCGATCAATAATATTTGATGACGCTAGGGCCGAGACTTGTCTTCTGCTACAGAGGCGCGCCTATAGCAGCTATGCCGCAAGACGAACTACGGCGATCGGTGCAGAGATGCCGGGGACGTCGGGACTTACCGAACGCCTGCCGGCGCGGCAAGCCAGAGCGACGAGACGACTTGGCGGCTAGGAGGACATCACAGCCTTGTCCGCGTTCCATCAGGCCCGCGTGGCGGTGAGCATGCCGTCGGCTATGCCTTGCTTGACCTGCTCCACCAGCAAGGTCTGGAGTTCCCGCGTAAGTCGACGGACCGACCGGTGCAGCGGCGTGGCGCAGACCAGGGACGCGTTCAGCCCACGTCCTGCAAAAGGGCGGGCGCGGAGCTTGCCTTCCTGAACCTCGCGGTAGACGGCGCCGTAGGGCAGGACGCAGCGCTCCGGGCCGATCTCGACCATGCGTTTCAACGCGGTCAGGGAGTCGAGTTCCAGCGACACGTCGATCTGGATGTTGGACAAGGCCGCCGCCGCCTCGATCACGCGCCGCAGCCCGTTGGACGAGTGCGACAAAACGAAGGAGCCCACCCCCAGTTCTGCGATCTCGGCCGGCCCGTTAGGCCCGGCGAGAGCGGCATTTTCTATCAGGTAGAGGTCCTCGCAGAACAGGGGGCTGACCAGCATGGTGGGCGCGCTGCGCGCATCGTAGAGCACGCCGATGTCCAGCTTGCCGGCTTCCAGCAGCTCCAGCAGCGATCCGCTGAACGCCTCGATCACCCGCAGGCCGGCGTTCGGGAACTGCTGCTTGAAGCGCTGGGCCAGGGGCACCGACAGCGAGGACCCGAGCGAGGGCGGCAGGCCGAGGGTGACCCAGCCTCCCATCGCGTGGGTCCCCGCATCCAGCTCGTCGCGAAGGCTGTCGAGCTGGAGCAGCACCGAGCTGGCGACGTCGGCCAGCCGAACGCCCGCCTCGGTCAGGCGGACGCCGCGGCCATGGCGATAGAGCAGGAGGCTGCCGAGCTTGGTCTCGAGCTGCTGGACGCGCTTGCTGATGGTCGGCTGGGTCATCCCGAGCTCGATCGCCGCCCGCGTGAAGCTCGCGTGCTCGGCAACGGCTAGGAAGAGCTTCAGCGACTCGAAATCCAAGAGCGGCTCCGGATGGTAAGGTCAGGCGGGGCTCACGAGACCTTCTCGAACCAGCCATGGGGATCGGGAGCCCGGCCATGATGGATGTCAACCAGCGCGGCGCGCAGTTCCGCAGCGACCGGCCCGGGGCGCCCGCCGGAGATGGTGATCTCCAGTCCGGCGCCTCTTACCTGACCGATGGACGCGACCACGGCGGCGGTGCCGCAGGCGAAGGCCTCCACCAACCGGCCGCTCTGGGCGTCGCTCCGCCACTGATCGATCGCGTAGGGTTCTTCGCGCACCTCCCTCCCGCAGCCGCGCGCCAGGGTGATCAGGGAGTCGCGGGTGATGCCCGGAAGGATGGTGCCGGAGAGCGGCGGGGTGGCGAGCGAACCGTCATCGAACACGAAGAAGACGTTCATGCCGCCAAGCTCCTCTACCCAGCGCCGTTCCACCGCATCCAGGAACAGCACCTGGTCACATCCCGCCCGGGCCGCCTCGGCCTGGGCCGCCAGCCCGCCGGCATAGTTGCCGCCGCATTTGGCCGCGCCCGTGCCCCCGGGCGCGGCGCGGATGTAGCTGTCCGACACCCAGAGGCTCAACCCCGCCGCCTCCCGCTTGAAATAGGCGCCTGCGGGAGAGGCGATGATCACGAACAGGTACTCCGCCGCGGGCCGCACGCCCAGGAACGCCTCGCTCGCGAACATGAAGGGCCGCAGGTAAAGGGAGCCCTGGCCGATGTCCGGCAGCCAGTCGCGCTCGACCTCCACCAGGGCGCAGACCGCAGAGCGGAACAGCTCTTCGGGGACCTGCGGCATGGCCATCCGCTCGGCGGAGTCGGCGAAGCGGCGGGCGTTGGCGCCGGAGCGGAACAGGGCCGCGCCGCCATCAGGGGTGCGGTAGGCCTTCATGCCCTCGAAGATCTCCTGGGCGTAATGCAGCACCGCGCAGGCGGGATCGATCTGGAAGGGCGCGCGCGCCCTTACGACGCCTTCGGCCCAGCCGGTCTGGGCGGTATGGCGCATCACCAGCATGTAGTCGGTGAAAGCCTTGCCGAACCCCGGCGCAGCCAGGATTTCCCGGCGCGTGGCCTCCGGCATGGGGACGGCTGTAGGCTCGAACCTGAAGCGCGGATCCACGCGGCGTCCTCTCGTATGGCTAAAGCGGATAGATCAGGCCCTAGGCGTTTTCCGGTTTACTTGGGCCGGCGCAAACCTGTCCTCAGGGAGGCTAGATGACGTTCAACTCCTCGATCCTCTCGCCCCTGACGACGCGATCCACAGACAGCGGCGACAGGTCGAGGGTCTCGTAGCGTCCCTTGGTGATCAGCTCGGCCACGCCGCGGCCGGTGGCGGGCGCGTGCTGCATGCCGTGGCCGCTGAAGCCCGCGGCGATCATCAGGTTGTCCACCCCGGGCGTCCAGCCGATCAGGGCGTTGTGGTCGAAGGTGCTCATCTCGTAATGGCCGGCCCAGGCGCGGCTCATGCGGATGCGCTCGAAGGCCGGTATGCGGTGCGCCAGCGCCGGCCACATCGCCTCGTCGAACTGGGCGTAATCGGCGTCCAGGTCGTCCGGATCGGCGTCCGGCAGCCAGGCGGGACCGCCGGCGATGTAGCCGTCGCCCTCGGGCCGCACGTAGAAGCCGCTGGCGTCCACCACCAGCGGCAGGTCTTTGGGCGGCTCGGCGCAGCGGAAGGCGAAGACGGTGCGCTTCTGGGGCGCCACGGGCAGCTGGAAGCCCGCCCACGCGGCGACCGGCGCGGCGTGCGGGCCGGCGGCGTCCACGACCACCCCGCTCACGATCGTGCCCGAGCGGGCGGTCTCGACAGCGGTCACCCGACTGGCCGTCATCGCGAGGCCGGTTGCCTCGTCGTGCAGGTAGACAACGCCGAGGCTCCGGGCCTTCTTCCGGAAGGCCTGCATGACGCTGTAGCCGTCGAACCAGCCCTCCCCGGCCAAGCCGAAGGCGCCGAGGCCCAGGTCCTCGACGTTCAGCCACGCGAAGCGGTCGGCGAGGGCTAGGGGCTCCAGTCGCTCGACCGGGACCGCGTTCGCCCGCTGAACGCGAACGGCGGCCTCCAGGCCCGCCTCCCGCCCCGCCTCAGCTAGGTAGAGGTAGCCGCGCTCCACCAGCCCGATCTCGGGGCGTTCGTCCTCCACCGCCAGCCGCTCGCCGATGTCGCGGTAGAAGTCGAAGCCGTGGCGCGACATGCCCATGCACACCGGCGTGGTGAACTGCTGGCGGATGGAGCTGGCCGAGAGCGCCGAGGAGGCGCGGGCGTAGCTGGTGGCCCGCTCGATCACGATGACGGAGCACTGGCCGCCCTCGGCCAGGTGTAAGGCGATGGAGGAGCCGACGACGCCGCCGCCCACGATGACGACGTCGGCCCGCATCAGTCGCGGCTGGCCACGGGCACGGTGTAGTTCAGCCCCAGCCGGCCGCCATCCGGATAGATGGTCTGGCCGGTGATGTAGGAGGACTCGCTGCAGGCCAGGAAGACGGCGATGGAGGCCACCTCCTCCGGCTCGCCGACCCGGCCCATGGGGGTGCGGCTCATGATCCGCTGTTCGGCGGCCTGGTCGGTCATGATCGAGCGGGCGATGGCGGTCATGATGGTGCCGGGCCCTATGGCGTTCACGCGGATGCCGCGCGGCGCCAGCGAGAGGGCCGAGACGTTGGTGAGCTGCTTCAGGGCGCCCTTGGACAGCGCATAGGGGATCTGGTTGGGGATGCCGAGGATCGCGTTCACCGAGGACATGTTCACGATGATCCCGCCGGGGGCCATCAGCTTGGCCGCGAACTGGGTTCCGAACAGGGCGGCCTTCAGGTTGATCGCCATCACCCTGTCGAAGTCCTCTTCGGTCAGGTCGAGCAGGTCGGCGGCGTGGGTGACGCCGGCGTTGTTGACCATGATGTCGAGGCCGCCCCACTGGCGCTGCACCACGTCGAACAGGGCCTCGATCTCGGAACGTCTGGAGACGTCGGTGCGCACGGCGGTCTGGCCCAGGCGGGTCGCGACCTCGTTCAGGCCGACCTCGTCGATGTCGGCCAGGATGATGGAGGCGCCCTCGGCGACATAGGCCTCGGCGATGGCCTTGCCGATGCCGTTGGCGGCCCCCGTGATGACGGCGCGTTTTGTGTCCAGACGCTTCATCTCACCCCTCGGTCACGCACGACGATGGACGGTAGCCAAGCCGATATGACCGATCCAGCCGTAGCAGATATGCCTTGAGGTCGCGGGCGAGCGGCGATGTCGTCATACTTCGGCATGGCGGCCAAAGCGTCTCCTCGCCGCTGGACATCGTCACCGGCGATCCGCCAGCAACCCGCGGCCGACCACCTGGGCCTGGATTTCGGCGGCGCCCTCGAAGATGTTGAGGATGCGGGCGTCGCAGAGCACGCGGCTGGCCTCGTACTCCAAGGCGTAGCCGTTGCCGCCGTGGATCTGCACGTTCATGTCGGCGTTGCTCCACGCTGCCCGCGCGGCCAGCAGCTTGGCCATGCCCGCTTCGATGTCGCAGCGCTCGCCCCGGTCCTTCTGGCGGGCGGCGGCGTAGGTCAGCTCGCGGGCGAGCACTAGTTCCGTGGCCATCAGGGCGATCTTGTCGGCGACTCGCGGGAAGGCGATCAGCGGGCGGCCGAACTGCCTGCGCTCCTGGGCGTAGCGCAGCGCCAGCTCCAGGGCGTTCCAGCCCACGCCGACGGCCCGGGCCGCGGTCTGGATGCGCGCGCCCTCGAAGGTGCTCATCAGCTGGCGGAAACCCCGTCCCGGCTCCTCCCCCAGCAGGGCGTCGGAGGGAACGTGGAAGCCGTCGAAGGACAGAACGTATTCCTTCATGCCGCGGTAGCCGAGCACCTCGATCTCGCTCCCCTCCAGGCCCGGATCGGGGAAGGCGCCGGCCTCGCCGCCCCGGCGCTTGGGCGCCAGCAGCATGGATAGGCCGCCGTGGCCGGGGGTGTCCGGGTCGGTCCTGACCAGAACGGTCATCAGGTCCGCGCGTGCGGCGTGGGTGATCCAGGTCTTGGCTCCATGGATCGACCAGCCCTCGCCCTTCCGGGTCGCCCGGGTGCGCAGGGACGCGAGGTCGGAGCCGGTATCGGGCTCGGTGAACACCGCCGTCGGCAGCACCGCTCCGGACGCGATGCCGGGCAGCCAGCGCGCCTTCTGCTCCGCCGTGCCGTTGGCGCCGATCAGCTCGCCCGCGATCTCGGAGCGGGTGCCGAGCGACCCCGCGCAGATCCAGCCGCGGCTGAGCTCCTCGGAGACGATGCACATGGCCAGCTTGCCAAGGCCGAGGCCGCCGTACGCCTCCTCTATGCAGACGCCGAACACGCCGAGGCCGGCCATCTCCGACAGCACCGCATCGGGGATCAGGGCGTCAGCCAGGTGCCAGGCGTGAGCGTGGGGCGCGATCCGCGCGGCTGTGAAGCCGCGGAACTGCTCGCGCACCAAGTCCAGGGTCTCGTCGTCGAGCGCCTCGTCGGGGCGCGCGCCTTCGGCGAGCAGGCCGACGAATTCCGCGCGCGCCTCCGCGACATTGCCCCCGGAGAGGAAGGTCTTGACCGCGGGCGTGTCGGCCAGGCGGCGCGCCGCCTCGTCGAGCCCGAGTTCGGCCGGGCGCACCATCTCGTTCTGGCTCATAGGCACGCCGCCCAGCAGCTGGTGCAGGTACTCGCCGAAGCCGATGCGGATCACCAACGCGTCGAGGGGACGCGAGCGCCCGGCCGTCTCGGCGCGACAGCCCCAGTCCGCCAGGGCGGCCAGGGCGGCGCTGGTCGTGGCGATCCAGGCGAAGCCGTGCAGCAGGCGCTGCTCCCGGTCGCAGGCTGCGCCGTCGAGGGTTCCAGAGGGCGCGACTGCCAGCGCCGCCCGGGCGCGGGCCGCCTCGGTGAACAGGGCTGCGGCGCGGGCGGCCTCCAGGGCCTGGTCTAGGATCGGGCTCATCTAGTAGGTCGCCCTTGCGGTGACGCAGAGCACGCCGTCGCAGCGGATCGCCTGCAGCTCGCCCGGCGCGACCTCCGCCAGCCGGATTGGCTGGTCCGCGAAGCACGGCGCCGCAGCGCGGAACTCGAAGCCCGCCAGCGGTCCGCGGCGGGCGGCCAGCGCCGCCAGCCGGGCCGCCAGGAAGGGGCCGTGCACCACGACGCCTGGATAGCCTTCGACCTCGACCGCGTAGGGGCGATCGTAGTGGATGCGGTGGCCGTTGAAGGTGGCCGCGGAGAAGCGGAACAGGTTGGCGGCGCCAGGCCGCCAAAGCTCCCCGCCCTCAGGCGCCGCGAAAGCGTCCGGCGCGGGCGCGGGAAGCGCCGCAGGCGCGGCCGCCAGGACTGGACGGTAGACCAGGGTCTGGGTCTCGCGCACGCACGGCGCGCCGGACTGGAGGATCGTGCGCGCGACCTCGACAAACAGCAGGTCGCCCCCGCGTCCTTGCTTGTGGCGGACGTCGACGACCTCCAGGGCTATCTCGGCCGGCGCGTCGAAGACCAGCGGGCGTTCGAACCGGATGACGGCGGAGGCGAACATGCGCCGTGGCAGCTCCGGCGCGAAGGGCAGGAAGCCGCCGGGCCGAGGGTGGCCGTCGGCGCCCAGGTCCGCGTCGGCCGCCACCTCGTTGAAGAAGGCCCAGTGGGCCAGCGGCGGGGGGCGGTCGCCGTCGTCCCACCCCGTCGCCGCGGCGAAGCGGAGGAGGCTCGAGGCGTCCAGCCGTTGGGTCAGGTCCCTGCAGCGCCCGATGGCCTCGCGGCAGCGGGCGATCACGGCCTCGTCGATACCGCTCACGCCACCAGCCCCGCGTCGTGCAGCCGGCCCACCTCGGTGGAGCTCAATCCCAGAAGGCTCATCAGGACCTCGTCGGTGTGTTGGCCGAGGCGCGGAGCGGGCTGCGGCTCCAGGCGCTGGTCCGCCGGCAGGCGCGCCGGCGCGCCGGGTGTCGGATAGGCGCCGCTTGGGTGGCGGACAGGAGCGAAGACGGAGCTTTCAGCGAACAGCCGCGGCTCCTGCGCCAGGGCGGTGGCCAAGCTGCGATAGCGCGACCAGCATACGCCCCTGGCCTCGAAGGCCGACGCCAGCTGCGCCGCCGGGCGGCGGCTGACGGCTGTGGCGACCAGGGCGTTCAGCGGCGCGCGGTGGACGAAGCGCGCACCTTCCTCAAGGAAGGACACGCCCAACTGCGCCTCCAGCGCCGCCGCCTCCGCGCCGAGATCGAGGGCCTCCACAAGGCCAGACCACTGGCGGGGCGTGATCGCCACGATCATCAGCCGCTCGCCGTCCGCGGTGGCGAAGTCCCGTCCGAAGGCGCCGAACAGGTCGTTGCCGCTGCGCGCCCGGTCGCCCAAGGTCAGGGTCTCGGCCACGGTTCCCAGGTGGCCGAGGCTGGCGGCGGCGAGGTCGGAGAGCGCCACCCGCCCCTCCCGCCCCTGTCCCGTGCGCGCCCGGTCGCGCTCCGCCGCCAGCAGGGCGAAGGCGCCGTAGGCTCCCGCGATCAGGTCCCAGGCTGGCAGGACATGGTTGACTGGGGCGGGGTCGTCGGCGGGTCCGGTCATCAGCGGCACGCCCACCGCGGCGTTGATGGTGTAATCCACCGCCGGCGTTCCGTCCGCCCAGCCCATGACGCGCAGGCAGATCACGTCTGCGCGGAGCGCCGCCAGCCGGTCGTAGGCCAGGAAGCTCCGCTCCGGGAAGTTGGTGACGAACAGGCCGTCTCCCGCTGCCGCGATGCGCTGGGCGAGTTCGCGCCCCTCCGGCCTCTGGAGGTTCAGGGCGATGGACTTCTTGCCCTTGTTCAGTCCTTCCCAATAGAGGCTGGAGCCGTCCGCCGCCAGCGGCCAGCGGCGGCTGTCCGGACCGCCGCCGAGGGGATCGAAGCGGATCACCGTGGCGCCCATCTGCTGCAGGTGCAGGGTGCAGGAGGGGGCGGCGATGAAGGCCGAGCCCTCCACCACCGTCATTCCGTTCAGGAGCGGATACATAGCGTCGTCAGGCTGCGCCGAAGCCGCCGCCGCCGGGCGTCTCGATGACGAAGACGTCGCCTGCGTCCATCTGCACGCTCTCGGTGGAGCCGACCGCCTGCACCGCGCCATCGGCCCGACGCACGCTGTTGCGGCCGGCCTCACCCGGCTGACCGCCGTCCAGGCCGAAGGGCGGCACGCGGCGGCGGTTGGACAGGATGGTGGCGGTCATCGGCTCGCGGAAGCGGATGCGGCGGCGCACGCCGTCGCCGCCGGCCTGCCGCCCCGCGCCCCCGGAACCCTGCCGCACCTCGAAGGTCTCCAGCAGCACGGGGAAGCGCCACTCCAGCACCTCGGGGTCGGTGATTCGGCTGTTGGTCATGTGGCTGTGCACGGCCGAGGCGCCGTCGAAGTCCGGCCCCGCCCCGCAGCCGCCGCAGATGGTCTCGTAGTACTGGTGGCGGGCGTTGCCGAAGGTGAAGTTGTTCATGGTGCCCTGGGCCGCCGCCATGGTGTTGGTGGCGCCGTAGAGGGCGTCGGTGATCACCTGGCTGGTCTCCACATTGCCGGCCACCACCGCGGAGGGATAGGTGGGGCTGAGCAGCGAACCCTCGGGGATGACGATGTCGATGGGTTCCAAGCACCCGTCGTTCATCGGGATGGCCTCGTTCACCAGGGTGCGCATCACGTAGAGAACTGCGGCGCGGCAGATCGATGGCGGGGCGTTGAAGTTGGTGGGCTGCTGAGGGCTGCTACCGGTGAAGTCGATGCGAGCCCGGCGCGCCTGCCGGTCGAGGGTTATCGTCACCTGGACGTGGGAGCCGTCGTCCAGCTCATAGGTGA
>CALMGB010000196.1:24957-27436 GCA_937863535.1 uncultured Caulobacteraceae bacterium
TGAACGCGCCGTCCTGCAGGCGATCGAGCACGCGGCGCACCGCTTCGGCGGCGTTGTCCTGCACATGGCGCATGTAGGCCGCAACCACGTCGCCCCCGAAATGCTCGACCATCTTGCCGATCTCGGCGGAGCCTCGAGCGCAGGCGGCGATCTGGGCGCGGATGTCGCCGACGTTGCGGTCGGGATCGCGGGCGGGATAGGGACCCGACGCCAGGGCCGCCCGGAACTCGGCCTCGCGGAAGCGGCCCTGCTCCACCAGCAGGAAGCCGTCGAACAGCACGCCCTCCTCGTTCAAAGAGCGGCTGTCTGGGGGCATGGAGCCCGGCGTGCGGCCGCCGATGTCGGCATGGTGGCCGCGAGCGGCGACGTAGAAGGAACAGGTCCCGCCCGCGTCGAACACCGGCATGACCACGGTCAGGTCCGGCAGGTGGGTGCCGCCGTTATAGGGATTGTTGACCAGGTAGACGTCTCCGGCGCGCATCCCCCGCCCGGACGCCGTCGCCGCATCGCGGGTGGCGCGCACGCTGTCGCCCATGGAGCCCAGGTGCACCGGCATGTGCGGGGCGTTGGCGACCAGGGCGCCACGGCCGTCGAACAGGGCGCAGGAGAAGTCCAGCCGCTCCTTGATGTTGACCGAAAACGCGGTGTTCTGCAGCGCCTGGCCCATCTGCTCGGCGATGGCCATGAACAGGTTGTTGAATATCTCCAGCCGCACCGGGTCGAGCGCCGTCTGGCCGGCCGCGGCCCCGCTGCGCCTGGCCTCCACCCGCTCCAGGATCAGGTCGCCGGACGGCGTGCGGAGCGCAGACCAGCCGGGCTCTACAACCACGGTGGCGGTGGAGTCGTAGACGATGGCGGGACCGGCCAGGGTCTCGCCTTCACGGAGCGCCGCGCGCGCCAACACCTGGGTGGCGCCAGCGGCCCCGTCCATAAAGGTGGTGACCTCGCGCCGCGGGGGTGGGGTCGCCGGACCCTGCGCCGCTACGGCAGCCTTCGGTTTGACCGAGGGGACGACAAACTCCACCGAGACGGAGTCCAAGATCAGCGGGACCTCGGGCGTGGTGAAGGTGAAACGCTGACGGTACAGGGCCTCGAACGCCTCGCGGATGGAGGCCGGATCGCCCTCGGCCACGTGCAGGGCGGTATCGCTGCCGCTGTATCGGACCAGCAGGCTGCGGTGGAAGTGGGCGGCGGCGAGGTCGAAGCCGTCGGTCTCCACCCCGGTGCGGCAGTCCTGCTGCAGCCGGTCCATCTCGGCGGAGGCGGCGGCGAGGCTGGCGGCGTCCAGCGGCGCCTCCACCGCGCGCTGGCGCAGGATGCGCTGATCCGCCAGCCCGATGCCGTAGGCTGACAGCACGCCCGCCAGGGGATGCACCATCACGTGGCGCATCCCCAGGGCATCGGCCACCAGGCAGGCGTGCTGGCCCGCCGCGCCGCCGAAGCAGGCCAGCACGTAGTCGGCCACGTCGTGGCCCTGAGCCACGGAGATCTTCTTGATGGCGTTGGCCATGCTGTCCACCCCGATCGCCAGGAAGCCTTCGGCCACGGCCTGCTGGGGCGTGGCGGGCAGGCCCGCGGCCGCGACCTCGGCGGCCAGGGCCGCGAAGCGCTCGCGCACGACCTCCGCGTCGAGCGGCTGGTCGCCAGTCGAGCCGAACAGGCTCGGGAAGCAGTCAGGCTGCAGCTTGCCCAGCATAACGTTGCAGTCGGTGATGGTCAGCGGGCCGCCGCGGCGATAGCAGGCCGGCCCCGGATCGGCGCCGGCGGACTCCGGCCCCACCCGCAGCCGGGCTCCGTCGAAGCGGCAGATGGAGCCGCCGCCGGCAGCGATGGTGTCGATGGCCATCATCGGCCCGCGCAGCCGCACCCCCGCCACCACCGTCTCCAGCGACCGTTCCAGAGTCCCGGCGTAGTGGGAGACGTCGGTGGAGGTGCCGCCCATGTCGAAGCCGATCACCTTGCCGAAGCCGGCGAGCTTGGCCGTCTCCACCATGCCGACGATGCCCCCGGCCGGGCCGGACAGGATGGCGTCGCGGCCCCGGAACGCCGCCGCCCCGATCAGCCCGCCGTTGGACTGCATGAAGGACAGCGGAACCTCGCCGCCCAGCGCGCCGGCCACCTGGTCCACGTAGCGGCCGAGCACCGGCGACAGGTAGGCGTCCACCAGGGTGGTGTCGCCGCGGCTGACGATCTTCATCAGCGGGCTGACCGCGTGGCTGGCGGAGATCTGCTCGAAGCCGATGGCCTCCGCGATCGCGGCGATCGCCGCCTCGTGCTGGGGATAGCGGTAGCCGTGCATCAGCACGATGGCGACGGCGCGCACGCCGCCGTCGAAGGCGTCCTGGAGCTCGGCGCGCACGGCCTCGGTGTCCAGCGGGATCAGCACCGCCCCCTCGGCGTGGGGGGGGGGGGGGGGGGGGGGGGGGGGGGGCCCCCCCCCCCCCCCGGCCGCGGCGGCGCGGCGGGGGGGGGGGGGGGG
>CALMGB010000197.1:0-1255 GCA_937863535.1 uncultured Caulobacteraceae bacterium
GCGGCAGACGTCTGGTTCAGCAGGTTCTGCAGCGCATTGCCCGCATGCAGCGTGCCCAGCAGCCCGCTCACCTGCGAGCTCGCATTCGACGCACGCGAGTTCTTCACCGTCCCATCGGTCTCGGCCGCCAGGCTCTCCTGCACCGTAGGCTCGTGGGCCAGGCCCATCCGGCGCAGGTCGACCAGGGCGCCGCCGCCGAGGTCGTGCATGAGGATCAACCCCCGCTCGCGCGCCAGTCCCGCCAGCTCTTCCAGGCTCGCCTCGCCGGTGAACCCCAGCATCCGGTAGTTGCTGGGGTGCACCTTCAGCAGCATCCGGGTGGCCGGGGTGATGGCGGCGGCATAGTCGGACAGGCGCGTCTTGTTGGTGGCGCCCACCTCCACCAGGCGTGCGCCGCCCTGGGTGATCACATCGGGGATGCGGAAGCCGCCGCCGATCTCCACCAGCTCGCCGCGGGAGACGATCACCTCGCCCCCGTGCACTCCGGCAAGGGCGCTGAGCGCGAGTAGCACCGCCGCCGCGGCGTTGTTCACCGCCAGGGCGGCCTGCGCCCCGGTAAGCTCCTGCAGCAGCGGCTCGACGCCCTGGGTGCGGGCGCCGCGCCGTCCCGTCTCCAGGTCGTACTCGAGGTTGGAGTAGCCGGTCGCCGCCAGGACCGCAGCCTCGGCCGCCTCTGTCGCCAGGGGGGCGCGGCCCAGATTGGTGTGCAGCACGACGCCGGTGGCGTTGATGACTTGGCGCAGCCTCGGCGCGGCGTGCGACCCCAGCTCGAACCCGACCTCGTCGGCAAGGACGTCAAGGGAAAGGGCCTGAGCCGCGCCGTCCTGCTTCATGGCCTCGCGGCGGACGGCGAGCACGTGGCGCGCCCTGGCGACCGTCAGCGTGTGTCCGTAGCGACCCGCGAGCGTCTGCACCTCCGCATGTTCCAACAGGCGCTCCACGGAGGGCAGGGCGCGAAGGCGCGCGTTCAGGCCAGCGTTCGGGGCGTCGTCCAGGATCAGGCCTCCCTCTCGCGCGCTTCGTATATAGGCGACCACATACCGCCAGAGGACGCTCTCTTGCCCGACCCGAAGCCCCCTCGTCCTTATCGCCTGACCGAACTCGCCCACGGCGGCGGCTGCGGGTGCAAGCTGGCGCCCTCGATGCTGCGCGACATCCTGTCCAAGACCCCGGCGTCCGGCCCCTTCGCAGACCTGATGGTCGGCGCCGAGACCAGCGACGACGCGGCGGTCTGGCGGCTGAACGACACCCAGGC
>CALMGB010000197.1:1265-3065 GCA_937863535.1 uncultured Caulobacteraceae bacterium
TCTTCATGCCGGTGGTGGACGATCCTTACGTCTTCGGCCGGATCGCGGCGACCAATGCGCTGTCCGACGTCTACGCCATGGGCGGGCGACCGATCTTCGCCCTGGCCATCGTAGGCATGCCGGTGGACCGCATCGCGGTGGAGGACGTGCAGCAGATCCTGGCCGGCGGGGCGTCGGTGTGCGCGGAGGCGGGCGTCCCCATCGCCGGCGGCCACTCCATCGACAGCGCCGAGCCGATCTACGGCCTGGTGGCCCTGGGGCTGGTGCATCCCGATCACGTGCGCCGTAACCGCGACGCCCAGGACGGCGACGTGCTGATCCTGACCAAGGGTCTGGGCGTGGGCGTGTTCAGCGCCGCCCTGAAGCAGGGCCGGCTGGACGACGCCGGCTACGCGGCCATGGTGGAGGCGACGACGAAGCTGAACGCGGTGGGCGCAGACCTGGCGAAGATCGAGGCCGTGCACGCCATCACCGACGTCACCGGCTTTGGCCTGCTCGGCCACCTGCTGGAGGTCTGCCGGGGGTCGGGGCTGTCGGCAGAGCTGAGCTGGGCCGACACGCCGCTGCTGGCGGGCGCCCTCGCCCTGGCCAAGGCGGGCGTGCGCACCGGGGCGTCGGCGCGCAATTGGGCCAGCTATGGCGAGGCGGTGCGGCCGCCTCCGGACGCCTCGGAAGCCGTGCTCGACCTGCTGTGCGATCCGCAGACCAGCGGCGGTCTGCTCGTCGCCATCGCCCCTGGAGCCGTGGCGGGCGTGCTGGAGCAGGTGCGCGCGGCGGGCTTCGGCCAGGCGGCGACGATAGGACGCCTGCACTCAGGACCAGCTATCGTCACCGTGCGCTGAAACCGTTCGGCATCCGCCGGGTTGGAAAGGTTTGCTATCCACACAGGAGGCGGCCATGGCCGACGCGAAGAAGAGCCAGGATTCCAAGGTCATGCGCGACCCCAAGGCGAGCAAGGAGCAGAAATCCGCCGCCGCCTCCGACATGTCCAAGGGCGCCAAGAAGGCGAAGAAATAGCCTGACCGGCCGGCGGCCTGCAGGCCGCCGGCGGCAAGTTGCGAGGTTGCCTTCGCCGTCCGCGTCCTCTTCAGTCGCGAGGTGGACGCGTCGACCCCGCCGAGCCTGATCCTCCGCCGCCCGGGCCCTCGCCGTGTCGCATTTGGCCTGCTTACCCTGGCCCTGGCGGGGGTGTCCGGCGCGGCCATCACGCTCTACCTGCAGCGGGAGGCGATCGGGGTCCGGCTCGGCCTGGACTATCTGCGCGCCCACGGGGTGCCCGCCGAGCTGAAGCTGGATCGTCTCGATCTCGGTGGGGTGTCGGGCAGCCTGCGGCTCGGACCGAGCGCGAGGCCGGACCTGACCGTCGGGCGGATGGAGGCGGAGTTTGGAGCGCTGCCCGCACCCTGGCGCGGGGTGAAGCCGCCGCCGATCAAGGCGCTTCGCCTGGTCCAGCCCGTGCTGCACGCCCGCTGGCGGGACGGCCGGCTCGACTTCGGCACCCTGCAGCCCCTGGTCGACCAGTCGCTCGCAGCCAAGCCCACTGGCGAACCCGCGCCGGACCTGTCCATCCGCGATGGCCGGCTGGTGCTCGACACGGCGAGCGGGCCGGTGGACGTGGTGCTGGACGCCGACATCGCGCAGGGCGAGGTGCGCAGCCTCCACGCCCGTCTCGCGCCCACCGATCTCGCAGCCCTCGGCCTGCGCGTCGGCCGGGTGGAGGGCGTCGTCAGCGGCCAGGCGACGGGCGCCGGCGCCCTGCACCTCACCGCCGCCTTCAGCGCCGCGGCCGGCCACGCCGCG
>CALMGB010000198.1 GCA_937863535.1 uncultured Caulobacteraceae bacterium
GCCGTGTAGGCTGGCTGCGCATAGGCGCGCGGCGGCTGCTTAGGATAGGCCGCCGGAGCGCGGTCGACATAGGCTTGTCGAACTGGCGCGGGTCTCATGTACGGCTCACGCGCCGCTGTCGTCCCTGGGTGGGCGCGCTGAGCATAGGCGCTTCCGCGATCCATCGGATAGCGGGTGCTGGAGGCCGGCGGCGGGTAGCTGCGCGCTGCCCCCCCCGCGGCGGCGTAGGCCGGAGACCGGTAGTTGCGGTTTTCATAGGCTTGCGGCGCGGAGGCGCGGGTCGGCTGGGCCGGAGCATGGGCCGGAGCCGCGAAGGCCCGGTTCTGCTTGCCGGGCCAGCTGAGCGTGCGCCCGCGCATCGTGGCCGGCGGCCCGACGGGCGAGGGGCGGAGCGGCCCCGCGACGCCCGCTTGATAGGGGCCGGAAAAGGCGGCCGCTGGCGGTCCATAGCGGTCGTCCTGGGCGGCAGCTGTCGGGGCGAGGGCCGGAAGGGCGGCCGCAGCGGCGCCGAGCGCCACCGCGGCGAGGACGGACGCGCGCGACATGGAGAGCCTTCCGCAACACCTGGAGGGGTCCACCCTAGGCGTGCGGGCGTTAACCCCGCCCTAACCGCGTCCCCGCCACAGGCGCAGCAGCCGCTGCTCCGCGACGCCGGCCAGGGCGTTCAGGCCTGCGCCCATGGCCGCAAGCACCACCAGGGCGGCGAACATCTCAGCCGTGCGCAACTGGTGCTCGGCCTCCAGGATGCGCCAGGCCAGGCCCTGGGCCTGGCCGGAGCCCGCCACGAACTCCGCCACCACCGCGCCGATGATCGCCAGCCCCGCCGCGACCTTGAACCCTTCCAGCAGGTAGGGCGCAGCGGCCGGGAGCTGCAGGCGGAGCAGCCGCTGTACGCGGGTGGCGCCGTAGAGGTCGAACAGGCGTTCCAGGTCCGGGTCGGCGGAGCGCAGCCCCGTGGCCGCGCCGGAATAGAGCGGGAAGAAGGCCACTACCGCAGCCAGCGCCACGATCGCCCGGTCAGCGTGGTCCAGGCCCGCCCAGATGGTCACCAGGGGCGCGATCGCCACGACCGGCGTCACCTGCAGCGTCACCGCCAGCGGCTTGACCGCCCGCTCCGCCCAGCGGCTCAGCCCCGTGACCAGCGCCAGGGGCAGGGCCGCCGCAGCCGCCAGCAGCAGGGCCAGCAGCGACATGGAAAGGGTGGACCAGGCCGATGCCGCCAGCTCCGCCCGGTCCTGCACCAGGGCTGCGGCGGTCTGGAGCGGGGTCGGCAGCACATAGGTCGGGATGGCGAGCGCGATACACGCCGCCTGCCACGCCGCCAGCAGCGTTAGCGCCAGCAGCAGCGACGCGCCGATCCCGCGAAGGCTGTCCAACCCGCGCCCGCTCAATAGGCCTTCCTCATCTGCTGCGGCCTGTAGCCATCTGCGCGGGGCACCTTAAGCTCCAGTTAACCACGAACCGACCAACTAGGTCTAAGACTGGAGCGCCCCTCCTTCGGAGTGTGGCGTCACCTCTCAAGATGTAGCGCTCATGCCTCGTTTACACCCCACCGGCGGGCCGCTAGCCTCAGGCACCGTAGAGGCTGATTCTGCGGCAGCGGGAGATAGCGCCTCCATGACAGCGGCCAGCCCCTGGAGCGTCAAGGGCATAGACCCCAAGGCGCGCGAGATCGCCAAGGATCTGGCGCGCCGGTCGGGCATGACGCTCGGTGACTGGCTGAACCAGATGATCATCGACGGCGGCGATCCGGAAGCCGCGGCCCCGCCGGAGCCCCGCCGCCCGCTGGACGAACTCTATCGCGAGGCCCAGGCCAGCCGCCGCGGCGTCTCCGCCATGATCCGTCCGGGGGAGGACGCCGAGCCCAACCGCCTCGCTCGAGCGGTCGAGACCCTGGCCAACCGGGTGGAGACGGCCGAGCACCGCTCGGTCCTGGCCATCAGCGGCATGGACCAGTCGGTCATGGGCGTGCTGTCGCGCCTGGACGAGATCGAGCGGGAGCAGGGCGGCGGCGTGCGCCTTGAGGCCTCCGTCGAGGAGATTCGCGCCGCTCAGGTCCGAATCGCCGACCGGCTACGGAAGCTGGAGAGCGAGGATGGTCCCCGCGCCGACGGCTTGAAGGCGCTGGAAGCTGCACTGGGCCGTATGGCCATGCGGCTGGACGAAGAGGCCGAGCGCACCGTCGAGGCCCGCGTTCAGGTTCAACAGGCCGCGGAGGCCGCCCAGGGCGCCGCCGACACGGTCGCGCGCCGCCTGGAGAAGATCGAGACCGTGGTGAAGGCCGCGCCGGCCGCCTATGCCGACGCCGAGAAGGTCGAGACTGTGCTGACCCGCATGGCCGAGCGGCTCGACGAGACCCAGACCCGCACCACCGCCGCCGTCCAGTCTCTGCAGACCTCCTTCGCCGGCCTCGACGCGCGCCTGCGCTCCAGCGAAGCTCGTGGTTCGAGCCAGGTCAGCGCCGACATGGAGCGTCGGTTCCAGGCGCTGGCGCTGGATCTGCAGCAGCGGGTGGAGGCGTCGCGCGCCGACCTGGCCCAGCGCCTGCGCGCCGCCGCCGACGGCCGGGTGGAGAAGATGGAGACGGCGCTGCGCGACCTCGGCGGCCACGTCGAGCAGGCGGAGAAGCGCTCCGCCCAGGCCATCGACCGCATCGGGCGCGAGGTGCTGCGCGTGGCGCACAGCCTGGGCGACCGCGTCGCCGCGGCCGAGACCAAGGTGACCGAGGTGTCCGAACATGCGGCTCAGCGCCTCTCTGCGATGGAGAGCCGCAGCACGGCGGCGGTGGAGACGATGGGCGGCGAGGTCTCGCGCCTGGCCGACGCCATGGAGAGCCGCCTGCGCCACGCCGACGACGCCCAGGCGGAGGCGCTGGAGAAGCTCGGCGGCGAGATCGCCCGCATTGCCGAGCGGCTGGCCGAGCGCATCGCCAACTCCGACCGCCGCTCGGCGGAGGCCATCGACGAGGTCACCGACAAGGTGGTCAATATCGGCGCCCACATCGACGAGCGCCAGGCCGCCAGCGCCTCGGACCTGTCCGAGCGCATCCGCGCCAGCGAGGCCCGCACCACCAAGCTGCTGGACGACGCTCGCGAGCGTCTGGACCAGCGCTTGGCCGACGTTCGGCGCGCCCCTGAACCGGCCGCCATGCCCACCCCAGCCGAGGCGACTGCACCGGCGGTCGCCCCTCTGTCCAACGCCGACCCGTTCGATCCGCCCGCCATGGGCCCGGTGGAGCCGCAGGTCGAAGCCGCCGGGCTCGAGAATGATCCCTTTGCGAAGCGTGATGCGTTCGAGTCTGGCGAGTCGCCGTTCAACCCGGACGACGATTTCGCGCCCGCCGCCTGGACGCCCTTAGTGGCCGAACCGGCTGCAGCCGTCGCGCCGGCCTATGAGCCGGTGTTCGCCCCGGCGCCCTTCGACGATCCGCCGGCCGCTGCGACGGCGGCCAGTGGGCCCTTCCTCGGCTTCTCCGTCAATGACTTCGCCCCGCCGCCTGAGCCTGCGGCCCGGCCGGAGCAGGTCTCCACGCGCGAGATGCTAGACGCCGCCCGCCAAGCCGCCCGTCGCGCCGCCTCCAGCGGCCGTCCGGACGCCGGTCCGCCGGGCTCGGTGCCTGTTCCGCCGCTGGAGCCGATTGCGTCGACCCAGGCCCCGCGGCCGTTCGGCATCACCTTTCCCGGCCGACGCAAGAAGGAACCGGCGCCGACCCTTCGCACGGTGATCCTGGCCTCGGTCACCGCCGGCGCCATTACCACCATGGGGGTTGGCGCCTATCTGCTCGGCGGCTCCGGCCACGACGGCAAGGCGACGCCTGAGGTGGCGACCATGGGGCCACCCCCCACCGCCGCTCCCCTGGAGCCGCCGGGCGCTCCCGCGGTCGCCACGCCCAACCTGGCGGTCGCCGTGGCTCCGGCCCGCGCATCCGCCCCTCCCGCCAAGCCGCCCGAGCCCAAGCACTTGGTCACGCCGGCGTTCCCCGCACGGGTCTCCGCGGCCGCTCCCGCGGTTGCGCCAAGCACCGTCTCGGGGGTGAAGGCGTCGGGCAAGGCGCTGTTCGCCAGCGCCGTCAGCCGGCTGGACAGCGGCGACCTCACCGGCCTGCCGGACCTGCAGAAGGCCGCAGACCAGGGCACGCCGGGCGCCCAGTTCTACCTGGCGCGCCTGTACGAGGCGGGTGGCGCAGGCATGAAGAAGGACCTGGGCGCCGCGCGCCAATGGACCGCCAAGGCGGCTGAGAACGGGGATCCCGCCGCCATGTACAACCTCGCCTCCTACATGTACGCGGGCGATGGCGGGGCCAGGGACGTCCCCGGCGCGGCGACTTGGTTCCACAAGGCCGCCGAGCACGGCGTGGTGAACGCCCAGTACAACCTCGCCCAGCTCTACGAGAAGGGCTACGGCGTGCCGCTGAACACGGCGGAGGCCTACAAATGGTACCTGGTGGCCGCGGGCTCCGGCGACACGGAAGCCAGGTCGGCGGCCGACAGCCTGAAGGCCAGGATCGCCGCCGACGCCCAGGCTTCGGCCGAACGCAGCGCCGGCCAGCTCCGCGCGCAAACGCCCGGTGGCGTGAAGACCGCCGCCGCGCAGCCCTGAGGCGGGTGCGACCGGCTCTTGAACACGCCGTGACGCCCATGCTCGCGGCTCACGCGAAGGTGAGGCGCAGCCGCGCTGTTTCGAGCTAGACGGCGGATGATGCGCCCGCCGCTACTCCTCTCCCTGATCGTCGCGGGCATGCTCGGCGGAGGTCCGGCGCCCGTGCTTGCAGCGCCTTCGGCCACGCGCTCGCCTGTAGTGGTGGAGCTGTTCACGGCCCAGGGCTGCGCCTCCTGCCCTCAGGCCGACAAGATGCTGGAGGAGATCGCCGCCCGTCACGGCGTGCTCGCGCTCACCCTGCCGGTGGACTACTGGGATTACCTCGGCTGGGCCGACACTTTCGCGGCCCCCGCCTACACCGAACGCCAGCGCGCCTATGCCCGCCGACTGAAGGTGCGTGAGATCTACACCCCGGAGATCGGGGGGGACGGGCGCAAGGAGGCGCCGGGCCTGGACGGGCCCGCCGTTGACGCCTTGATTCACGACGCCGCCCATGAACTCACGCGCGGCCCGCGCATCCAGCTGCTGGGCGGCGCACGGGCGCGGGTCAGCGGCGGCGGCGGCGGACACGCGGATGTCTGGCTGGTACGCTACGACCCGCAGGTGCATAGCGTTCGGGTCAAGACCGGCGACAACAAGGGCAAGCTGGTCGTCCAGCGCGATGTGGTGCGCGAGTTGACGCGGCTGGGCGGGTATGCGGGGCGCGCACGGATCTACGCCCTGCCCAAGGCGACGACGGATGGGTTGTCCACCCTGTTGATGGTGCAGGGTGTGCGCGGCGGCCCGATCTTCAGCGTGGCGAGGAGCTGAAGGATCAGGCGGCCTTGCGGTTGCGCCCCTGCATCAGGATCGACAGAACCGCGCCCAGCCTCTGCGGCAGCTCGCGGCGGTTGACCACCTGGTCCACCATGCCGTGGTCCATTAGGTACTCGGAGCGCTGGAAGCCCTCGGGCAGGGTCTCGCGGATGGTCTGCTCGATTACGCGCGGGCCCGCGAAGCCGATCAGGGCGCCGGGCTCGGCCAGGTGCACGTCCCCCAGCATGGCGTAGCTGGCCGTCACGCCCCCGGTTGTGGGATCGGTCAGCACCACGACGTAGGGCAGCCGCGCCGCCTTCAACTGCTGGATGGCGAGTGTGGTGCGCGCCATCTGCATCAGGCTCAGCGCGCCTTCCTGCATGCGCGCGCCGCCCGCCGCGGTGAAGGCCACCAGGGGCGCGTCCCGCTCCAGGGCGGTCTCCGCCGCCTTGATGAAGCCCTCGCCCGCCGCCATCCCCAGCGAACCGCCCATGAAGGCGAAGTCCTGCACCATGGCCACGGCGGGCGTGCGGTGGATGTCGCCGAAGCCGATGGCCACGGTGTCTCGTGCGCCAGTCGCCTTGCGCGCGGCGGAGAGGCGCTCCGGATAGGGCTTCTGGTCCACGAACCCCAGCGGGTCCTCGCGGACGCCCGGGGCCGTGACGCTATCATAGCGACCGGCGTCGAAGGTGTACTGGAAGCGTAGGCCCGGCCCGATGCGCATGTGGTGGCCGGACGGGGTTACCCACATGGCGGCGTCCAGGTCCGCCCGGTAGATCATCTCCCCCGTCTCGGGGCATTTGACCCATAGGTTGTCCGGCGTGTCCTTGCGCTGGACGAGGCTGCGCACGCCAGGCGCGATCTTGGACAGCCATCCGGAGCCCCGGCGGGGCCGCTCGCTCGGCGCCGTCGTCCTGGGATCGTCGGCGGGCTTGGGGGGCGTCGGATCGCTCATACGCTTGCCTCGGTTTCAAGCGCCTCGGCTGGAGGGGTGCGGGCGGCGCGAACGGCCTGGGCTAGCGCGCGCGCCATGGCCAGAACGCGCGCCGCGGGCGGCGTTCCGGCAGTCGTCGCCGCCACGATCTCGTCCACGAGGGCGGAGCCCACCACGGCCGCGTCCGCCACCCGGGCGATGGCCGCGGCGCGCTCTGGGGTGCGGATG
>CALMGB010000199.1 GCA_937863535.1 uncultured Caulobacteraceae bacterium
CGCGCATCACCGTGGCCGACCTGCTGCGCCACGCCGCCCGCCCGCCCGCACCCGCTGTTCCGCTGCAAGCCGTGGGAAGCTGATGCTGCTCGCCAAGTCCACCTGGCCGGAGATCGAGGCCTTCCTCCAGCGCTCGCGCACCGTGGTGGTGCCCATCGGTTCCAACGAGCAGCACGGTCCCACGGGCCTGCTCGGCACCGACTGGATGTGCCCGGAGATCATCGCTCACCACGCCTCGGCGCACGGTGGGGAGCTGCTTGTGGCGCCGACGTTCGCGGTCGGCATGGCCCAGCATCATCTGGGCTTCGCGGGCTCCATCTCGTTGCGCCCGAGCACGATGATCGCCGCCCTGCGCGACTGGACCTTGTCGCTGGCCGCCCACGGCTTCGAACGCATCTACTATCTCAACGGTCATGGCGGGAACGTCGCCACCATCGAGGCGGCGTTCTCGGAAATCTACTCGGAGGCCAGCTATCTGGGACGCTCCCGCGGTTTCGCGCTGAAGCTGCGCAACTGGTGGGACCTGCCCGGCGTGCTGCGCCTGTGCGCCAAGCTGTTTCCCGAGGGCCACGGCAGCCACGCCACGCCATCCGAGATCGCGATAACCCAGTTCGGCTATCCCGACGCCGTGAAGACGGCGAACTATGCGCCGCGGATCGCCCCTACCGGACCGATTCGCGAAGCCGCCGACTTCCGCGCCCGCTACCCCGATGGCCGCATGGGCTCCGACCCCGGCCAGGCCACCCCTGAGAAGGGCGGCGAGATCGTCGCGCTGGCGTCCAGGGCCCTGCTGGACGAGGTCTCCGGGTTCGCTGCGGAACCTATGTTAACCGCCTGATCCCTTGCCGGCCAAAGGACCGCCTCGGCTCCCTTGGCAACCCGGCGGCCAGGGTCTAAGGGCTCCGGGCGAGACACTAATGCGGCCGGCGTCGACGTCCCGGCCCGCGGTCGCAAGACGAGACATCATCGGAGCTGACTGGCTGTGAGAGATAAGACTGCGGCAGGCAGGGACGCCTCTCGGTTCATGCCTTCACGCTTCCGACTGGGGGCTCTGGCCACAGCCGCCACCTATGCCATGGGCGCGGCCTGCGCCCGCGCCACCGACCTGCTCGGCCAGCCGACTCCCGGCGGCTACGACATGCAGCCTGCCGGTGACCAGCTGAAGCGCTCGGTGATCTTCTTCCACAACGACATCCTGATGCCGATCATCACGGCCATCTGCGTGTTCGTGCTGGCTCTGCTCATCTACGTCTGCGTGAAGTTCCGGAAGGAAAACAATCCCACGCCTTCGAACTTCACTCACAACACCACCGTCGAGATCGCCTGGACCGCCGCGCCGGTGCTGATCCTGATGTTCATCGCCATCTTCTCGTTCCGGTTGCTCTACGCCTATCACGACATGCCCCGGCCCGACATGACGGTGAAGGTGACCGGCAACCAGTGGTATTGGAACTACGCCTATCCCGACCACGGCGCCTTCACGTTTGACTCGCTCATCCTGCCGGAAGCCAAGGCCAACGCTGTCGGCAAGCCCTATCGACTGGGTGTGGACAACCCGCTGGTGGTGCCGGTGGGCAAGGTGGTGCGGGTGCTGGTCACCGGCGCCGACGTGATCCACGACTTCGCCCTGCCGGCCTTCGGTCTGAAGACCGACGCCATCCCGGGCAAGGTTAACGAGACGTGGTTCAAGGCCGACAAGCCCGGCATCTACTACGGCCAGTGCTCGGAGCTCTGCGGCGTGGACCATGCCTTCATGCCCATCGAGATCGACGTGGTGGACGAGCCCAAGTTCAACGCCTGGGTGCTGGGCCACGGCGGCAAGCTGAACGCCAAGGTGCTGGGCGGCGGGGGCGGCGCCGCCCCCGCCGAGAGCCCCGCTTCGGCTGGCACGACCATGCCGGCCGGCACCACCGTGGGGCCGTCCACTGCAGCGCCTGCCGCGATGCCAGTGTCCACCGCCGTAAAGCCCCCGGCGGCCCAGACCACCCGGCCCGCCAAGCTGACCGGCGCCACCACATCCTCCGCCAGCCCCGACTCAGGCGGCTGAGCCCATGCAGGACACGATCTTGATCCTAACCCTCGCCACTTCGGAAAGGGCCTGACGCAGATGTCGACCGCGACCTACAGCGCCCACGACGACACCGTCCCTCACGGCGCCGCGCATGCGGAGCACGACCACAAACCGTCCTTCTTCGTGCGGTGGTTCTTCTCCACCAACCACAAGGACATCGGCCTGCTCTACATCATGTTCGCCATCATGGCGGGCCTGATCGGGGGCGCTCTGTCGGGCCTGATCCGGCTTGAGCTAGCCGAGCCCGGCATCCAGATCTTCACCGCCGGCTCCTGGCTGTCGAAGATCGGCATCATCGAGGCGTCCAAGCAGGGCTACAACGTGGTGGTCACGGCCCATGCCCTGATCATGATCTTCTTCATGGTCATGCCGGCGATGATCGGCGGCTTCGGCAACTTCTTCGTGCCGATCATGATCGGGGCGCCGGACATGGCCTTCCCGCGCATGAACAACATCAGCTTCTGGCTGCTGGTGGCGTCCTTCTGCGTGCTCTGCACCTCCCTGTTCGTGGACGGTGGCCCGGGGCGCGGCTTCGGCGGCGGCTGGACCATGTACCCGCCGCTCTCCACCATCGGCCATACCGGGCCGGCCTTCGACCTGGTGATCCTGTCGCTGCACCTGGCCGGCGCCAGCTCGATCCTGGGCGCCATCAACTTCATCACCACCATCTTCAACATGCGCGCGCCCGGCATGACGCTGCACCGCATGCCGCTGTTCGTCTGGTCGGTGCTGGTGACGGTGTTCCTGCTGCTGCTGTCCCTGCCCGTGCTGGCCGCCGCCATCGCGATGCGGCTGACCGACCGCAACTTCGGCACGTCGTTCTTCAACCCCGCGGGTGGCGGGGATCCGGTGATGTACCAGCACCTGTTCTGGTTCTTTGGCCATCCGGAGGTCTACATCCTGATCCTGCCGGGCTTCGGCATGATCAGCCACGTGGTCGCCACCTTCTCCAGGAAGCCCGTGTTCGGCTACCTCGCCATGGCCTACGCCATGGTGGCCATCGGGGTGGTGGGCTTCGTCGTGTGGGCCCACCACATGTTCACCGTGGGCCTGAACGTGAACCTGCAGGCCTACTTCTCGGCCGCCACCATGATCATCGCGGTGCCTACGGGCATCAAGATCTTCAGCTGGATCGCCACCATGTGGGGTGGATCCATCGACTTCAAGACGCCCATGCTGTTCGCCATCGGCTTCATCTTCCTGTTCACGGTCGGCGGCGTCACCGGGGTGGTGCTGTCGAACGCGGGCGTCGATTACAGCTTCCAGGACACCTATTACGTGGTGGCGCACTTCCATTACGTGCTGAGCCTGGGCGCGGTGTTCGCCATCTTCG
Organism: uncultured Caulobacteraceae bacterium; assembly: GCA_937863535.1. GTDB lineage: Bacteria > Pseudomonadota > Alphaproteobacteria > Caulobacterales > Caulobacteraceae > CAHJWH01. The sequence continues at coordinate 3,405 of CALMGB010000199.1, forward strand.
CCGGCTTCTACTACTGGTACGAGAAGATGTGGGGCGTGAAGTACAACGAGTTCCTGGGCGCCACCCACTTCTGGCTGATGTTCGTGGGCGTCAACATCGTCTTCTTCCCCATGCACTTCTTGGGCGCCCAGGGCATGCCACGGCGCTACGTGGACTACCCCACCGCCTTCGCCTTCTGGAACCGGGTGTCGACGGATGGCTACATGATCACCGTGGCCGGTATCGCGGTATTCGTGGTCATGCTGGCGGAATCCGCGATCCGCAGGCGAAAGGCCGTAGCCAACCCCTGGGGCGACGGCGCAACGACCCTGGAGTGGACCCTGTCCTCGCCGCCGCCCTACCACCAGTTCAACGACCTGCCCGTCATCGAGGCGGAGGGTCACTGACCTAGGCTGAGCGGTCGTCGCCCCTGGCGGCCGCTTGATCGCCACCCTAATTAGGCGTCTGAAGGCGCGGGCCTCGGTCCGCGCCTTTTTCTTTCTCCAGAGGATGTGATGGCCGAGGCCGTGGCGCCCCGCACCGCGAACCCTGCGGCGCCGCGGGACTACTTCTCGCTGCTGAAGCCCCGGGTGATGTCGCTGGTGGTTTTCACCGCGGCGACCGGGCTGGTCTGCGCCGACACCCCGATCCACCCCTTCCTGGGCTGTCTGGCCATCGTCTGCATCGCCGTCGGCGCCGGCGCCTCGGGCGCGCTGAACATGGCCTACGACAGCGACATCGACGCCCTGATGCGCCGCACCCGCGGCCGCCCCGTGCCCGCCGGGATCATCGGGCGGGCGGAGGCTGCGGCCTTCGGCGTGGTGCTGGCGCTGTTCTCCGTCATGCTGATGGGGCTGGCGGTGAACTTCGTGGCCGCCGGCCTGCTGGCCTTCACCATCGTCTTCTACGCCCTGGTCTACACCGTGTGGCTGAAGCGCTCGACGCCGCAGAACATCGTCATCGGCGGGGCCGCCGGCGCCCTGCCACCGGTGGTCGGCTGGGCGGCGGCGACGGGCACGGTCCCGCTGAACGCCTGGCTGCTGTTCGCCATCATCTTCGTCTGGACCCCGCCTCACTTCTGGGCCCTGTCGCTGTACACGAGCGGCGACTACGCCAAGGCCGGCGTGCCGATGATGCCGGTGGTCCGCGGCGCCCGTTCCACGCGCCGCCAGATCTTCGCCTATAGCTTGGTCCTTGCGCCGCTGGCCGTGGTCCCCGTGTTCACCGGCCTCGGCCACCTGCTCTACGCCGTCGTCTCGATCGGCGGCGGCGCCATGTTCCTGCTGCTCGCCGCCCGCGTGCTGGCCAGCCACGCTGGCGACACGGCGCAGCCCCCGACCACCCAGGGCGGAGAGGTGCTCTACACGGTCAAGCCGGACGCCAAGGCCGCCCGCGACCTGTTCGCCTTCTCCATCCTCTACCTGCTCGGCCTCTTCGCCGCCTTGTTGGTGGAGCACAGCCTGATGCGGTTAACCCGATGAAGACGCCGGTCCCCTCCCCGTCCGCCAAGGATCCCTTCGGCGAAGGCCCCGCCGCCGCAAAGGCGCGCCGCACGCGCAGCCTGGGCATCGCCCTGGCGCTGGTCGCCTTCGTGCTGGTGGTGTTCGTCGTCAGCATGATCAAGCTGGCCGGCGGCCATGGCTTCTGAGCCCAAGCCCCGGCGCAAGGGACACGGGCTGATCGCCGCCATCTGCGCAGGCGGCGTCTTCTCCATGGTGGGGCTGGCCTATGCGGCGGTGCCGTTCTACCGCGCCTTCTGCCAAGCCACCGGCTTCGACGGCACGGTGCGCCGGGTGGAGCACGCGCCCACCCAGGTGATCGACCGCAAGATCACCGTGCGCTTCGACGCCAACGTGCGCGACCTGCCCTGGAGCTTCACCCCCGACCAGGTCGCCCAGACCATCAAGCTGGGCCAGGGAGGCCTGGCCTTCTTTACCGTGACCAACCACGGGGCCAAGCCCCTGACCGGCCGCGCCGCTTACAACGTCGCCCCCGAATCGGCCGGCCCCTACTTCCTGAAGACCCAGTGCTTCTGCTTCAGCAACCAGACCATCCAGCCGGGCCAGACCGAGCGCTTCCCGGTGATCTACTACGTGGAGCCCAAGTTCGCGACCGACCTGAACACTCGCATGTTCCAGGAGATCACGCTGAGCTACACGTTCTTTCCTGTAAAGGCGTAAGTCCTCCGCCCTGCGAGGGATGGATGACTAAGCCGCCCGGGCGATGACCACGTTGCGGCCCCGGGCCTTGGCCTCGTAGACCGCCTCGTCGGCGCGCTTGAGCAGGGCCTCGGGGGTGTCGCCCTCCCCGACCGTGCAGGCCACGCCGATGGAGATGGTCACCTGCATCAGCTCCTCCACACCTGACACCCGGAAGGGCGAGCCTGAGACGTGCAGGCGCAGGCGTTCCGCGACCCGCTCGGCGGCTTCGAGCGGGGTGTCGGGCATGATCACCACGAACTCCTCGCCGCCGGCGCGACAGGGCAGGTCGATGGCGCGGACGTTGGTGGCCAGGCGCACCGCGAACTCGCGCAGCACCTCGTCGCCCACGTCATGGCCGAAGCTGTCGTTGATGCGCTTGAAGTGGTCGATGTCCACCAGCAGCGCCGCCACCGGATCGCCGCCGCAGGTGGCGCGCCGCACCAGCGAGGACAGCTGGCCCGACATGTAGCGTCGGTTGTGCAGCCCGGTGAGCGGGTCGGTGACCGCCAGCTCCAGGCTGTTGTCCAGGTTGTTGCGCAGGAAGTCGGTATAGCGCTTCTGTCGGATCAGGGTCCGCGCGCGCGCCGCCAGCTCCTCCGGGTCGATCGGCTTGGCGATCAGGTCGTTGACCCCGATCTCCAGCGCCTTCAGCGCCCGGGCTCGCTCGGCCGGATCGAACACCGCCAGGATCGGCACATGCCGGGTCGCTTCGTCCGACCGCAGTTGGGCGGCGAGGCGCAGACCGTCAAATCCGGCGGCGGCGATGTTGACGATGAGCAGGTCCGCCCGCGCCCGCACGGCGAGCAAAGCCCGCTCGGCGTCGGTCTCGATCACCGGCCGGTGTTCGACTGCCAGCTCGTCCATAATCCGGCGCGCCTGCCGCTCCTGATCGTCGGCCACCACGATCCGGCCGCCCGAGCCGCCGAGCCGCGCGGCCACCCCCTCGATCACTCCGATGCGCCGGCCGGACGCCTCGCGCTGGCGCAGTTCATCGATCACCAGCTTCAGCCGGGTCAGGCTGCGCACCCGGGCGAACAGGGCCACGTCATCGATGGGCTTGGTCAGGAAGTCGTCGGCCCCAGCCTTCAGGCCCGTCAGCCGGTCCTGCCGCCCGTCAAGCGCGGTGACCAGCACCACCGGGATGTGGCGGGTCGTGGCGTCGGCCTTCAGCCGGCGGCAGACCTCGAAGCCGTCCATGCCGGGCATCATCACGTCGAGCAGGATGATGTCGGGGTGGGTCTCGGCCGCGGCCTTCAGCGCGCTCGGCCCATCATAGGCCACCGACACGTCGTAGTATTCGACGTTCAGCTTGGCTTCCAGCAGCCGGACGTTGGCCTCGATATCATCGACGACAAGGATGCGCGCGGACATGGCCTCACCTCACCCGAGAAAACGCTTAACGGTATCCAGGAAGTAGCCGACGGAGATCGGCTTGGAGATGTACGCCTCGCAGCCCCCCTGGCGGATGCGCTCCTCGTCGCCCTTCATGGCGAAGGCGGTGACCGCGATCACGGGGATGTGCTGCAGGGCCTCGTCCTCCTTCAGCCACTTGGTGACCTCCAGGCCGCTGATCTCCGGCAGTTGGATGTCCATCAGGATCAGGTCCGGCTGGTGTTCGCGGGCCAGAGCCAAGGCGCCCAGCCCCTCCCGGGTCTGCAGCGTCTCATAGCCCTGCGCGTCCAGCAGATCGTGGAAGAGCTTCATGTTCAGCTCGTTGTCCTCGACGATGAGGACGGTCTTGGCCGTCGATGCGCTCACGCCACCACCACCGTTGGGGACCCGTGATCGAGACCCGTTTGTGCGATACGTCTATCCCATGCACATCCCTAAGGCCGGGTTAGCCGAACCGAGATGACGCCCGGCGTCTGCAGAGATTGCCTGTGGCGAGGTGAAATCGCCGAGCGGCGCTGTCCAGCCTGCCGCTCGCCGCGCCTGGTGCGCCATGCGGAGCTGGAGCGGCTGAGCATCGCCCACCTGGACTGCGACGCCTTCTACGCCTCGGTGGAGAAGCGCGACCGGCCTGAGCTGCGCGAGTTGCCGGTGATCGTGGGCGGGGGCGTGCGGGGCGTGGTGACCACCTGCTGCTACATCGCCCGCACCTTCGGCGTGCGTTCGGCCATGCCGATGTTCAAGGCGAGGAAGCTCTGCCCGGACGCCGTGATCGTCCGGCCGGACTTCTCCAAGTACAAGGCCGCCAGCCGTATCATCATGGACCAGCTGCGTGCGCTGACGCCCCTGGTCCAGCCCCTGTCCCTGGACGAGGCCTGGGTCGACCTCTCCGGCACCGAGCGGCTGAACGGCGGCTCGGCCGCCTGGCAGCTGGCGCGGGTGCAGGCGGAGATCGAGCAGGCCACCGGCCTGACCATCTCGGTGGGCCTCGCCCCCAACAAGTTCCTGGCCAAGATCGCCTCGGACCTCGACAAGCCCCGCGGCTTCGCGGTGATCGGCGCGGACGAGGCGCAGGCCTTCCTGGCCCCCCGCCCGGTCTCCCTCCTGCCCGGCGTCGGCCCCGCCCTGGTGAAGAGCCTGGAGGCGGCGGGCTTCGCCACCGTGGGCGACCTCGCCCGCGCCTCGGAGAAGGCCCTGGCCCAGCGCTTCGGCGCCAACGGCCTGCGTCTCCACCGCCTCGCCCACGGCCGGGACGCCCGCGCCGTGAACCCCGATTCGGAGCGCAAGGGCGTCAGCGCGGAGACCACTTTCGACACCGACCTGCGCGACCTCCAGTCCCTGGAGGACCGCCTCTGGCCCTGTTGCGAGAAGGTCGCCGCCCGCGCCCGCGCCGACGGCTTCGCCGGCCGCGCCGTAATCCTGAAACTCCGCACCGCCGACTTCCGCCGCCTGACCCGCAGCCGCACCCTCCCCGCGCCGACCCAGACGGCGCGCACCCTGTTCGCCGTGGCGCGGGAGATGCTGGCGGCGGAGGTGGGAAGCGGGGCTTACCGGCTGATCGGAGTAGGACTGGCGGAGTTGGCTGAGGTGGACACCGCTGCGGCAGACCTCTTCGGCGGCGAAGGAGAGGCGCGGGCACGCACGACGGAGACCGCCGTGGATAACCTAAGGGGGCGCTTCGGAGCGGGCGCCGTGGTCAGCGGTCGAGCGCTACGGCGGTGAACAGGGAGGCGAGGTTCCGGATGGCTGTCGACCATAGTGAAGGCTTGTATAGAGGCTCGGTCAGTGTGGGGCGGCGGGCGTGCTCCCGCTGCCGGATGCGCCCGCGTTGATCGATGCAGCGGCGCCCGATGGATCGGCGGTGGGCTCGTCCTTGGCGACGACCGGGGCGCCTACGACCTGAAAAATGGGACCCCCGGAGTAGGTGAAGTACATCCGGTGCTGCTCGGGAGCCAGCAGAACCCGATGGGCACGAAGGAAGTCCGCGCCAAGCAGCATGGACACCGAGTCATCCATTCGCTTGGGCAGCAACGAACCCGTTCTCACAGTCGCATCGTGCGCGAAAAGATCGACGACCTGCAGCCTGGTATGGTTGATCTGCTCGGTTCCAACCTCGACCTTCTCAAAAACAGCAATACGGGCGACTTCCGAAGCCTCGCCAATCCCGCCGACCTGGAAGGTCTTCTCTTCGAAGTCCTTAGGCTTCAGCCCGACGAAAAAGGCGACGTCCGGGGTCACCACCGAGGTGCCGGCGCCGGAATCAAAGATGGCGTCTATGTTCTTGCCGTTGATCTTGACCCCGACGTTGTAACCACGACCGTCATCGAACTGGAGGGTTGTCCCTCCAGGATCGTTGGTCCAGTAGGCCAGCGATCTGTCACCACAGTGGTGAGATTGAAACAGCCTCAGCATTCCGTGCGCCACATCGAACTCGATGTCGAATGGACCGAGAAGGTCTCGACCGAGCAAGCCGGCCGCGGCGGGCGATCCGCGATGGCCGATCGTGAGTATAGCGAAGTTCTTGACCTTGATCCCGGCCAGATCGAAAGCCTCGATCAAGGTCGAGCGAGCCTCCTGTTCTCCGCCAATGCCGAGGAAACTGCGGTGATCGGCGGCCGACTGGTGGAGGCCGAAGGTGTTTGCAGCTCCGCCAAACATCAAGCTTTGGTAGCTACCCGTATCGACTATGAACCAGCCCTTCTGGCCGTTCACGCCGATCGGGATCAGGGGCCGGTTGTGTTCAAACCTGATCGGCAACTCGGCCATCTTCGCGAGCTGGCAGTCAGCAGCCGCAGCCTGCGCTGGCGCGCCCAGGCTGGCGAGCGCGAGGGCCGCTAAAGCCGTCCAGATATGTATGCGCATGCTCCCCCCGGGCTCAACTATGCAGAGAATTCACACTCGAACAGCCCGCTTGGCAAGGCCGAGGTCGCGCGCCAGGCTTGTCACGCCGACGCATCCGCCCGGACGGTGCGCGCCTGCGCCTGATTCTGTCTGCGCCCCGACTCGCCTACATATGGCCCATGCCCAAGCCCGCGCGGACCTCCCCCGCCTC
>CALMGB010000200.1 GCA_937863535.1 uncultured Caulobacteraceae bacterium
GTGCGCAGCGAGGCCGCCCGCGCCGCCTTCCTGGCCGCCGGCGCGCCGGGCGCCGTCGGGGCCTCGCTCGCGGAGATGGGCGACGCCGTCTCTGTTCGGGCGGCCGTGGGCGAGGCGCAGGCCGGCTTCGGTGAGATCGACGTGCTGGTGAACAACGCCGGCTACGGGATCATGGGTGCGGTGGAGGAGGTCTCGCTGGCCGAGGCGCAGGCCCAGTTCGCGGCAAACCTGTTTGGTCCCCTAGCGGCGATCCAGGCGGTGCTGCCCAATATGCGGGCGCGAGGCCGCGGCCACATCGTCAACATCACCTCGGTCAGTGGCCTGGCCACCTGGGCCGGCACGGGCGTCTACTGCGCCTCCAAGTTCGCCCTTGAGGGGCTGGGCATGACGCTGGCCGAGGAGGTGGCGCCGCTTGGTATCCATGTCACCAACGTCGCGCCGGGAGGCTTGCGCACCGACTACGCTGGCCGCTCGCTGGCGCGCGCCGCGACCGTGATCGACGCCTATGCGAACACCGCCCACCAGTCCGAGCGTGTCGTGGCGGACCATCTAGGCCAGGAGCCGAACGACCCGGTCAAAGCCGCGCGTGCGATCCTCGCCGCCGTGGACGCCGAAGTCCCGCCCCGCCATCTTCTGCTGGGCGCAGACGCCCTCCGCTACGCCACCCGCTACATGGCCGCGCTGCAGACGGAGATCGGAGACTGGGCGGGCGTGAGTACGAGTGTAGGAGCGAAGACTTAGCGGCCGGATCTCCCGCGAACCTCAGTACGGCCGGTCCCCCTTGGCCCACAGGCGATGCATCAGGCGGTCATACCTCTTGTCGTCGTACAGCGTGCCGGTGTGGAGCGTACAGCGGTTGTCCCACATGAGCACATCGCCCACCCGCCACTTGTGGGTGTAGACGAAGCGCTCCTGGGTGCACCAGGCGACCAACTCGTCCAGCAGCGCCAGTCCTTCGGGTCCGGGCCTCCCCACCACCTCGGTGACCGTGCCGGTTGAAGGCCAGAGCGCCTTGCGGCCGTCGGCGGGATGGGTGCGCACCAGGGGGTGGTCCACCTCCGGGTTTTCGGCCAGCAGCTCAGGGCTCAGCTCCATGGCGCCCCACTCGCGGTTGCGCATGAAATGGGCGTAGCTGTGGTGCAGCTTCAGCCCCTCCAGCTCGGCCTTGCGACCCTCCGGCAGGGCGTCCCAGGCGGCCACGCAGTCGGCCAGCAGGGTGTCGGCCCCTTCGGGCGGAACCTCGACGCCATAGAGCAGGGTGCTCATCACCGGCTCGGGCTTGTAGGAATAGTCCGTGTGCCAGCCTACGCCGTCGTTGTGGGCGCCGATGGGGCGTCCCTCGACGACCTTGTTCGACAGGATGTATATGTTGGGATAGCCCGGCAGGGTGAACTCCTGCAACGTATGACCCTCGGGCTCGCCGAACAGGCTCACGAAATCGAGCAGGTCGTCGGGCGACATGTTCTGGTCGCGCAGCAGGATGGCCCCGTGATGCTGGAAGGCGTCCACGATCATGGCCTTCTGCTCAGGCGTTGCGTTCGGAAAATCCACGCCCTGAACCTCGGCGCCGAAGCCGGGCTTCAGTTCGCGGACGGGCAGGCGGGACATGGCGTTCATCGGGCGCGGCTCCGGAGCGATCGAAGGCAATCTAGCGCGGTCGCCTCCCCGCGTCTTTCATCCAGTCGTCTCGAAACTAGGCCGGACGCCGGCTCCGGGTGTATGGAACCACGTGAAGTGATGTGCGGCTTGATCTTGAAGATTTACGGGTCTTTGATCCAGGCCTAGCAGAGGCTTGGCAGGGCGTTCGCCACTTGAAGGCCCTGAGGTGCTTGGTGGAGCTGCGGGCGGTGACGAAGGCAAACGCCAGTTGTCCGAGGTCATGATTCGGGGCTTGCGGGGCTCGGATTGACTCAATGTGGTGGACGAAGGGGTTCGCCATGCCCTCCGGTGGCGTACTCACATAGGCTGTATGCGAGCAACACTGCCGCGCCTGCAACGAACAGCGCTACACGCAAGGCGAAAGACTCGCTGTGAAGTCCTTCGCGGATAAGAGCATCTCACCAGCCTCGAGGGCAGCTAGCAGCAAGGTGAGAAATGCGACCGGTGGTGCATCGTCACCTAGAAGACTGCAATGATTGATCCCCACATTCCCCAGAATGGTCCTCTGCACCTTAGTGGAGCCGAAAATGTCTGGCTAGAGCGCCGTTGCTGTCATGCGCCTACTTATGTTTTCCGTGGTCCAGAGTTTGCGGGTTTAACTATCCTTTCTGTTCCACCATCCGCCGCCGAGGGCCTGGAAGAGGGCTATGGTGTCGGCGTATCGGGCGGTTTGGGCCTGGGCTTCGGCCTGGACGGTGAGGCGGTAGTTCTGCTCGACGCTGAGGACCTGGGCGCCGGAGACCTGGCCCAGGCGCTGCTGGGCCCGGGCGAGGGTGAGGGCCTGGAGGGTGGCGCGTTCGGCCGAGGCTGTGGCGCGCAGGGTCTCGGCGTCGATCTGCACGGCGTGGAGGGCGTCGGCGACGTTCTGGAAGGCGGTGAGCACGGTGGAGCGGTACTGGGCGCGGGCCTGGGCGTACTCGGCCTCGGCCTGGCGCTGCTTGGCGAGCAGCTGGCCGCCCTCGAAGATGGGCTGGGCGAAGCCGCCGGCGAGCGTCCAGAACTGGTTGCCGTTGGTCAGGATGGAACCGATGTTGGTGGAGGCGCCGCCGCCGTTGGCGTTCAGCGTGATGGAGGGCAGGCGGGCGGCCACGGCCACGCCCACCGCGGCGCCGGCGGCGTGCAGGTTCGCCTCCGCCGCGCGCACGTCGGGGCGCTGGTCCACCAGCTTGGAGGGCAGGCTGACCGGCAGCGTGTCGGGCAGGGTGAGGTCGGCCAGGTGCAGCGGCGCATGGGCGAACTCGGCCGGGGTGCGGCCGGTGAGGACCGCCAGCTGGTCGTAGGTCTGGGC
>CALMGB010000201.1 GCA_937863535.1 uncultured Caulobacteraceae bacterium
CCGATTGCATCAGAGACTACCACAACAACCGCGTTTTTACACAGCCTGGACCCTTAGCGGACTCTCGGATGAGGTGCGCTTGACCCAGGGACCGTTCGGAATATGTCCCCATAGGCAACCCAGATGTGAAGCCCTTTGGACAGGGTCCTACTAACAACGTAGTCGTCAGCGCCTACTCTTACGCAGTGAGTATTTCGACCAGACCACAAGCACCCATAGTACCCGTTCGGCACGAAGTATGTCGATACATCACAGGCGTCAGGCAGCCCCTCTCCAGGCGCGTATCTCTTGAGCGAACATCCTGATTGACTAACATACGGGGCAACAACATAGTACGCCGGATGGTGCGTTGGGTGCGTTCGACCCCACCATATAGCTGCTGAACCGCCAACAAGGATGAAGATCGTCAAGGTCGCGATCAAGGCTCGCGCCCAAGCTGACGACTGACCCTGATCCTGCCCCTGCATCTGGATGTATTCCTACACGACATCGACGCTAGGTGTGGCGGGTTAACATCGGCCAAAGCTGATGTCTGCCACTGAGCACCAACCTAGCCGGAGAACTGCCTGCCTAATCGCCTATCCCCTGCGGCGGCTCGGGAGGTTTGCTCTGCGGTCGAAAATCGGTGCCGAATGGCGAATTTCCTGACGGCTCCTCCCGGCAGGGACGACCTTCAGCGGTCAGGCCACGCTGCTTTACATGCCATTTCACTTGAGTACGTGGTCAGCCAATCGAAGCTTAAGCTGATGGCAACTAACCAGTCCTAACTATCACGTCATAGCTGCTAGGACAGAGTCAGTGCTTGAGCCAAACGCGCGCGTGTCCGATCTAAAAGCATTTGCGCAGAGAGCGTTTACACTTTCAGAGAACCCTAGCGGCAAAGAAAGCGGCCTCCCACCGTCTAAGTTTCCGCCCGTCTGAATCATATTGACGGTTATAATATTTGGTGGCATTGCGGGAACGCTGTTTCTTACCACCAGGGGGCTTTTACAAGCACGAGAGACGCTAAAGGCGCGCGAAGTCGATACAACAGCATTAGTCACCAAGAAGTGGACTAGTGCGCACTGCGGCCGTTACTCCCGTTGCACAACAGGCTATTTGATTAGCTATCGCTTTACCATAGGTGCGCCTAAGCGAGCAATTTCGGGCTTTAGCCAAACCAGTCAAGAAAACTGTGATGCTGCCGAAGCTGGGAGCATAGTCTCCGTCATCTACGATCCAAAGTCGCCGTCTGTCCACGATCTGAACTTCAATGATCAGGTCCGTAAGCTTCCGTAGGGCTGCGAGACGCACAAGTGTTAACAAGCTCTGCCTATGGATTCACGCACCAAACTATTGTCCACGGCCTCACGTTTGCGCTTGAACGTTGAAAGCTGGGGAGACAAGACGTCTGCTGTCCACCCGAAGCAGTCGCGCAGAGCGTCCGCCTGCAGGCCTCTAGGCGAGATCGGACTGCAGCCTCAGGCCGCCACCTTTCGCGGCACCAGCCGCTCGCTCTTCAGCGCCGACTCCGCCCCGGAATAGCCGCTCTCGGTGTATTCGGCGTCCTCGTTGACCTGCCAGGTGTCGTATTTGCGGGCGCCCGCCAGGATGTTCTCCGCCGTGAGCATGGCGGTCATCATGGCGTGGTCCTGGTTGTTGTACTTGTGCATGCCGTTGCGGCCGACCAGGTGCAGGGTCGGGTACTTGCCCTCCAGTTCCTGGCGCACGGCCTCTACGTTGGCCTGGTAGGCGTCGTCGTAGACGGGGTAGGCCTTCGGCTGGCGCACCACGGCGGCGTCCACCACGTCGGCGGGCTGGATCAGGCCGATGCGGCCGATCTCGCGCTTGGCGAGCTCCACCAGGTCCGCGTCCGGCGAGGTCCACAGGCCGTCGCCCTCGAAGCAGAAGTATTCCAGGCCCAGGCAGGCGTAGCCCGGCGGGGCCATCTCCGGCGACCAGGACAGGAAGTTCTGGATGCGGCCGACCTTCACGCTGGGGTCGTGGATGTAGATCCAGTTGTCCGGGAAGGACTTGGCCGATTCGATCCTAGTGATCAGGGCCACGGTGATGAAGTCACGGTAGCGCAACGCCTCCGCGCTCGGCGTGCTGGCCGGGCGTGGGTCGATGGAGCCGACCAGGTCGGTGATGGCGGCGGACGAGATCACGTGCTCGGCGGTGATGTCGGAGGTCTCGCCCTCCTCGCCGTTGCGGGCGCTCACCACCCAATGGCGACCCTTGGCGTTCCATCGCAGGCTCTCCAGCGTAGTATCCATGAACACCTGGCCGTCCAGCGCCTCGATCTTCTTGGCCGCCATCTCCCACATCATGCCGGGGCCCTGGCGGGGATAGCGGAAACTCTCGATCAGGGTCTTCACGCCGCCCTGCTGGCCAAGTGCGGCGGCCTGGGTCTTCTTGTTCAGGCCCAGCGAGCGCTTCACCCCGTCGATGACGGCGGCGGAGAGGCTCAGGCCCTTGATGCGCTGGGCCGCCCAGTCGGAGCTGATCTCGTCGCAGCTCATGCCCCACACCTTCTCGGTGTAGGTCTTGAAGAAGATCGAGAACAGCCGCTCGCCGAACTGGTTGCGCACCCACTGGTGGAAGGTCTTGGGCTCCTTGATCGGCGTCAGCTTGGCGACGCCATACGACGCCATGCACAGGCTGCTGGTGAACACGCCGAGGTTTTTCAGCGCCTCGAAGGCGCGCAGCGGATAGGCGTAATACTTGCCGCCGTAATAGATGCGCGACAGACGGGGCCGGTCGATGAAGTCGTCCGGCAGGATCTCGTTCCAGAGGTCCACCACCTCCTTGGCCTTGGAGAAAAAGCGGTGGCCGCCGATGTCGAAGTGGAACTCGCCTTCACGCGACTTATAGCGCACCGTGCGGCTGATCCCGCCGACATAGACCGGGTCGCGCTCGATGATGATGACCGATTTGCCGGCCTTGGCCAGCAGGTAGCCGGCGGTGAGGCCCGCAGGGCCCGCGCCGATGATCAGGACGTCGACGTCTGCGCTCATGCGACCGGGATATCCGAGATGATGGGCTCGCCGGTGATCGTCTTCGGCGCCGCGAAGGTGAAGAAACGCTGGCCGCTATAGGAGAACAGGGTTGCCACGCCCGCGCCCACGATCAACGCCAGAGTGCGCGGCAGATGGGGAGCCTCCACGCCCAGGCCAAGGAAGACGCCGTAGCTGATGCCCTGCGACACCGCGGTCACCAGGATGTAGCGGATCGCCTCCGCCACCCGGCCGCGGCCGCTCGGCGCGAACGTCAGCCGCCGGTTCAGCGACCAGGTCACCGTGGTGGCGATGCAGATGGAGACCAGCCAGGCCAGCTTGTCGTTCAGGCCCACGGCATGGAACAGCGTGGTGAACACCAGGCTGTGGGTCGCCAGGCCCGTCATGCCCACCGACAGGAACGGCAGCGATCCCTGGGGCGCGCGGGCCATCAGCCGCTTCGCGGGGGTAGGAAGCGGAAAGGGATTGGGCATAGAAGGAACCTCGACTGCTTGACCGAGCGGGCGTTCGCCAACCCTCGAGTCGCGCACCCTCGCCCAGAAGCCTCCAAGACCCGGTAAACACGAGACCGTGACCTACGCCAAGCTGAAAGCGAGCCCCCTTGCGGCGCGCCCCCCTTCCCGCCGGTGGTCGCCCGAGCGCCTGCTGGTGCGTGCGCCCGATCTCGGCGGCCGCTGGGGGCTGGTCCTGCTG
>CALMGB010000202.1 GCA_937863535.1 uncultured Caulobacteraceae bacterium
ACCGTCTCCAGCCGCCCGCCGCAGCGCAGCCCCTCACCCTTCCCAGGCTCACCCATGGGCCCATTCCCTCGTTCCCATGAGGAGAGGGAATGAAGGGGTGACCCTCAATCCTGATCGTCATCACCACGCCACTCCAAAACGCAGGACGAAGCGCACTGCGGCCATGGCGAGGGCCGCGAACATCAGCCCGTCCACCCGGTCCAGCAGGCCGCCGTGCCCGGGGATGAGGCTGCCGCTGTCCTTCACGCCGAAGCCACGCTTCAGCATGGATTCGCACAGGTCGCCCGCCATGGTCGCCAAGCCTACCACGAGCCCAGCCGCCCAGGCCCATGAGATCGCCGGGCCGCCCTGGCCAGGCATCGCGAGCGACACCGTTTCCGCCGCCGCCATGGCCGCCACGATGCCGACGACGAAGCCGGACCAGGTCTTCTTCGGCGAGATGCGCGGCCAGAGCTTCGGCCCACCGATCAGGGTGCCTCCGGCATAGGCGCCGATGTCCGCCGACCAGGTGGCGGCCAGCAGCATCAGGGTCCAGGCCCTGCCCTGCCCGCCGCTCCTCAGCCACAGCAGCGCGACCATGGGCACGCCGAGGTAGAGCATGCCGAAAGCCTCGTGCATCGGTCCGTCGTCACGCCGCCAGATCATGGCCACGCCCCAGACCACCAAGGCGCCCACCGCCACCGCCAGCCAGGCCGATTTGAAGTAGCCGGCCTTCACCGCCACCGCCGCCACCAGCAGCATGATCGCCATCACAGCGGCCGCCCGGATCGGGGTCTCGGGTGCGCTCATGGTCGCCCATTCCAGCGCCAGCAGGCCGATGGCCCCCCAGACCAACAGAAGGAACGGCAGGCCGCCCATCCAGACGGCCAACACCGCCAGGGGAGCCAGCACCGCCGCCGACAGAACCCGAAGCCGAAGGTTGGACCAGTCGAAGCGCCCCGGGCGTGATCTACCCGGTGGCGAGGACGTCATCGATCTCGGCTCCGCCGTAGCGCCGCTCGCGGGCCTGGTACTCCGCCAAAGCCTCGCTCAGAGGCCCGGCCCCGTAGTCCGGCCAAAGCACGTCCTGGAACACCAGCTCGGCGTAGGCGGCCTCCCACAGCAAGAAGTTGGACAGCCGCCGCTCGCCCGAGGTGCGGATGATCAGGTCCGGCGCAGGTCCCTTGGCGGTGGACAGCCGCCGCTCGAACTCCGCTTCGCCGATTTCCAGGGTCGCGCGGCCCTGCGAGACGTCCAGGGCATATCTGCGCGCGGCTTCGGCGATGTCGGAGCGGCCGCCGTAGTTGAACGCCACCTGCAGGTGGAAGCGGTCGTTGTCGCGGGTGCGCCGCTCCGCGCGCTCGATCACCTCCAGGATGTCGGCCGCCAAGTCGTCGCGGCGGCCGATGATGTGCACCCGCACGCCCTCGCGCTCCAGCCGCTCCAGATCGGACGCGACGTAGGCCTTCATCAGCTTCATCAGCTCGCCGACCTCGCTGGCGGGCCGGCGCCAGTTCTCGGTGGAGAAACCGAACACGGTCAGCCACTCGACGCCGTAGTCCGGCGCCGCCTCGACCGTGCGCTTCAGGGCGTTGACGCCCGCCCGGTGGCCAAAGGTGCGAGGCAGGCCTCGCGCCTTGGCCCAGCGACCGTTGCCGTCCATGATGATAGCCACGTGCCGGGGCGCGGCCGCGTTTGCGCCTGCTCCCCCGCGGCGCGAGCCCGACATCGGCGACATCGATCCTATCCCCTGAACCACAGCCTGAAGTTTTGATCGCCCGCCCCGGCCGTCAAACCTGCATGATCTCTTGTTCTTTGGTTTTCAAGGCGTCGTCGATGCGCTTCACCGCCGCGTCGGTGAAGCCCTGGACCTCGTCGCCGGCCTTCTTGGAATCGTCCTCGGAGATAGCGCCGTCCTTCTGCGCCTTCTTCAGGTCCTCCATGGCCTCACGCCGCACATTGCGCACGGCGACCTTCTGCTGCTCTGCGTACTTGCCGGCCAGCTTGGCCAGGTCGCGACGCCGCTCCTCGGTCAGCGGCGGGATGGGGATGCGGAGCGTCTGGCCGTCGGTGAGGGGGTTCAGCCCAAGCCCGGCGTTGCGGATCGCCTTTTCGGTCGGGATCACCAGGGCCTTGTCCCAGACGCTGACAGTAATCATCCGCGGTTCCGGCACGCTGACCGAGCCCACCGCGTTCAGCGGCATGGTGGAGCCGTAGGCCTCCACCGTGATCGGCTCCAGCAGGCCGGCGTTGGCCCGGCCGGTGCGCAGGCCGCCGAACTCGTCCTTCAGCGCGTCCACCGCCTTGGCCATCCGGTCGTCGTACTTGGAGAGGTCGGGCTTGCTCATAGGGCTCACGTCTCGGTGATCACACAGGTTAAGTCCAGGCCTTGGAAGTCGGCGGCGTAGAGCGCCACCCTAAACAGCGGCGAGCGGCTTCTCGGTGATCACGGTGTGCACACCCCGCCCCAGCATCACGTCCACCAGCGCGCCGGGTTTGCGGATCGAGAACACCACGATGGGGATGCCGCTCTCCCGCATCAGGCTGATGGCCGAGGCGTCCATGACCTTGAGGTCTTGGGACAACACCTCCAGATAGCTCAGCGGGTCGTAGCGCCGGGCCGTCGGGTCGCGCTTGGGGTCGGCGGTGTAGACGCCGTCGACGCTGGTGCCCTTCATCAGGGCGTCGCAGCCCATCTCGGCGGCGCGCAGGGCTGCAGCCGTGTCGGTGGTGAAGAAGGGGTTGCCGGTGCCGGCGGCGAAGATCACCACCCTGCCCTTCTCCAGGTGGCGCACGGCCCGCCTGCGGATATAGGGCTCGCAGACCTGGGCCATGGGGATGGCGGACTGGACCCGGGTGTCCACGCCGTGGCGCTCCAGGGCGTTCTGCATGGCGAGCGCGTTCATCACCGTCGCCAGCATGCCCATGTAATCGGCGGAGGTTCGATCCATCCCCTTGGCGGCGCCGGACAGGCCGCGGAAGATGTTGCCGCCGCCGATGACCAGGCAGAGCTCGACGCCGAGCTTGACGATCTCGGCGACGTCCCGGGCCACTCCGTCGACGGTGTTCATGTCGATGCCGTAGGGCGTGTCGCCCATCAGCACCTCGCCCGAGACCTTCAGCAGCACCTTGCGGAAGCGGAGCGGCGGGGGAGCGGGAGCGAGGGAGGGGGTCATGTCTTCAACCTCGCGCGCCGATACGGCCGCCTACATTACTGATCGGGTGGCGGCGCGCACCTACGAACGTCAGAGCGCGACGCCTTGCCCCTCTTGATCGTCCCCTCTTGGGAGAGGGGACCAGCGAAGCTGTTGGAGGGGGCTACGCGGCCGGCGCCAAGCTGGCCCCCTCAATCAGCTTCGCCGACAGCTCCCCCAAAGGAAGAGCATCTAAGCGAGACGCCTACTGCCCCGTCAGCGCCGCCACTTCGCCGGCAAAGTCGTCCTTGCCCTTCTCAACGCCCTCGCCCAGCGCTAGCCGCACGAACCCGGTGAGGGCGATGGGCGCGCCGAGCGCCTTGGCCTGCTCGGCCACGAACTGCTCGATGGTCTGGTCGGGGTTCATGACGAAGGCCTGCTTCAGCAGCACGACCTCCTCATAGAACTTGCGGATGCGGCCCTCGACCATCTTTTCGATGACCTGGGGAGGCTTGCCGGACGCCTGCGCCTGTTCGGAGAAGATGGCGCGCTCGCGCTCCACCGCCGCGGGGTCGATGTCGTCCGCCGAGAGCGACAGGGGCGAGGTGGCGGCGATATGCATGCCGATCTTGCGGCCCATCTCCGTCAGCTTGGCGTGGTCTGCGGACGACTGCAGCGCCACCAGCACGCCGATGCGGCCGAGGTCGGGCGCTACAGCGTTGTGGACGTAGGCCGCGACCACGCCTTGCGGCACGACGAAGCGGGCCATGCGGCGCGCGGTCATGTTCTCGCCGATGGTGGCGATGAGGGTGGTGAGCATCTCGCTCACCGTCTCGCCGCTCTCGGTCTTGGCCCCGGCGAGCTTGTCCACGCCGCCTTCGATGTCGAGCGCGGTTCTGGCCGTGGCCCGGGCGGCCGCCTGGAACTTCTCGTTGCGGGCGACGAAGTCGGTCTCGGCGTTCACCTCGACGGCGACGCCGGTCATGCCTTGACCGTCGGTGCGGAGCGCGATGGCGATCAGGCCCTCGGCGGCGATGCGGTCAGCCTTCTTCGCGGCCTTGGACAGGCCCTTGGTGCGCAGCCAGTCCATGCCGGCCTCGATGTCCCCGCCGGTTTCGGTCAGCGCCTTCTTGCAGTCCATCATGCCCGCGCCGGACTTCTCGCGGAGCTCTTTCACGAGCGCAGCCGTAATTTCGGCCATGACCCTCTTCTCCTCATGTGTGAAAGCGGCCCGGGAGACCCGGGCCGCGCAATTCAGTTGAGCTATCACTCATCCCGGCGAACGCCGGGACCCAGATCTCGGATCGCAGACGTCAGAGCGTTACGATCTGGGTCCCGGCGTTCACCGGGATGAGCGGATTAGGTAGATCAGGCCGAAGCGGGCTCGACCGTCGCGGCGTCCAGCGCCTCTTCGGTCCGCTTGGCGGGCGCCTCATCCTGGGCCGGCGCGGCCGCGGTTTGGCGGAGCGCCGGCTCCAGCGAGGGCGCTTCCGCCGCGCCGAGATCGACGCCAGAGGCCGCCTGACCGGTGGCCAAGCCGTCCAACACCGAATCAGCCACCAGGTCGCAGTAGAGCTGCAGCGCGCGTGCCGCGTCATCGTTGCCCGGCACCGGATAGGCCACGCCGTCCGGATCGGAGTTGGTGTCCAGGATGGCCACCACCGGAATGTTGAGCTTGCGCGCCTCCTGGATGGCGATGGCTTCCTTGTTGGTGTCGATCACGAACATCAGGTCGGGGATACCGCCCATGTCCTTGATGCCGCCAAGGGACAGCTCAAGCTTCTCCTTCTCGCGGGTGAGCGTGAGCAGCTCCTTCTTGGTGCGCCCTTCGCCATGGCCTTCGAGCACGCCCTCCAGTTCACGCAGGCGTGCGATGGAGCCGGAGATGGTGCGCCAGTTGGTCAGGGTGCCGCCGAGCCAGCGATGGTTGACGTAATACTGGGCGCAGCGCTTGGCGGCGTTGGCCACCGGGTCCTGGGCCTGGCGCTTGGTGCCCACGAACAGCACCCGGCCGCCGCTGGCCGAGACCTCGCGCACCTTGAGCAGGGCCTGGTGCAGCAGGGGGATGGTCTGCGAAAGGTCGATGATGTGGATGTTGGCGCGCGATCCGAAGATGAAGCGCTCCATCTTCGGGTTCCAGCGGTGGGTCTGGTGACCGAAGTGGGCGCCCGATTCGAGCATCGAGCGCATGTTGAAGTCTGGCAGGGCCATGGGGGTCGTCGTTCCTGTTTCCGGTAGGCCTCCGCAGACAAGACCGCCGCCCCGAAGGACAGCGCCGGAAGCGGGCGTGAACAGCCAGATGGCCGCACGACCGCACGTCTGCGTGTGGGATGGGCATTCAGATAGGCAAAATCGGCCTGGAGATCAAGCGTTCGTGAGCGCGGCGGCGAAGCGGGCAGGGTCGAAGGCCGGCTCAGGCGCGGCGCCCTGAAGGGCCTGCACCATGGCTTCGGCGACCAAGGGGGCGACAAGCCAGCCGTTCCGCCGGGCGCCGGTGGCGGCGTAGAGGCCGCTGGCCGTGCGCCCGACCAGCGGTCGGCCGTCCGGGGTGGTGGCGCGCACGCCCGTCAAGGCCATGAACGGAATACGAGCAAGGACGGGGAACAGGTCGGCCGCCGCCTGCTCCAGGCCTGAGACGAGCATGGGATCCAGCCCAAGATCTGAGCGGCCTGCCTCCATGGTGGCGCCGAACACCGTCCCGGAATTCTGCGGCGCAGCATAGCCGGTGGGGCTGCGCACCACCGGGCCCGAGACGACCCCGCCCGCATAGTGGAGGACGTGACCCTTGATGGGCTGCAGGCAGGCGAGTTCAGGCGCCTCCGCCGCCCAGCTGCGGCTGTCGTAGCCCGCCGCCAGGATCACCGCCTCGAACGCGGTTGCGGTGAATGCTGTCAGGGGTTGGGCGCTGACCTCCCCACCCAGGTCGAGCAGCACGTGTTGGAGATCGCGCAACACAACCTGCGGGTCGAGCCGGCCGTCCTCGCAGATGTAGAGGGCGTGGTGGTCGCCGGCCGCCAGGCCAGGCTGCAGCCGTCTCGCCTCCGCCGGGCTCAGCCTTTCCGCCGCCGCGCCCAGGGCGGCAAGCCCGGCGGCCACATGCGCGACCTCAGCCTCGGGTCCGAGATAGATCGCGCCAGCCTCCAGTTCCGTCGGGGCGGCGATCCCGACCTCGGCCGCAAAGGCCGGCCAGGCCGAGTAGCCCCGGCGGAGAAGCTCGTAATCGTTCCTAGAGTGCTGTTCCAGAACGGCTTCGAGCGCCGGCGCCAACATCCCGGCCGCAACGCCGGAGGCGTTCCGGCCCGGTGGGCGAGGATCGAACAGCACGACCTTCGCGCCCCTCCGGGCGCACAGCGCCGCGATGCTCAGACCGAACACGCCGGCGCCGGCTATGGCGATCCGCAACCCCGACAGCGCGTACATGTCATCCCGCGGCCCTCGGGCCGCCTAGGCCCTCAGGAGCGCGCGCCAGCGGCGCCCTTGCAGAGCTTGGCCCAGCCGGAGGAGAAGGCCGAGGCCACGCTCGTCTCTTGGAAGGTCAGCACCTTCAGCTCCTGGCCGTCCAGCGGGTCGGAGCGGACCATCATGTAGGGGGCGTCGCTGAAGGGGGCCATCTGCTCGGCCTCGTCCGACCGGCTTTCCATGAAGCGGTTGAGGAAGCGGCCGAACAAGATCGCCTCCTCTCCGATCTTCACGGGAAGTGTCAGAACGACGTCGGTCATCTACCTGTCAGCCCCTTGATCTACCAAGCCCAGCCACAACGAAGGTGCGCCTGCAACCGTTCCGAGTCGAGCCATGCTGCAGTGCATCACGCAGCAGTGATCACGCCTTAAGCATTCCGTAACCAGCGCCCCCGGGGGTGTCTATAACAAAGGCGTCACCCGGCTCGACCTGCACAGGTCGCCGGCTTGGTCCAACGGCCTTGGCGCACGCGGTCGAACCGAACGCGTCTCTGGTCGTTTCCGCCACGGCTCCGCCGATCGCCGGGCTGTCCGTCCCTCCAATCCAGACATCGAGAACCGGAGCCTCCATGGCTGCAGTCATCTTCCGCCCTGCGACCCGCCGCGGCTTCCAGGCTCGGGTTGCAGTCGTCTCGACAGCGCTGCTGGCGGCGGCCCTCTCGCTCGGCGGTTGCGCGTTGCGGCCGGGCGACGTCGGCTACCTGGTGCACAGCCCGGACGCCCAGCCGAGGCTGGTGGCGACCGACGCCGGCCCTGTC
>CALMGB010000203.1:0-12272 GCA_937863535.1 uncultured Caulobacteraceae bacterium
TGATCCGCGTCTGTGACGACCCGTCCGGAGTGATCCGCGCCGATGGCCGCAGGCGGGCCCAGGCGCTCGACCCCCTGATGATCAACGCCATCCGCTCGACGCCCGCCGGCGGCGAGGTGGTGCTGGACGCGAAGCGCACGCTCGGCGAGGTGAAGATCCGCGTCAAGGACACGGGCCGCGGCATCCCCTTCCACGTCCAGGCCCACATCTTCGACCGTTTCGTGGGGCGGGACCGGGGCGGCCCGGGCCTGGGGTTGGCTTTGGTCAAGGCCCTGGTGGAGCTGCATGGCGGTTGGGTGGCGCTGGAGAGCGAGCCGGGCGCCGGCGCCACCTTCACCCTGCACATGCCTGAGACAGCCTATCCAGGCTCGGCCCACCCCGAGCTGCAGTTCTAGGACCGGCGTTCTAGGTCCCGGCGCCCGCGCGTTCCGCCATCCGTCGCAGCACCTCCGCCGCCAGTCGTTCGGTCTCCCTGAGGGGAGGGTAGGTCCAGGACTCCAACCGCCCTTCGAAGCGGCGCGCGATGCCCAGCTCGGCCAGTTCGGCGCGGAAGCGCTGTTTGCGGGCCTGACGTCCGTCCATGTCGAGCAGATACACCGGCCGCCCCGTGGCCGCCGCCTCGGTCGGCATGTTGGCCGAGTCCTCCGTCACCAGAATGACGTCGGCCGTACCCAGGAAGGCGAAGTACGGGTTGGGTCCTTCGCCGTCCCAGATCAGGCTTGGAAGTCCCCCGAGCGCGCGCCGCATCGACGCCTCGGCTTGCGGCGGCGTGCGACGGGAGAAGGTCAACAGCAGGGTACCGCCGCTCTCGCGCACCGCATCCCCGATCTGGCGGGCCAGCCGTTCGGCGCGCTCGGGCGACAGGTCGAAAGCCTTCGACCGCCCGCCGATCAGCACGACCACGTGGGGCCTGGAACATCGGTCGAGCCGCGCGCGGAAGGCGTCGAGTTCGGAGGTCAACCGCTCGGGGGTCACGCGATGGGGGACGCCCGTTACGCCAAAGACGTTGGGGCCGCCGAGTCCGTCATGGTTGGGCGGTGCGACGAGATCGAACAGGCAGCACGGCCGCAGCGGGTCCTGCAGCTGGACCACGTAGGTCGCGCCAGAGGTCCATCGCCGCGCGGCGATGGACAGGGGCACGCTGGCCCGACCATTGCCTATCCAGAGATCAGGCCAGGGCGGCGACAGCTCCCCGCCGCCACTCGCCAGCATACCACGCCAGGCCGGCATCAGTTGGGTGGGGGCGCGGTGCATCCAGCGCGGCCAAGCTATTCGCTTGCAGACGATCTCGGCCGGTTTCAGCCTGGCCACCGCCTCGGCGAGCCCCAGCGCCTGGGCTTCGATGCCCGCACGTCCGTCCGAAACCGCCCAGATACGGAGCGGCGCGGTCAAGCGCCTCCCCAGGGCGCCGTCAAACCCACTCGACCTTCAATATCTCGTAGGCCTTGACCCCGCCAGGCGTGGTCACCTCGACCACGTCCCCCATCTCCTTGCCGATCATCCCCCGGGCGAGCGGCGAGGTGAGAGAAAGCCTGCCTTGCTTCACGTCGGCCTCGTGCTCGCCGACGATCTGGTAGCGGGCCTCATCCTCGGTGTCCTCGTCAACTACGGTGACCGTAGCGCCGAACTTGACCTGCTTGCCGGAAAGCTTGGAGACGTCGATCACCTGGGAGCGGCTCAGCTTATCCTCGATCTCGGCGATCCGCCCTTCGATCCAGCCCTGGCGGTCCTTCGCGGCGTGGTACTCCGCGTTTTCGGACAGATCGCCATGCTGCCGAGCCTCTGAAATGGCGGCGATGACGCTCGGCCGCTCCACGGACTTCAGCCGCTTCAGCTCATCGTCGAGGGAACGATAGCCCCCGCCGGTCATAGGTACCTTTTCCATCGTGGCTCGATCGGCCTCGCCCGTTGCGAATAAGAGATCGCCGGTAGTTGGCGGCGAAACCGGCCGTCGAAAGTAGGTCGCGCTCCTAAAATCCGCAAGACCTGCGGGTTGGAGCAGGCCGCCCGGCGCCTCGAAGCGAGGCTGAGGTGATACGTCGGCTCCCGCGCCGCTCGCCGCGAAGGACGCCCGAAACCGGCTCGATGCCTCAGCAGCCCGGAACGGCAAGTGTTCAGCTTACAGCCGGGGCGGTCGCGTCCGTCGACCATCGCCGATCAGGTTGGCGGCGACGAACCAGACCACCAGCACGAGGATCGCGAGCATAGCGGCCCCCGCTAGCGCCAACCCGAAGGCTAAGCCCGCCGCCAGAAGCGCCGCGAGCCCCACCAGGCCGGCGCCTGCAAACAGGATGAACTGCAGTCCGGTGAAGTTTAGCCGGCTGGATAGGCGCTGGGGTGGCGGGTCGGCGGCGGGCTCGCTCATCCCTTGCGGATCGCGTCCGGCTTGTGCGCCGCCTCGGCGCCGGTCTTGTCGCTCTTGACGATGTACTGCGGATCGTCTTTGGAAGCCGTGACCTCATGGGTCTTGATCTTGGTGTCGGTGGTCTGCTTCTTCTCCACTACGCCGTGGGTCTCGCCCTGGCTCGCGCCCCACTTGACCTTGTCGCCGGGCTTCAGTGTCTTGGTCATGCTCTTGATCCTCATCCTCACCGGACTTCGAGGCCAACCGAATTCACGGCCGTGAGTTCCAGATCAGGAACCCACTCCGCTATGCGGCATTGCCGAGGGGAAGCCTAGAGGTCCAGCCATGCTCCCCACCCGAACTGCAGCCACGCTGCTGGCCTTGGCTATGCTCGCCACAACGCCCCAGATGGCGGCTGCGGCCGCCACGCCCGCGGATCGAGTCTTCGTGGCCAAGGTCTCACAGGGCGGGATGTTCGAGGTGCAGGCCGGCAAGATCGCCGACCAGAAGGGCTCCACCCCGGACATCCGCGACTTCGGCGCCATGGAGGCGCACGACCACACGCCGGTGGGCGACAAGCTGAAGGCCGTCGCCGGCCGCGAGGGAATCAGCTTCGCGGCTGACCTGAACCCGGAGTTCGAGGGCAAGCTCGCCCACCTCAAATCGCTCTCCGGTCCCGCCTTCGACGCCGCCTATATGGACCAGATGTCGGCGATCCACGCCGCCGACGGGGCCGCCTTCGCCATGGAGGCCAAGGAGGGCGGCGGCGGCGACTTCAGGGCGTTCGCCGCAGAGACCCACGTCATCGTGCAGCGCCACATCGGCGCGATCCACGCCGCAGCGCCTCCCGCCCGGTAGGCCTCAGGCGTAGCTCTGCAGCGGGCGGACTTCCAACGTGCCCGCCGCCACCGCCGCAATGGCCTGGGCCGCCGCAAGGGCCCCCGCCGTGGTGGTGTAGTAGGGAATCTTGCCCATCAGCGCCGTCCGCCTCAGCGAGAAGCTGTCCTGCAGGGACTGGCGGCCCTCGGTGGTGTTGAACACCAGGCTGATCTCACCGCTCTTCATCAGGTCCACGATGTTCGGGCGGCCTTCCAGCACCTTCTTCACCGGTTTCGCGGCGACGCCTTCGCGGCGCAGGAAGTCGGCCGTGCCGGACGTCGCCACGATGCGAAACCCCTGCGCAGCCAGGATGCGGACGGGTTCCAGGACGAAGCTCTTGTCCGCATCCTTTACGGAGATGAAGACCGCACCGCCGCTGGGCAGTTTCGTGCCTCCGGCCAACTGGCTCTTGGCGAAGGCGCGGGCGAAGGCGGCTTCCGGCGGCTCCCCCTCACGTCGCCAGTCCAGCCCCATCACCTCTCCCGTGGAGCGCATCTCAGGCCCGAGCACTGTGTCGACGCCTGGGAAGCGCGCGAAGGGAAACACCGCCTCCTTGACCGCCACGTGGTCGCCAGGCCTGTCGTTCAGGGCGAAGGTCGCCAGCCTTTCCCCGGCCATGACCTTGGCCGCGATGGCGGCGACCGGCTTGCCGATCGCCTTGGCCACGAACGGAACGGTGCGCGAGGCTCGGGGATTGACCTCCAGCACGTAGATGCGGGGCTCGGGGCCGAGCGGCTCCTCTATGGCGAACTGCACATTCATCAGACCACGGACGTTGAGCGCTCTCGCCATGCGTTCTGTCTGCGACTTCAGCTCGGCGATGGTTTCCGGACGCAGAGAGAAGGGTGGAAGGGAGCAGGCGCTGTCGCCGGAATGCACCCCGGCCTCTTCGATGTGCTCCATGATCCCGGCCACGAAGATCGTCTCGCCGTCGCAGATGGCGTCCACATCGACCTCGGTCGCGCGGCTGAGATACTGGTCGATGAGCACCGGGCTGTCGCCCGAGACCTGAACGGCGTCGCGGACATAACGGGCCAGCTGCTCGTCGTCGCGCACAATCTCCATGGCCCGGCCGCCCAGCACATAGGAGGGCCGGATCACCACGGGGTATCCCACCTGGTGAGCCGCCGTCTTGGCCTCCTCCGGCGAGCGGGCGAAGGCGTTCACCGGCTGCCTAATGCCGATCTGCTGCATCGCCTGCTGGAAGCGCTCGCGGTCCTCGGCCAGGTCGATGGCGTCCGGCGTGGTGCCCAGGATCGGCACGCCGGCGGCTTCCAGCGCGCGGGCGAGTTTCAGAGGCGTCTGGCCGCCAAACTGGACGATGACGCCGAGCAGGGTCCCGGCCTGCCGCTCCACGTGGATCAGCTCCAGCACGTCCTCGGCTGTGAGCGGTTCGAAGTAGAGCCGGTCTGAGGTGTCGTAGTCGGTGGAGACGGTCTCCGGGTTGCAGTTGACCATGATCGACTCGATCCCGAGGTCGGCCAGGGCGAAGGCGGCGTGGCAGCAGCAGTAGTCGAACTCGATCCCCTGGCCGATCCGGTTGGGGCCGCCACCGAGGATGATGGCCTTGCGCCGTTCAGAGGGTCGACTTTCATCCTCGGGAAGCTGGCCCAGCGCGCCGCTCTCATAGGTGGAGTACATGTAGGGCGTCTTCGCCTCGAACTCCGCGGCGCAGGTGTCCACCCGCTTGAAGACGGGGCGCACGTTCAAGGCGTGGCGCAGGCTGCGCACCTCCGCTTCGCTGCGGCCCATGAGGGTGGCTAGGCGGGCGTCGGAGAAACCCATGGCTTTGAGTCGACGCAGATCGCGTGCGTCCTTCGAGACGCCTGCCGAAGCGGGTTCCTCGGGATGGCGAAGGGGAGCCCCGCCATCTTCGTCATGAGGAGCGCCGAAGGTGCGTCTCGAAGCCCGCACCCGCGCCTCGGCCTGCACGATCTCCTCGATCTGGCGCAGGAACCAGGGCTCGTAGCTGCAGGCCGCCTCGATCTCCGCCACGCTCAGGCCGTGACGGAAGGCCTGGGCGATCACGCGCAGCCGGTCGGGGGTGGGCTGGCCCAGCACCCGGCGCACCGCCGCCTTGGCCTGCCCCTCGTCGTCGCTGTCGGCGCCCGGGATGGCGATTTCGTCGAAGCCGGTCAGGCCGGTCTCCAGTCCCCTCAGCGCCTTCTGCACGCTCTCCTTGAAGGTGCGGCCCATGGCCATCACCTCGCCCACCGACTTCATCGAGGTGGTCAGGTGCGGCTCGGCCCCCGGATACTTCTCGAAGGCGAAGCGGGGGATTTTGGTGACGACGTAGTCGATCGTCGGCTCGAAGGCGGCGGGCGTCGCGCCGGTGATGTCGTTGGTCAGCTCGTCGAGGGTGTAGCCCACCGCCAGGCGCGCAGCGACCTTGGCGATGGGGAAGCCCGTGGCCTTGGAGGCGAGCGCCGAGGACCGGGACACCCGCGGGTTCATCTCGATCACCACCATGCGCCCGTCGCGAGGATTGACGGCGAACTGCACGTTGGAGCCGCCGGTCTCCACCCCGATCTCGCGCAGCACCGCAATGGAGGCGGCGCGCATGCGCTGGTATTCCTTGTCCGTGAGCGTCAGGGCCGGGGCCACGGTGATGCTGTCGCCGGTGTGCACGCCCATCGGGTCGATGTTCTCGATCGAGCAGACGATGATGCAGTTGTCGGCCACGTCGCGCACCACCTCCATCTCGTATTCCTTCCAGCCGAGCACGCTCTCCTCGATCAGCACCTCGGTGGTGGGGGAGGCGTCCAGGCCCCGCTCCACGATCTCGCGGAACTCCTCGGTGTTGTAGGCGATGCCGCCGCCGGTGCCGGCCAGGGTGAAGCTCGGGCGGATGATGGCCGGGATGCCGACGAACTCCATCGCCTCCACCGCCTCGGCCAGGGTATGGCAGGCGCGGGAGCGGGGGCTCTCCAGACCCAGCTTGTCCATGGCGTCGCGGAATTTCTGCCGGTCCTCGGCCTTGTCGATCACCTCCGCGCGGGCGCCGATCATCTCGACGCCGTAGCGGGCGAGGCAGCCCGACGCCTCCAGCGCCAGGGCGGTGTTCAGCGCCGTCTGGCCCCCCATGGTGGGGAGCAGCGCATCGGGCCGCTCCTTGGCGATGATCTTCTCCACCATCTCCGGCGTGATCGGCTCGATGTAGGTGGCGTCGGCCAGCTCCGGATCGGTCATGATGGTGGCTGGGTTGGAGTTGACCAGCACGATCCGGTAGCCTTCCGCCCGCAAAGCCTTGCAGGCCTGGACGCCGGAATAGTCGAACTCGCAGGCCTGGCCGATGACGATGGGGCCGGCGCCGATGATCAGGATAGAGGAGATGTCGGTCCGCTTCGGCATCAGGCGTCTCGCGCGCGCGGCGAGGGCAGGCCACGCGGAGGCGCGCGCCAGAGGCCGTGCGGAAATAGGGCTAAGCGGCGGGTCTAGAGACTGTGGCCCGCAGGAGCAAGCGTCGGCGCGCCGATCCGGCTTCCCGCATCACAGCCCACCTCTCCACCCGGGCGACGCGCGTCGTCCTGAGACCGCTCAGCCCTTCGCCGACGCGACGCCGTCCTCCTCTCCATACGCCGCCTGCAGCCATATGCGGGTGCAGGCGGCGGCGGGGACGGCGAGAAGCAGGCCCGTGACCCCGAACAGCACGCCGCCTACGGCGTAGGCGAACATCACCACCACCGGGTGCACCGCCACCGAGCGCCCGAGCACGGGGGGCGCCACCACGTCGTCGATGACGAAGCGCAGGGTCATCCCATAGCCCACCATCAGGGCCATGGCCGCCAGGCTGTGCCGCTGCAGGGCCAGGACGATGACGAGGCTGGCGGAGATCAGGGGCCCCACCGCCGGCACCGTCTCCATCACGCCCAGCACCACGGCCAACAGAGGCGCGCCGGGCACGTGCAGGACCAGCCCGTAGCCGAGCCAGACCATCAGCGCGGTGAAGATCACGATCACCAGTACGCCCACATAGAAGCGCCTGAACACCGTCAGCATCCTAGGCAGGACCCGTTCCAGACCCTCCCGCTGCGACGGCGGAACCAGCCAGATCGCGCCGCGCGCCAGTGCGGGTCCTGACAGCATCATGTAGAAGCTGGCCGCCGCCAACAGCACGCCGCTCGCCGCCGCGGCGAGCAGGATCCCGCCCAGGCGCGCCGCCGGAGCCAGCAGCAGCCCGGACTTCAGGTGGGACTCCAGGCTGTCGGCGGCCTGGTCGGCGGTCAGGTGCAGGCCGAAGGCCTGGACCCCTCCGGGCCCGAGCAGCCGGCCCAGGGCCGCGCGCAGTGGGTCCGCCCCGTTCAGGCCGAGGTGGGACAGCTGGCGTGCGGCGACGAACCCGCCCGCCGCGCCTGCGCCCACGCCCAGAGCAAAGAGGACCAGCCAGACCTCCACGGCGGCGAGCCAGCGCGGCTGGCGGGTCCACCGCTGAAGCGTACGCACCAGAGGCTCGCAGATGAAGCTCACGATGGCCGCCATCACGAAGGGCAGCAGCACCCAGGTGAGCACGTGCAGGACGAAGGCGAGCGCCAGCAGGACGACCACCGTGCGCCAGTCCAGGCGAGCCCCGCCGGGCAACCCCTGATCCGGGCGGATTTCGCCGCTCACCCCGGCGAACCGAGACTACGGCTACAGGCGTGGCGCGGCCACCGGCGCGCGGCCTTCATCCTGGGCTCGCCCCTGGCGTCTTGGTCCGACCCATCTCGTCCCGGCGCATTTCGTCCCGGCGCATCTCGTTGCGGCGCATGGGCATGGCGTCGATGAGGCCGAACAGCTCATCCGTCGAGATCGGCTCCCGCCGCCTCAGCTTCACGCCGCCATCCTTGCCCACGAGGGCTATGCCGAAGAGGTTGGCGGGCAGGCCGACGGCCGTGCGGACATCAGCTGCGCCGGCCTCCCCGGCCCTCAGGCCGTACGCGGCCGCGCCGACTGCGCGCACCACCATCACGTGCCGGGCTTCCAGTCCGGAGGCCTGCGCCCCAAGCGCGGCGTCCTGGCGGCGGAGTTCCGGGTCGCCCGCCGCCGGGGCCGAGATCACCAGCACCCGCGCATGGTCCACGTAGCGGCTCAACGGCGACGCCGCCACCCCTTGGGCCCCTGCGATCGTCGCCGCCGTCAAGGCCATGAGCACCGGCTTCATGCCTTGGCCAACGGCGCGGGCCGCGCCGCGTTCCTGGCCTCGCGCTCCGATCTTCGACCGCCGCTCTTCGACCGCCGCTCCGGCCGGGTTCGATCCGCCGCCCGAACGAGCGCCCGGTGGGTTGGGCCCCACGCCACGGAGCCCGATCATGGACCTCAAGCGCAGCGGCTCGCGGCCTTCCCCAAAGAGGACGGGGGGGTGGGTTGCCTAGACCGCCCCAGAGCGCCAAGTCTGCGGCCATGCACGGAGCAGGACTATGGCTGATGCGGGCGATCTCGAACTGTCCCGACGCGGGGTGCTGGTCGCCAGTGCGGCGTCCGTGGCGGTGAGCGCCGTGGCGGCGCCCAAGGCGCAGGCGCAGGCGCCGGACAAGCCGTCGATGGCCAAGGTGAGCTTCGAGGTGAACGGCGAACCTCACGCCCTGGAACTCGACACCCGCACCACCCTGCTGGACGCGCTCCGCGAGCACCTGCATCTCACCGGCAGCAAGAAGGGCTGCGACCACGGCCAGTGCGGCGCCTGCACGGTGATGGTCGGCGGGCGGCGGATCAATGCCTGCCTCAGCCTGGCGGTCATGCACGAGGGCGACCGGATCACCACCATAGAGGGCTTGGGGTCCCCTGAGCACCTGCATCCCATGCAGGCCGCCTTCGTCAAGCACGACGGTTATCAATGCGGCTACTGCACGCCGGGCCAGATCTGCTCGGCCGTGGCGGTGCTCGGCGAGATCGAGGCCGGCGTGCCGAGCTATGTCAGCGCCGACCTGACCGCCCCCTCGACGGTCACGGTGGACGAGCTGCGCGAGCGCATGAGCGGCAACATCTGCCGCTGCGGCGCCTACTCCAACATCGTCGAGGCCATCACCGAGGTCGCCCAGGCGCCCGCCGCCGGAGCCCAGGCATGAAGGCCTTCACCTACGAGCGCGCCCGCTCGCCGGCCGAGGCCGCTGCGGCCGCCGCGGCCACGCCCGGCGCCAAGTTCATCGCCGGCGGCACCAACCTGCTGGACCTGATGAAGCTGCAGGTCGAGACCCCTGCGCACCTGATCGACGTGAACGGCCTGGGCCTGGACAAGGTCGAGGCGACGCCGGAGGGCGGCCTGCGCGTCGGCGCCCTGGTGCGCAACACCGACCTGGCCGCCGACCCGAGGGTGCGACGGGATTACGCCGTGCTGTCCCGGGCGATCCTGGCCGGGGCCAGCGGCCAGCTGCGCAACAAGGCGACCACGGGCGGCAACCTGCTGCAGCGCACCCGCTGCCCCTACTTCTACGACACCAACCAGGCCTGCAACAAACGCCGCCCGGGCTCGGGCTGCTCGGCCATCGGCGGGTTCAGCCGGCCGCTGGCGGTGGTCGGCGCCAGCGAAGAGTGCATCGCCACCTATCCGGGCGACATGGCGGTGGCCATGCGCGTGCTGGATGCGGAGGTGGAGACGGTGCGCCCCGACGGCTCGACCCGCGTCATCCCCATCGCGGAGTTCCACCGCCTGCCCGGCGACACGCCCCAGGTGGAGACCACCCTGGCCGGGGGCGAGCTGATCACCGCGGTGACCCTGCCCAGGCCCGTCGGCGGCGTGCAGATCTACAAGAAGGTGCGCGACCGCGCCTCCTATGCCTTCGCCCTGGTCTCCGTGGCCGCCGTGGTGCACCGCGACGGGACGGGACGGGTCGCGCTGGGCGGCGTAGCCCACAAGCCCTGGCGGATGGAGGCGGCCGAGGCCGCTCTGCCGCAAGGGGCCAAGGCCGTCACCGCCCGCCTGCTCGCCGACGCCCACCCCACGACTGAGAACCGGTTCAAGCTGCCGCTGGCCGAGCGCACGCTCGCCGCGACCCTGGCCGAAGCGAAGGCCTGAGCCCGATGAAGTTCGACACGCCCGCCACCTCCAACCCCATCGACCAGCTCAAGGTCGTGGGCCAGCCGCACGACCGCGTCGACGGTCCGCTGAAGACCACGGGCCATGCGCCCTACGCC
Source organism: uncultured Caulobacteraceae bacterium (assembly GCA_937863535.1). Classification (GTDB taxonomy): domain Bacteria; phylum Pseudomonadota; class Alphaproteobacteria; order Caulobacterales; family Caulobacteraceae; genus CAHJWH01. The sequence continues at coordinate 10,334 of CALMGB010000203.1, forward strand.
TACGAGCGGCACGACGTGGTGGCCGACCCGGCCTACGGCTTCATCCTGGGCAGCGCCATCGCCAAGGGCCGCATCAAGTCCATCGACCTCGGTGCAGCGAAGGCGGCCCCGGGCGTGATCACCGTGGTGACCTGGCAGAACGCCGGCCCTCTGGCCAAGTCCAAGGACCACACCGCCCACCTGCTCGGCGGCCCTGAGATCGAGCACTACGACCAGGCGGTGGCGATCGTGGTGGCCAGCTCGTTCGAGCAGGCGCGCTCGGCCGCCAGGCTGATCCGCATCGACTACCAGCGCGAGCCCGGCCACTTCGACCTCGCAGCCCAGGTGGGCGTCGCGCCTCCGAAGGGCGCCAGCAGCGGGGAGGGGAGCGGCAGCGGGCCTGTGGACCGGGTGGGCGAGTTCGAGCCCGCCTTCGCCGCCGCCCCGGTAAAGATCGACCGCAAGTACTCCACCCCCGACCAGAGCCACATGATGATGGAGCCGCACTCCACGCTCGCGGCCTGGCAGGGCGACCAGCTGACCATCTGGACGTCCAACCAGATGATCGCCTGGGCCGTGCGCGATCTGGCCGAGACGCTACAGATCGACAAGGCGCAGGTGCGGGTGGTGTCGCCCTACGTCGGCGGCGGCTTCGGCTCCAAGCTGTGGATCCGGAGCGATGCGGTGATGGCGGCCCTGGCCGCGCGCGCCGCGGGGCGGCCCGTGAAGGTGGCGCTCACTCGGCCTCAGACCATGAACAACACCACCCACCGGCCCGCCACGGTGCAGCGCATCCGCCTGGGCGCCGAGCGCGACGGCAAGATCACCGCCATCGCGCACGAGAGCTGGTCGGGCGACCTCCCGGGCGGCAAGCCGGAGACGGCGGTGTCCCAGACCAAGCTGCTCTACGCCGGCGCCAACCGGCTGACCGCCGACTATCTGGCGACCCTCGACCTGCCGGAGGGTAACGCCATGCGCGCTCCCGGCGAAGCGCCGGGCCTGATGGCCCTGGAGATCGCCATGGACGAGATGGCCGAGCGGCTGGGCATGGACCCGATCGAGTTCCGCATCGTCAACGACACCCAGGTTGATCCCGAAGACCCCAAGCGCCCCTTCTCCCACCGCGACTTGGTCGGCTGCCTGAAGCTCGGCGCCGAGCGGTTCGGCTGGAGCCGGCGGCCGGCCAGGCCGGGAACCCGGCGCGAGGGCGACTGGCTGGTGGGCGTCGGCGTGGCGTCGGGCTTCCGCAACAACATGCTGATGAAGTCGGCGGCGCGGGTGGCGGTGGGTCACGACGGGATCGTCACCGTCTCCACCGACATGACCGACATCGGCACCGGCAGCTACACCGTCATCGCCCAGACGGCGGCGGAGATGATGGGCGTGGGCATGGACAAGGTGGTGGTGCAGCTGGGCGATTCCAGCTTCCCGGCCTCGTCCGGCTCAGGCGGCCAATGGGGCGGCAACAACTCCACCGCGGGCGTCTACGCCGCCTGCACCAAGCTTCGGGGCGAGATCGCCCAGAAGCTCGGCTCCAACTCCGACGACGTCAGCTTCGCCGACGGCCAGGTGCAGATGGGCGACCGGCGCGTGCCCCTGGGCGAGGCCGCGGGCGGCATGACCGCCGAGGACGCCATCGAGTACGGCGACCTCGGCAAGGAGTACCAGCAGTCCACCTTCGCCGGCCACTTCGTGGAGGTGGGCGTGGCCGCCGCCACCGGCGAGGTCCGCATCCGCCGCATGCTGGCGGTCTGCGCCGCCGGGCGCATCCTCAACCCCAAGTCGGCGCGCAGCCAGGTGATCGGGGCCATGACCATGGGGGTGGGCGCGGCGCTGATGGAGGAGGCGGTGGTGGACAAGCGCATCGGCTACTTCGTCAACCACGACCTGGCCGAGTACCACGTGCCCGTCCATGCCGACATCCCGCACCAGGAGGTCATCTTCCTGGACGAGACCGATC
>CALMGB010000203.1:12282-12737 GCA_937863535.1 uncultured Caulobacteraceae bacterium
GGTGGCCGGGCACGGCCTGCAGACCAGCACGAGCGGGCTGTCGCGCTTCTTTGCCCGCCACGGCATCCCCCGCAAAAAGGGGCGGTCCACGCGAGCGAGCAGGACCGGCCGGACGTAGCGGCGGCGCGTCAGGCCTGGTTCGACGACCAGCCCGACCTCGATCCCGACCGGCTCATCTTCCTGGACGAGACCGATCCGATCTCCTCGCCCATGAAGGCCAAGGGGGTGGGCGAGCTCGGCCTCTGCGGCGTCGGCGCGGCGGTCGCCAACGCGGTCTACAACGCCTGCGGGGTGCGGGTGCGCGACTATCCGATCACCCTCGACAAGCTGCTGGACCACCTGCCGGAGGTGGCGTGACCGCGGGCTTCGAGCATCTTGCCGCTCTGCTTGATCTTTTCCGCTCATCCCGGCGGACGCCGGGATCCATAGGCGCAGCGTCCGATGACCCGGCGCAG
>CALMGB010000204.1 GCA_937863535.1 uncultured Caulobacteraceae bacterium
GGCGGCGAGCGGGGGGCAGGCGCGGTGCTCCGACGCCCTGGCGGTCTTCTGCACCGGCAAGGGTGAGCCGGCCAAGTGGGTCGACACTGCCGCAGCCCTCAAGCGCGACCCGCTGCTCCAGGGCCGCCTCGTCGCAGAGCGGGACCGGATCATGGATGTGGCCGCGCAGGTGAAGGCGGCGCGGGTGGCGCAGGCGAGCGTCCACGCCCTGACGCTGGCCAGCGTCTATGTGGACGCGTTCGAGGCGGCCAAGGCCCGTCGCGGCCTGCTCGACTTCACCGACCTGGTGGCGCGGGCCCGGGCCCTGCTGCGCGACCGCGAGGACGCCGCCTGGGTGCTCTACAAGCTGGACGGCGGCGTGGACCACGTGCTGCTGGACGAGGCGCAGGACACCGCGCCCGAGCAGTGGGAGATCCTGCGCGCGCTCACCGGCGAGTTCTTCTCCGGTTCCGGCACGCCGGGCCGCCCTGAGGTCCGCACGGTCTTCATCGTCGGCGACGAGAAGCAGTCGATCTACTCCTTCCAGGGCGCCCAGCCCGAGCGGCTGGCGCAGGAAGCGGACCGCTACGAAGGGCTGGCGGCGGGCGTGGAGCACCGGTTCTCCCGGGTGCCGCTGCTGGAGTCCTGGCGTTCAACCCCGCAGGTGCTGGGCTTCGTGGATGCCGTGTTCGCCCCCCACGGCGGAGCGCTCCAGCCCCGCGTCGACGCGACCGCGGAGCTGGTGCGCCACATCGCCAGGCGCACCGGCGACCAGGGGGCCATCGATCTGTGGGAGCTGGAGCGGGAGGAGCCGCTGGAGGACCGCCGCGCCTGGGACGCGCCGTTGGACGCCGAGGGGCGCACCGGCGCCTACCGCCGCCTGGCCGAGCGCATCGCCGAGGAGATCACGCGCCTGGTCGGCCGGGGTGAGCAGGTGCACGACAAGGAGCTGAAGGCCTACCGCCCGGCCGAGTACGGCGACGTGCTGATCTTGGTACGCAAGCGAAAGGCGCTGTTCGCCGAGCTGCTGCGCGCCTGCAAGCACCGCGGCGTGCCGGTGGCGGGGGCCGACCGGCTGCGGCTGTCCGAGCATCCGGTGTTCGAGGACCTGCTGGCCCTCACCCGCGTCGCCCTGTTTCCCCACGACGACCTGACGCTGGCGGCCGTGCTGCGCAGTCCGCTCTGCGACGTGGACGAGGACAGCCTGTACGCCCTGGCGCGGGGGCCGGATGGGACGGGCCGTGCGGGGCGGCTATGGGCCGAGCTGTCGCGCCGCGCCGACGAGCGGGCGGACTGGCGCGCGGCGCTGGACCTGGTCGGCTGGACGCGGTCGCAGGCCTCAGAGCCGCCGTTCACCCTGTACTCGCACCTGTTCAGCCGCCTGGACCGGGAGGGACGATCGATGCGCCAGCGCTTCGTCACCCGGCTGGGGTCGGAGGCCGGCGATGCGCTGGACGAGGTGCTGGCCCAGGCCCTGGCGGCGGAGGGCCGGGGCGTGCGCGACCTGGAGCGCTTCGCCGACCAGGTGGCGCGCCTCGACATCACCGTGAAGCGCGAGATGGACGCGCCACGCGAGCCCGGCCAGGGCGGCGAGGTCCGCATCATGACCGCCCATAGCGCCAAGGGCCTGGAGGCGCCCATCGTCTTCCTGCCCGAGACGGTCACCGGCGGCGCGCCCCGGGGCTCGCCCCTGCTGGAGACGCCGGAAGGCGGCTTCCTGTGGTGCGGCTCCAAGACCGGCGACTGCGCCGCCTCCGGTCGGGTGCGAGCGCTGCGCGAGGCCCGCGAGGCGCAGGAGGCGTTGCGGCTGCTCTACGTGGCCCTGACCCGCGCCCGCGACCGGGTGGTGATCGCCGGACGGGTGAATGCGCGTGCCGATATCGACAAGGTGAAGGGCTGGTGGGGGCCCATGCACGACGCCTTCGAGCATCCGAGCCTGGCCGGACAGGTGCGCGACCTGGAGCTGGAGGGCCGGCGGGTGCGCCGCTTCGGCCCCGATTCGGTGGCGACCCTGCATCCTTCGCGCTTCGCCGGGGCCGAGCCGCACCTGCCCGCCTGGCTGCACCGGTTCGCGCCGCAGGAGGCGGCTGTGGACGCGGCCGCCCCGTCC
>CALMGB010000205.1:0-320 GCA_937863535.1 uncultured Caulobacteraceae bacterium
CCCCCGCTATTCCCGTCCCGTGGCCGCCGACATCTGGAGCCCGCAGACCCGCTACCGCATCTGGTTCGAGATCGAGGCCCACGCCGCCTCCGCCATGGCCGAGCTGGGGACCATCCCACGCTCCGCCGCCGACGCCATCTGGGCCAAGGGCAAGGACGCCGTCTTCGACGCCGAGCGCATCGACGAGATCGAGCGCACCACCAAGCACGACGTCATCGCCTTCCTGACCCACGTGGCCGAGATCGTGGGGGACGAGGCGCGCTTCCTGCACCAGGGCATGACCTCGTCCGACGTGCTCGACACCTGCCTCGCGGTGCAGC
>CALMGB010000205.1:330-13328 GCA_937863535.1 uncultured Caulobacteraceae bacterium
GAAGAAGCGGGCCCTGGAGCACAAGCTCACCCCCACGCTCGGCCGCAGCCACGGCATCCACGCCGAGCCCACCACCTTCGGCCTGAAGCTCGCCGGCCACTACGCCGAGTTCGTGCGCGCGCGCCGCCGCCTGGTGGAGGCCCGCGCCGAGATCGCCACCTGCGCCATCTCAGGCGCGGTCGGCACCTTCGCCAATGTCGACCCGCGGGTGGAGGCCTATGTCGCCGCGAAGATGGGGCTGGAGGTGGAGCCGGTCTCCAGCCAAGTGATTCCGCGAGATCGCCACGCCGCCTTCTTCGCCACCCTCGGCGTGGTCGCCTCGTCGGTGGAACGGCTGGCGGTGGAGATCAGGCATCTCCAGCGCACCGAGGTGCTGGAGGCGGAGGAGGCCTTCGATCCCGGCCAGAAGGGCTCCTCCGCCATGCCGCACAAGAGGAACCCCGTGCTGACCGAGAACCTCACCGGCCTGGCCCGGCTGGTGCGGTCGGCGGTGACGCCGGCGCTGGAGGACGTGGCGCTGTGGCACGAGCGCGACATCAGCCACTCCTCGGTGGAGCGGGGCATCGGCCCGGACGCCACCGTCCACCTGGACTTCGCGCTTCGCCGGCTGGCGGGTGTGATGGAGCGGCTGCTGATCTACCCGCAGAACATGGCCCGCAACCTCGACCATCTAGGCGGCCTGGTCCATTCCCAGCGGGTGCTGCTGGCCCTGACCCAGAAGGGCCTGTCGCGGGAGGGCGCCTACGCGGCCGTGCAGAGGAACGCCATGAAGGTCTGGCGCGGAGAGGGGAAGTTCCTGGACTTCCTCAACGCCGATCCGGAGGTCAGCGCGGCGCTGTCGCCCGAGGCGCTGGGCGTGCTCTTCGACAACGCCTACCACTTCAAGCACGTGGACACGGTGTTCGCGAGAGTGTTCGACGAATAACCCCTCTCCCATTGCGGGAGAGGGAAAGTCACGGCGCCTCGAAGCCGTACTCCCGCTCCACCTTGGCGATCCGGACCTGGTAGGCGGCGTACCAATGCTCGCGGCCGCGCCGTTGCGCGGCGGCATGGTCCATGTGGCGCTTCCAGGCGGTGAGGGCCTCCACGTCGCGCCAGTAGGAGACGGTGATCTCGAACTCGCCCTCCTGCGCACTTTCGAAGCCGAGATAGCCGGGCTCTCCCTTGGCCAGTTGCTGCATCAACTCCGCCGTCTCGGCATAGCCTCCGTCCCCCTCCGTCCGAAGCGAGGTGAAGATCACCGCGTAGTAGGGCGGCTCCGGCGTCTTCGCGGGAGTGGCCACGGGGTCAGCCGCCCCGCAGCGCCGCACGCGCCGCATTGAGCTGGGCGGCCAACCCTACGGTGCCACCCTGGTCGGGATGGGCGAAGCGGATGAGGCGGCGGTAGGCGGCGTCGACCGCCTCCCTGCCCGCGCCCTCGGGCACGCCGAGGATGGCGCGGGCTTCGGCCCGGCTCATGACGCCCGTCGTGGGCTGTAGCGCCTTGCGTTTGCGGGCGGCCAGGGCGAGCGCGCCCGCCAGCGCCGCGAGCAGCAGGGCGATCCACCAGTCCTCCCGGATCGCCAGCACGGCGGCGGCCATCATCACCACCACCGACAGCAACCCCGTGGTCGGCCGCCAGACCGCCGCCACGCCGCGCAATCCCGCACCTAGCCGCTGGCCGCCCACCAGCACCATCACAAGGACGAAGAGGATGGCCAGCCCGATCACCAGCCTAGACCGGAAAGAGACGTGTTGGGCTCGCGCTCCTCACGTTCGGCCTCATCCTAAGGATGAGGCGAAGGTTAGCGCCCGGACCCCAGATCGAAGCGGCTGCGCTCCGCCTCACGCCGCCTCGTCCTCCCGGCTGTCCACGTCCACGGTGACCGTACGGCCGAAGCTGGGCGTGGCGACCGGCGTCGGCTCCACCTCCAGCCCCAGCGCCTGCATGATGGCTCGCAACTCTTGGCGCGCCGCCACGTGGCTGAGCGAGACCGCCACCGGGCGCACGGTCGCGGACAGGTCGGCGATAGTCAGGCCGAAGGGGAACAGCTCGCGATAGATCACCCGGTCGCGCAGACCCGGGCCGACGCGGAAGCCCACCCGCTTGCTCAGCGTCTGCACCCGCTCGTCCAGGCGCTTGCGGTTGCGGCTCTCGGTGGTGGCCAGGCGGTTCCGGAGCACCAACCAGTCGATGGTGCGCCGCTCCGTGGTCAGACGGGTCTTGCGCGCCTCCCACACCGTCTCGGAATAGAGGCTGGGCTTGGCCAGCTCCAGGGTCACCGGGTCCAGGTGGCCCAGCATGTCGAAGTCCACGAAGCTGTCGTTGATCGGCGTGACGATGCGGTCGGCGCGGCCATGGGCGGCGCGCATCAGGAGCGTATCGGAGCCCGGCGTGTCGATGACCACGAACTCCGCCTCCGCCCGCGCCCGCTCGAACGCCTCGTCGAAACGGTCCACCGCCTCCTGCGGCTCGCGCCGGGACAGCGCCGCGTCGTCGTCTGACAGGGTCGGGACGGTGGGCTGGGGCAGCACCACGCCATTGGCTTCGCTCCAGGCCCGGCGGGTGGAGAAGAAGCGGGCCACCGATTGCTGGCGCAGGTCGAGGTCGAACGCCGCCACCTTCGCACCTCCATGCAGAAGCGCGCAGACCAAGTGCATGGCCACGGTGGACTTTCCCGCCCCGCCCTTCTCGTTGCCGAGCACGATGACGTGGGCTGGATTGGGGGCCAGGTTGGAGGCCGGTTTGAAAGCTGGGGTCTGCTGGCCCGTCTCGGACATGGCGGGAGCTCCGAATCTCTGAGCGCCGCACCCGCGACGCGCGCGGAGAGTCCTACAGGGTGCCCCCACCGGTCAACGGCGCTTAACGAAGCGTTAGCGCCTCGACCTATAGCGTCTCGATTAGACCTCGTCGACGCTTGCCATCTCGCCGTTCAAGATCGCAGCCCGGCTCAGCAATCCCCTGACGATATGTCCGACCTGGGTAAGCCTATGTAGAACGTGAGCCTCAGCTGCGTCGAGGCTGCCCGCTTCGACAATGCACAGGGTATGCCTCAGGTCGCCCGGAGGCTTTTCCGTCAGGACAGATACGGCGAAAGATTGCAGCACGACAGTCCTCCACGCTTGGAGGGGGAATTGGCCGCCTGACTCAGTTTCCAAGCCGTTAACCAGCATGTCGGCTTCGCAAATCTCCGCAGCTAAGGCAATTAAAGCAGCAGCGCCCCTACGGAGATTCCGCAGAGGCGCTGGCGCAGTCTAGTCAGCCTTGGTCAAGCAAAGCGGCTCCCCCGGCCGCCTTGTCCCGATCAGATCCGCTTGGGCGTGGCGCCGGTGAGCGACGGATCGGTCGCACTGGCGTCGATGCGGCCGACTTCCACCTCGGTATGACGCACCGTGTCGCGAACCTCTTCGGTCCGCTGGCCGACGTCCTTGCGCAGGCCGATCTCTTCGGTGACGAAGGCCTCCTTGCCGACGACGGCCTCTTCGCCGGTTTCGCGCATCTCGATGGTGCGGTCGCGGAACGCGTCGTCACCTGCAGCCACCGCGCGGTTCACCGGGCGTCGCTCGATGTCCACCGTCTCCTCGCGCAGGCTCACCTGCTGGCTCACCGGCGTCTCCACGATGTAGGAACGGACGCGCACACCTCCGCGCTCGACCTCACGCTTGCCGACCACCAGGCGCTCTTCCGCGAGTTGGATGGTCTCGTCGCCCGAAGCGGCCGTCGCAGGCGCGCGGTAGGCGTCGGTCGCCGGTTCGGCGTAGGCGTCAGCACCGCCGGTCCAACCGGACTGGCGCCACTCGCTCTCGCGCGCGTCAAGGTCGATCGCGTCGCTCTGCTCCAGCACCTGGATGGCGTTGGTGGCTTCGGCGTCCTTCACCGTGGCGTTCAGCAGCACGTGGCCGCGGCTCACGCCTTCCACGTAAGTGTGGTGGTCGTCATGGGCGCTGAACATGTTGCGAAGGCCGCCCATCAGGCCGCCCTTCTGCGGCGCGGCGGCGGTGTCGCCGCCGTAGGTTGACTGGTCCTGGATGTCGATTTCGGACTTGCTGACGCCGGCCTGAACCAGCTTGTCGCGCGTGGCTTCCGCCGCGGCGCGGGTGTCGAACATGGCCGTAAGGGTGCGGGGCATGGGAACCTTCCTTCTAGTCTTGGGGGATGGGGGTCGTGGTACGCTGCACGTCGGCGTGCATGGCGCGGAGGGTCACCTCCTGCTCGAAAGGCTCGAGGCGGGAGGTGCGAATGACGTGCACTTCCTCTTTCAAGAGGAAACGTTTCTCAAGGACTAGGGTCTCCTCCACGACGGAGATGATCCAGGTGTCGCCCTCCTGCCTGGGGGCGGGGGGCACGTCGACAATCCGCCCGATCGGGACGCGCTCGACCACCACCTCCTCGTGGCGCAGCGTGTCCCTCACCGTCTCGCGCCGTTCTTCGACGCGGGTCGAAATCTTTACGCGCCCAGTCTCAATGGCCGTCTTGACGATGTTGAACCGCTCTTCGACAAGCATGATCTTGTCGCCGGCGTCTGAAGTCTCGTCCATTGTTATGGCGACTTTCGGTGACAGGGAAGTGCTTTAGAGGACATCATCTAAAGATGCTGAAAGAGGTCCGACAACGGATCATCACTAACACACCGGTCTAAACCCGCCTTTGACATCGGGCCGGTGCGGAGGAGATTAGAAGACATCTTCTGAAGACCCAGCGAACGGCAGTACGGATCGTATGGGTCTTTAAAGCTTGGCCCCCGCCGATATGTTCCCGAGCTTATGTAAATCTACACAAATAATTGCGCGTGCGACATGACGCGGCTTACCAGACCCCCAGCTCCCGTAGCCTGAGCGCCAGCTCGCTCGGCACCGCCGCCTCGCCGTCGACCGTTTCCAGGTCGGCCGGCGCCTCGTGGTGGGGCAGGTAGCGCCAGCCCTGGAAGGGACGCCGCGCGGTGGGGGCGACCCGGACGACGGTCTCGGCCACCACGATCTCGCAGCGGCTGGCCTTGCCCTCCCCCACCGTGTCGATGCGCAGGATCGGCTGGCGGCAGAGGATGGCGCCCTTGAACACGCGGTAGATGGAGCCGCCCTCGGCCAGCTCCTCGGCGCGCTTGGGGGTCTGGCGGGTGCGGACCTTCCACTCCCGTTCGCCGGCCGCGCGGGCCGCGCGCCGCCAGGCCAGCAGGTCCTCGACCGTGTCGGTCCCCACGACCAGCTTGATCAGGTGCAACGCCACGCCGGGCTAGATAGGCTCTGGGCTCCGAGACGGGAAGCGCGGCGGGACGGCTCAGAGCCGCGGCGGAGGGGATTACAGCCTGCTGCAGCCCTCACCACCCTCCTATCGCCCGCACGTGTGATGGGGGAGGAGCCCTAAGAAGAAGCACCGCTTGTCGGAGGTCGGGGCTCGACGGGCATAGCTGTCAAACCTGATTCAGGGCGAACACCAGCAGGCCGGCGGTCAGGGTTCCGAACACCACCACCGTGGCGGTCCAGACGAACAGCGCCTTCACGCCCGCGCCGATGCGGCTGGAGCCGTAGGCGGTGCGCAGGATCAGGTAGAGGTTGAAGGGCGTCCAGGCGACCGCGGGCCACATCAGCCAGCCCTGCACCGGCGAAGGCAGCACCCACATCACCGCCCAGAGCAGGAAGCAGAACGACAGGTACTGCATCGACACCACCAGGTGGTCGTAGACGTAGAACTGGCGCTTGTAGACGTAAAGCAGGGTGAGCAGGCCGGCCAGGATCGGCAGCATCAGGATGGCCAGCCGATGCGCCCACTCGAACACCAGCATCAGGTAGAAGTCGCGGTTGGCGGCGGCGCGGGGAATGTGGGCCTTCAGCCAGCCCAGGATCCGGCCGTTCAGCTGGTCCTGGTGCTGGCCGTTCAGTCCGCTCTCGTCCAGGGCGTCCCGGACCTCCGCGGCGTCCCTGGCCTGCAGCACGACCACCTTCTGGTTGCCGACCTGAAAGCTCTGCTGGGCCGCCGTCTTCGCGACCGAAACGGACTGGCTATGGACGCCCTTCACCACCGTCTCGGCCGCGAACATGAAGACCAGCAGGGTGATGAGGAACATGCGAAACGGCGGCACGTGGCGCATCCGCCGCCCCTCAATGTGGTCGCGCGCCAGCTTGCCCGGACCGAACAGCAGAGCGGGGACGGTCGTCGCGAGGCGGCCGTCCAGGTGAGTAAATCCCTCCACCGCCTCCCACAACAGGTGGACGATGGAGCGGTGGTGGTCGTCGCTGCTCTGGCCGCAGGCGTGGCAGTAGCGGCCGTGCAGGTGGGCGCCGCAGTTCAGGCAGGTGCTGCGCGTGTGGGCGGGCTTTGCGGTTCCTCCCTCAGGGGTCGAGCCATGGGCCGCCTCCTCCGCTAGCCCACCCGCGGCAGCTAGTTCGAGCACCCTGTCCATGTCGCCCTCCCGGCGCGCGACCTTAGGACCCACGGGCGGGTTTGACGACGAGTCAGGTGAACCAGCCGGGCTTGCGCTCCTCCAGGAAGGCGGCGACGCCTTCACGCGCGTCGTCGGTGGACGATTGTTGGGCATAGCGGCGCGCGGAGTCCTCCAGCACCGAGCGTTCCAGAGGCCGGCCGGCCACGTGGGCGACCAGCCGCTTGGCGGCCTCCACCGCCGAGGGCGCGCTGGCCAGGGCCTCATTGGCCAGCCGGTCCTGCACGGCGTCGAGCGCCGCCGCATCCTCCACCAGCTCGTCCACCAAGCCGATGCGGTGCGCCTCTGCGGCGTCGAAGCTGTGGCCCCAGGCGAACAGCCGCCGCGCCTGCCGCACACCCACCGCCTCCACCACGAACGGCGTCAGCGCGCCGGGGCTGAGGCCGAGGCGCGCGCCGGCGAAGGCGAAAAGGGAGGCGTGGGTGGCGGCCCCCGTGTCGCAGGCGGCGATTAGGCCCGCGCCGATCCCCACCGCCGGTCCGTCCACCAGGGCGACGGTGAGGGCCGGAATGGCGTGCAGGGCGTGCAGCATCTGACCGACCTGGAGAGAATGAAGGCGGGCGTCCTCCTCGGGCATGTCCAGCATCTCGCGCATCTGGGCCGGATCGCTGCCGATGCTGAAGCAGCCCCGAGCGCCGCGCAGGAACACCACCCGCACGCCCTCGGCTCCCTGCAGGGTGACGAAGGCCTCGGTCAGGGCGGCGACCTCGGCTGGTCCGATGGCGTTGCCGCGCTTGGGCCGGTTCAGCAGGACGATCGTGACGCCCTCACGAGTGGACTGGAGCTGGACGGCGAGATCCGGCGCCTCATCCTGGACATCGACGTACTGATGGGTGATCGGCTCGGCCATGGTTCGCTCCGTCTTCCCGACGGAATGGATGCGGCCAAGCTCGCGTTCCGCTGGGCCTCTCCTGCGTTGCTCCCCCTAGGCCGCGTGCTAAAGGCTCCCGTCACCGACGGGAGACGAACATGGCCGCCACACGCACCGAGACCGACACCTTCGGCCCCGTGGAGGTCGCCTCGGCCGTGTACTGGGGCGCCCAGTCCCAGCGTTCGCTCGGCAATTTCAAGATCGGCTGGGAGAAGCAGCCCCTGCCCGTGGTGCGGGCGCTGGGCGTGGTCAAGCGCGCGGCGGCGGAGGCCAACATGGCGTTGGGCCGGCTCGACCCGAAGATCGGCGGAACCGTGGTGGCCGCCGCCCAGGAAGTGATCGACGGCAAGCTGGACGGCCACTTCCCCTTGACGGTGTGGCAGACCGGGTCCGGCACCCAGTCCAACATGAACGCCAACGAGGTGATCTCCAACCGCGCCATCGAGATGCTGGGCGGCGAGATGGGGTCGAAGACGCCCGTGCACCCCAACGACCACGTCAACATGAGCCAATCGTCCAACGACACCTACCCCACCGCCATGCACATCGCGGCGGCCGAAGGGATGGCGCGCGACCTGCTCCCGGCGTTGGCCCATCTGCATTCAGCGCTGAAGGACAAGGCCGAGGCGTTCAGGGACATCATCAAGATCGGACGCACCCACACCCAGGACGCCACGCCCCTGACGCTGGGCCAGGAGTTCGGGGGCTACGCCGCGCAGGTCTCCTCCGCCGGACACCGCATCAAGCTGACGCTGGAGGGCCTGTACGAGCTGGCCCAAGGCGGCACGGCGGTGGGTACGGGGCTGAACGCGCCGGTAGGCTTCGCGGAAAAGGTGGCCGAGCGCATCGCCGACATCACCCACCTGCCCTTCGTCACCGCGCCCAACAAGTTCGAGGCGCTGGCGGCGCACGACGCGATGGTGTTCAGCCACGGCGCCATCAACTCGGCCGCCGCCGCCCTGTTCAAGATCGCCAACGACATCCGCTTCCTGGGCAGCGGCCCGCGATCGGGCTTGGGCGAGCTGTCCCTGCCGGAGAACGAGCCTGGCTCCTCCATCATGCCGGGCAAGGTGAACCCTACCCAGTGCGAGGCCCTGACCATGGTCTGCACCCGGGTGTTCGGCAACGAGACCACCATGACGATGTCCGGCGCCTCGGGCCACTTCGAGCTGAACGTGTTCAATCCCGTCATGGCCTACACCTTCCTGCAGTCGGTGCGCCTTCTTAGCGACGCGGCGATCAGCTTCACCGACAACTGCGTGGTGGGCATCGAGGCTCGCACCGACAACATCAAGGCGGCGCTGGAGCGTAGCCTGATGCTGGTGACCGCGCTCGCCCCTAAGATAGGCTACGACAATGCCGCCAAGATCGCCAAGACCGCCCACCGACGCGGCACCACCCTGCGCGAGGAGGCGGTCGGCGGCGGCTACGTCACCGACGCGGAGTTCGACGAAGCGGTCCGCCCGGAGAAGATGATCTCCCCGGGCTAGACGGGCGGGAGGTCGCGTACGTCCTTCGAGACGCCCTCTTCAAGGGCTCCTCAGGACGACGACGGAGAGGCCGCGCGGGCTATCTCGAAGCACGTCGTCGACCGGCCCGGCGCTCTACTGGTGGTCCTTCCAGAGGGCTTCGGCCTCGTCGTGGGTCTTGCTCAGCATGACCTTATCGGCGGTGACGGACGAGACCCAGCTCAGCGGGATGTAGCGGTGCTTGAAGCCGGTCTCGGGGTCGATCTTGGCCAGCTCGATCTGGTCGCCCTTGACGTGGTCGACGCGCCCGACGTGCTTGTCGTCCGAACCGTGGACGTGCATGTGTTCCTTGATGAGCGACGTATCGACCATGTCTTGTCTCCCTGAGTGGCGGCGCTCTCAACGGGCGCGCCGGTCGCTCGGTTGCGCCACGGGCGCGCTCGCGATCGCCCTGCTCGCCGGCTGCCACGACAACCTCTCCGCAGCGACCGCCGCGGACGGCGACACCTGCTATCGCCTGCCCACCGGCGCCCCGACCCGGAAAGTCGTGCTGTCCGCCGACGACGACAACCTGGAGACCTGCGCCATGCATGTGGAGGGCTATCGCCTCCTGCACCGCCAGGGCGGCAGCGTGGGCCTCTATGAAGGCCACATCATCTACGTGACGCCGCAGGGGATCAGCGCCGCAACGGGCGAGACCAACATCCGCTACAGCGTCTACACCCGGGCCGAGCAGGCCGACCTCGACGGCAAGCTGCACCAGCTGATCGCCCAGGACGCCGCGGAGAAGGCGGCGGCCGCAAACACGACCGGCGGGAACACCGCCGCAGACTGAAGGAGGACGCCCCATGCTGAAGCTCTACCACTCGCCCCAGACCCGCTCCTCGCGCATGGTCTGGCTGCTGGAGGAGATCGGCGCACCCTACGAGATCGAGTACCTCGACATCCGGGCCGAAGGCGGCCTGCCCGAAAGCTACCGCGCTATCCACCCGCTGAAGAAGGTGCCGGCGCTGCAGCACGACGGCGAGATCGTCACCGAGTCCGCCGCCATATGCCTCTACCTCTCCGACGCCTTCCCCGCTGCGGGGCTGGGGCCGTGCGCGGGCGAGGCGGGCCGCGGCGCTTATCTCAGCTGGCTCGCCTATTATGCGGGGGTGATCGAGCCCGCCCTGATGGTCAAGGCGGTAGGCGCCACGGGGTTCAGTCCGCTCAGCGCCGCCTGGGGCGACCCGGAGCTGATGATCAAGCGGCTGGAGGACACCCTGGCCGCCGGTCCCTACGTGCTGGGCAAGCGGTTTACCACAGTCGACGTGCTGGTCGGCAGCACTTTCCAGTGGGCGGGTAAGCTACTGCCGAAGACGGAGGCTGTGGAAGCCTACAAGGCGCGGCTGATGTCGCGCCCGGCCTTCCTGCGCAGCCTGCAGAAGGACGCCGCCTGATGGCCGAGCCGATCAACCTGAACCAGGCGCGCAAGGCCCGCGAGAAGGCGGCCAAGACGGCGCACGCCGCAGAGAACCGCGCCAAGTTCGGACGCACCCCGCTGCAGAAGGCGCTGGACGCGGCGGAGGCGGACATCCGCAGCCGCAAGCTGGATACGACGAAGCGCGAGGACCGTTGAAGGTCTGCGTGCTTCAAGACGCGAGCAAGCTCGCTCCTCAGCGTGACGAATGATGGTGAGTTACACCCCTCCGTCACCCTGAGGAGCCTCTGCAGGAGGCGTCCCCCAGGACGCAGCAGCCTTCAGTCTCGCAGCAGCTCGTTGACGCTGGTCTTGGACCGGGTCTGGGCGTCCACCCGCTTGACGATCACCGCACAGTAGAGGCCCGGACCGCCGGCCGCGCTCGGCAGCGTCCCCGGAACCAGCACCGAATAGGCCGGCACGCGCCCGCGGAAAACCTCCCCGCTCGCGCGGTCGACGATCTTGGTGGAGGCGCCGAGATAGACGCCCATGGAAAGCACCGCCCCCTCCTCAACCACCACGCCCTCGGCCACCTCGGAGCGGGCGCCGATGAAGCAGCCGTCCTCGATGATGGTGGGGCCGGCCTGCAGCGGCTCCAGCACGCCCCCGATGCCGACGCCGCCGGACAGGTGCACGTTCCGCCCGATCTGAGCGCAGGAACCGACGGTGGCCCAGGTGTCCACCATGGTCCCCTCGCCCACATAGGCGCCGATGTTGACGAAGGAGGGCATCAGCACGGCGTTACGGCCGATGAAGGCGCCCCGCCTCGCGATCGCCCCGGGGACGGCTCGGAAGCCGGCGGCCCGGAACTCCGCCTCGCCCCAGCCGGCGAACTTGGCCGGAACCTTGTCCCACCAGGGCCCGGGGGCGTCGGCGTGGCCCATCAGGGCGTTGTCGGAGAGGCGGAAGGAGAGCAGCACCGCCTTCTTGGCCCACTGGCGCACGGTCCAGACGCCGCCCTGCTTTTCGGCGACGCGCAGGGAGCCGTCGTCCAGCGCCGAAAGCGTCGCCGCCACGGCGTCGCGCGCCTCGCCGCGGGTGGCGGGAGAGAGCGTGTCGCGCGCCTCCCAGGCGGCGTCTATGGCGGTTTCGAGACGGGTGTAGTCGGTCATGTTGGAGGTCGCCGCGCTTTCATTCGCCTCATCCTGGGCCTGTCGACGGACGGGGCGACGCACGGCTGACCGCAGCGGGCCCCCGCCCCCATCCTTCGACAGGCTCAGGATGAGGCCTACTTCAGGCCCTAGCCGATGTCATGAGCGGGAGCGTCCCGCACCTGCGCCTTCTGCAGAAAGGCGATAAGATCATCGGTCCTGTGATCCACGAAGGCCGCCGTCGACGCCGCCGCATGCGGACCCACCAGCACCGTCGCCATGCCGTATCCGGCCGCCGGCGACAGGTTGCGCTCGGTGTCCTCGAAGAAGGCGGAGGTCTTAGGCGTCACCGCATGGGCGGCGATCAGGCTCTCGTAGGCGCGGGCCTGGGGCTTAGGCGTGAGGTTCGCGGCTTCCAGGTGGAAGACGTGCTCGAACAGCTCGGCCATTCCCAGCTTGTCCAGCACGCGCTCGGCGTGACTGGCGGCGGCGTTGGTGAACACCAGTCGGCGGCCGGGCAGCCTCGCCAGCGCCGCGTGCAGGGCGGGGTTGGCCGAGACGCTGTCCAGCGAGACGTCGTGGACCTCGTCCAGGAAGGCGTAGGGATCGATGCCGTGGTTAGCCATCAGCCCCGCCAGCGTTGTGCCGTGCTCGTGCAGGTAGCGCTTCTGCAGCGCGTGGGCCTCGACTTCCGGCAGGCCGGTGGTGCGCTTCATATAGGCGGTCATGCGGGCGTCCATCTGCGCCTGCACCTCGCCGCCGAAGGGATAGAGGGTGTTGTCGAGATCAAAAATCCAGGTGTCGACGTGGCGCAGGTCGGCGCCTTCATCCTCGGCGCTCAAGCGCGCACCAGCGTGCCCGAGCCGTGCTCGCTGAACAGCTCCACCAGCATAGCGTGCGAGCGGCGGCCGTCCAGGATGACCACGGCCTCGACGCCCGCTTCGACGGCGGCGATGGCGGTTTCGAGCTTGGGGATCATGCCGCCGGTGGCGGTCCCGTCGGAGATGGCGGCCTTGGCCTCGGACACGCTCAGCTGGCGGACCAGCTCGCCGTCCTTGTCCATCACGCCCTTGACGTCGGTGAGCAGCAGCATGCGCTTGGCCTTCAACGCGCCGGCCACAGCGCCTGCCGCGGCGTCGGCGTTGATGTTGTAGGTGTCGCCGGCCTCCGACACGCCGATCGGCGCGATCACGGGGATGTAGTCCTGGTCGCTGTAGATCAGCGCCTCCACGATCTTGGGGTCCACCGTCTTGGGATCTCCGACGAAGCCCAGGTCGATAGCCTGCTCGATGTGGCTGTCGGGATCGCGATGGTGGCGGATGGCCTTCTCGACGGTGATCAGCCGGGCGTCCTTGCCGGACAAGCCAACCCCGCGCACGTCCGCCTCCTGGCCCGCCTGGTTGACGTAGTGGACCAGTTCCTTGTTGATGGCGCCGGAGAGGACCATCTCAGCCACCTCCATGGTGGCCTCGTCGGTGACGCGCAGGCCGTCTATGAAGGTTGAGTCCACCCCCGCCTTCTTCAGCATTCGGCTGATCTGCGGACCGCCGCCGTGGACCACCACCGGCTGCACCCCCACCAGCTTCATCAGCACCAGGTCGGCCGCAAAGGCGCGGGCGACCGCCTCCTCCCCCATGGCGTGGCCGCCGTACTTCACCACCACCACGGAGCGGTCGTAGACCTGGATGTAAG
>CALMGB010000206.1 GCA_937863535.1 uncultured Caulobacteraceae bacterium
GACGCGTAACGAGATGAACGCCGCACGCGCTTGGGCGCTGGGCGCGCTGCTCGCGGCCTACCTCGGGCGGGGCCGGGGGGCGGGCCGCGTGAACGCCGCGGCCTTCTGGGCGGCCCTAGCGGTGGGCCTGCTGCTGAAGGGGCCGATCGTGCTGATCGTCAGCGGGAGCACGGCGCTGGGGCTCGTGGTCATCGAGCGGCGGACGGCGTGGCTGAAGCGGCTGCATGCGGGCTGGGGCGCGCCCCTGATGCTGGCGATCGCTATGCCCTGGTTCGTCGCCATCGGAGTCAGGACGCACGGAGGCTTCTTCGACAAGGCGGTGCGCCAGAACCTGCTCGGCAAGGTGGGGCGAGGGGAGCAGCACCACGGCCAGCCGCCGGGCTACTACCTGCTGCTGGCCAACCTGACCTTCTGGCCGGGCGCCCTGGCCACCGCCCTGGCTGCCCCGTGGACCTGGCGGATGCGGAGCAGCCCGCAGGTGCGATTCCTGCTGTGCTGGGTGTCGCCTACCTGGCTGATGTACGAGGCCGTCGGCACAAAACTGCCGCACTACGTGCTGCCACTCTATCCGGCCCTGGCCTGCCTGGCGAGCGGGGCCGCGGTGTCCGCCGGGGGGTGGCGGCCCGGAGCGGCTGGCCGGATCGCCGCGACTATTTACGGGGCATCATGGCTGGTTGTCTCGGCCGCCTTCGCCTCGCTGGGCGCGGGGCTGGTCTGGCGCTACTGCCAACGGATCGATCCCGTCGCCATCGCGTTCGGCCTCGTTGCATTCGGCCTTTGCGTCGCGACGCTCCTGCTGGTCAGGCGGGGCGCCCGTGACGCGGCCCTAGGCGCGGCGGTCCTGGGAGCCGGCGTGATCTATGCGGGGCTCTACGCCCATGTGCTGCCAGGGCTGCAGGCGGTGTGGATCGGGCCGCGGGTGGCGGCGCTCGCCGCACGGGTCCGCCCCTGTTCCGAAAGCGTGCTCGCCTCCACCCGCTTCGCCGAGCCCAGCCTGGTGTTCCTGGAGCAGGGCGAGACGCGCCTGATCGATCCCAAGTCGGCGGCGGACCTGCTCGCTGCGGACCGCGCCTGCGCCATGGCCGCGGTCAGCGCCCGGCAACTGCCCGTGTTCACCGCCCGGGCGACTGCAGACGGGGTGGCGTTGAAGGTGCGGGGCGAGGTGGACGGAACGAGCTATTCCACCGGCGAGCGGTTGAGGCTGCTGCTGTTCACCGCCGCTGACGCCTACTCCTATCGCCCAAGGTCCTGATTCTCCGGGCCCATGGCAGCCTGGCGCTTGGCCTCCTCCCGCTTCAGCCAAGCGCGGGCGATGAGAGCCATGCCGATCCAAATGGCGGCGACAAGCACAAGCTTAATCCAACGGCCGGGCCCGCCGCCATTGAGGGCGTGGATGGCGGAATTGCCCGCATAAGCCACCAGAGCGATCTTGGGGAGGCTGCCGAGCGCCGTGCCCGCCAGGAACTGCGACACCGCCATCGGCGTCACTCCTGCCGCCATGTTGACCACCACGAACGGCGCTGAGGGCACCAAGCGAACCACCAAGCTGGCCCAAAAGCCGTTCCTGGCGATCATATCCACGAAGTCATTGACGCCCTTGCCTGCGTGCGCCCGCAGCACCCGCGCCCCTATCATGCGACCCACATAGAAGCCGAGCGCGGATGAGACGAGGTTGCCAATCCAGCTGTAGGCGAAGCCAAGCCAGGGCCCGAAAGCCACCACCGCGGCGGCGATGAGCATGAACTGCGGCACGCCCAGGAACGCGAGCACGGTAAATCCCAGCACCGCGGCCGGGAGCGCCCATGGGCCCTGAACGCCGGCTCCCATCCAGGTCTGCACCGCCGCAGCGCCCTTCAGCCCAACCAGCGAAGCCCCAAGCACAAAGACGGTCCCCACCCCGCCGAACAGGAGGAAGGAGACTGCCACAGCTCGCCAAGCGCGGGCGTCAAGGTTGGTGAAAAATACCCAGAGCCGGTTCACGATACGGGCTTATAAGGGTGGAACGCAGTAGGTCTCACCCGATGGCCCGTCTCCCTCAACAGGGGACAGCTGTCACTTCTTGAACGCGTCTCTTACCGCATCCTTGGCGCCGCCGAAGGCGTTCTGTAGGCTTCCAGCGGCCTTGTCAGTCTTGCCTTCGGCTTTCAGCTTTTCATCGCCCGTCAGATTGCCTATCCCTTGCTTGATTGAGCCACCAAGCTTCTTGCCCGAACCCTCCACCCGATCGTGATCGACGCCGCCGTGGGGTTCGGTCGCCACGCGATCCTCGATCTTGCCGGCCGCATTCTGGACCGAGCCGCCGGCCTTCTGGGCCACGCCCTCCGCTTGCAGCTTGGCGTCGCCGGTCATCTTGCCGAGGCCTTCCTTGACGGAGCCGGCGACCTTGTTGCCGGCGCCTTCGATACGGTTGTCGCTCATAGTGTGTTCCTTTCGGCCAGACCGCTATGGCAGGCGGAACGGCAGAGCTTGAGCGCCGGTTCCTCTTAACCTCGTCTCCCCGGACCGTTATCAAGCCCCATGGCCGCCAAGCCCGAAGCCCCCACCGAGCCTTTCAAGCGGGCCCTGGCCCACGCCGCCCGCTCGCTGGCCGAGGCGCCAGACCTGGAGATCGTCTATTCCGGCGAGGGGCCGTCGTTGGTCGGCCGTCGCGCGACGCTGCCGCATCCGCCGCGCGACCTGAACGGGCGCGAGGCGGCGCGCATCCGCGGCCTGGCCGACCGTTTTGCACTCCGGCTGGCGCACCACGACGAGGTCGCCCATGCTCGAACCCGTCCCGCCGACGCTGCGGCGATGGGCGTGTTCGAGGCGCTGGAGCAGGCGCGGCAGGAGGCGATCGGGGCGGTGTCGCTCGGTGGCGTGCGCGCCAACCTGCGCGCGGTGCTGGAGACCGAGATTGAGCGCAAGGGCCTCGCCCGCATGGAAGATCGCACCAAGGCGCCGCTGGCCGACGTGTTGGCCCTGATGGCCCGCGAACGGATGACGGGCGAGCCGCCGCCCGACGGCGCCCGGGGCGTGGTCGCCATGCTGCGGGCGGAGATCGAGGACAAGGCGGGGCGCGATCTGGACCGGCTGGCGCAGGCCATGGGCGACCAGGCGGGCTTCGCCAATGTGGCG
>CALMGB010000207.1 GCA_937863535.1 uncultured Caulobacteraceae bacterium
CGTGAAGGTCGCCGCCAGCTCGCTTCGCAAGGGCAACGCCCTGGACATCGCCGGCAAGCTCTACATCGTGCTCAGCATCGAGAACATCCATCCCGGCAAGGGCACGCCCGTCACCCAGCTGGACATGCGCCGGATCTCCGACGGCGTGAAGGTATCGGAGCGCTACCGCACGACCGAAGTGGTGGAACGTGCCGAAGTGGACGAGCGCAACCACACCTTCCTGTACAGCGACGGCGACGGGTACCACTTCATGAATCCGGAGAGCTACGACCAGCTCACCGCGTCCAAGGCGATGGTGGGCGACGCCGCGGCCTACCTGCAGGACGGCATGACCGTCTCGCTGATGGTGCACGACGGCCTGCCGCTGGCGGTAGATCTGCCGCCGCGGGTGACGCTGGAGGTGGTGGAGACCGAACCGGTGGTGAAGGGCCAGACGGCCTCGGGCTCCTACAAGCCGGCCATCCTGTCCAACGGCGTCCGCACCATGGTGCCGACCTACATCACCGCGGGCACGCGGATCGTGGTGATGACGGAGGACGGCTCCTACTCGGAACGCGCCAAGGACTAAGGCCTCTCGCAAGGCTGAGCCCTCTCGCAGGGCTGAGCCTGTCGCAGGCCGGGCCCTCGCGGCGGAGAGCGAACGCGCGTATCCGGGATGCATGACGCCGCAGACTCGCGAAGGGTGGCCGCCCGGCGGCGGAGCGAACGGCGCCTTGATCCGCGCGCCCGGGTTCCAGGCCGCGGGCCTGGGTCTGGCGTCGACCTGGTCTGAGAACTTGCGCGCCTGTGTGGGGTTGGTCGCCGCGTCGTCCCAGGCGATGTTCGTGGCCTGGGGTCCTGAACTCGCCCTGCTCTACAACGACGCTTACGGCGAAATCCTGGCGGAGCGGCACCCTGCGGCTCTGGGCCGGCCGCTGGCCGAGGTCTGGTCCGACCTCTGGCCTCGGGTGCAACCGGTCGCAGAGCGCACCCTGGCCGGAGAGGCGGTGCTGTACGACACCCTGTTCCTGCCCGTCCGACGTGGCGGGGCGGTGGTGGAGACCTGGTGCAACTTCTCCTACACGCCGGTGCGCGACGCGGATGGGCAGGTCGCGGGCCTGTTCTGCAGCATCGTGGAAGTCACCCGGCAGGTGCGGGCGGAGGCCGAGCTTCGCGCCCTGAACGAGACGCTGGAGCGCCGGGTCGCCGAGGCGGTGGCCGAGCGCCGCCAGGCCGAGCTGGCCCTGCAGCAGGCGCAGAAGATGGAGTCCCTCGGCCAGCTGACCGGCGGGGTGGCGCACGACTTCAACAACCTGCTGCAGGTGGTGTCGGGCAACCTTGAGCTGCTGGCCAAGGACGTGGCGGGTAACGCCCGGGCCGAGCGGCGGGTGACCAATGCGCTGGCGGGCGTCAGCCGCGGCGCCAAGCTGGCCAGCCAGCTGCTGGCCTTCGGCCGCCGCCAGCCGCTCGATCCCCGCGCGCTCGACGTCGGCCGGCTGGTGGCCGACATGGACGACATGCTGCGCCGCTCGCTGGGCGAAGGCGTCGAGGTGAAGACGGCGGTGTGCAGCGGTCTGTGGACGGCCTTCGCCGATCCGGCCCAGCTGGAGAACGCCTTGCTGAACCTGGCGATCAACGGCCGCGACGCCATGGACGGGCGGGGAAGGCTGACCATCGAGGCGGCCAACGCCGCCCTGGATGCAGCCTACGCCCAGGCCCAGCCTGACATGGCGGCCGGCCAGTACGTGACGGTGGCGGTGACCGACACCGGCTCGGGCATGACGCCGCAGGTGCTGGCCCAGGTGTTCGAGCCCTTCTTCTCCACCAAGCCCGAAGGCAAGGGCACGGGGCTCGGCCTGTCCATGGTCTACGGCTTCGCCAAGCAGTCCGGCGGCCACGTCATGATCGACAGCGAGCCCGGCCAGGGCACGACCGTGACGCTCTACCTGCCCCGGACCCTACAGGCTGAAGAAGTTGCGGCGCCGCTCCCCGCGGCCCCGGGGGCCGGCGGCTCGGAGACCATCCTGGTGGCCGAGGACGACGGGCAGGTGCGCGCCACGGTGGTGGAGACCCTGCGGGACTGTGGCTATCGCGTGCTGGAAGCCGCGGACGCCGAGAGCGCGCTCGCCATGATCGAGAACGGTGCGGCGGTGGACCTGCTGTTCACTGACGTGGTCATGCCGGGTCTGCTGGCGAGCTCGGACATGGCGCGGCGGGCGTGCCAGCGTCTGCCCAACCTCGCGGTGCTGTTCACCTCTGGCTACACCCAGGACACCATCGTGCACGGCGGCCGGCTGGACGCCGGTGTGGAGCTGCTGTCGAAGCCCTACGATCGCGAGACGTTGGCGCGCAAGGTTCGCCACGTGCTGGCGAACCCGCCCCGGCTCGGCGCGGCTTCGGCCTGACATGCGTGGAAACGGACGCGGATGGGACAATCTGGCGAGGCGTTCGGCCTGCAGGCCTGGCTGGTGGGCCTCTGCGCCGCGGTGATGCTGTCCATCTCCGGCCAGGCTCTGGCCCAGGGCGCGCCTTCCGACCGCCTGCACGCCATCCTGAAGGACTACGACACCTTTTACGCCAGGAACGACCCCACCGGCGCCGGCCAGCGCGGCGACCTCGCCGCCGCCGCGGTCTGGCCGGACGACAGCCTCGCCGCCGCGGCTCGCCGGCTGGCCGAGAACCGACGCTTCAGGCGGCGGCTGGACGCCGTGCCGGCGTCGGCGCTCTCGGGCGAGGACGCCTTGAACCGGGAGCTGCTGGCGCGCGAGCTCGACCTCGACATCCAGGGAGCGGCTTTCGACGAGGACCGCATCCCGTTTACCAATGACGAAGGCTTCTTCGTCACCTCGTCCTACGCGGCCGAAGGCGTGCGCATCCACAACGATGCGGAGGCCAAGGCGTGGCTGAACCGTATCGCCACCCTGCCGGACTACGACGCCACCGAGACCGCCAATATGCGCCGGGGCCTCGCCACCGGCTTCGTCAGCCCAGCGATCACGGCCGCCACGGCAGCGAAGGCCACGCGCGCCCAGGCCGACCTGCCGCCTGACCAGAGCCCGCTCCTGCAGCCCTTCGACAGCCTGCCGCCCGCCATGCAGCCGAAGCGGGACGCCCTGCGCGCCCAGGCGATCGAGCTGATCCGTACGCGCGTGAAGCCGGCGGAGCAGCGCCTGAGCGCCTTCTTCGCCGACGATTACCTGCCCCACGCCCGCGCGACGCTGGGCGCCTCCGCCCTGCCGGACGGGCGCGCCTACTACGCCTACCGGGTGCGGCGCGAAACCACCACCGAGATGACCCCGGACCAGATCTTCGCGCTGGGCCAGTCGGAGATCGCCCGCATCCGCGCCGCCATGGCCGTGGAGATCAAGGCGTCCGGCTTCCAGGGCGCGTTCCCGCAGTTCCTGCAGAAGCTGCGCACCGACCCGCAGTTCTACCTCACCTCGCGCGAAGCGCTGATGGAGCGGGCCAGCCGGCTGGCCAAGCGGGTGGACGACCAGCTGCCGGCCTACTTCGGCAAGCTTCCGCGGCTGTCCTACGGCGTGCGCGAGGTGCCTCGCGCCATCGAGGACGGCTACACCTCGGCCCGCTACAATCCCGGAAGCCCGGAGCAGGGCGTGGCGGGGGGGCTGATGATCAACACCTCGCACCTGGACCAGCGGCCGCTCTACGAGCTGCCGGCGCTGGTCAGCCACGAGGGCGCCCCCGGCCACCACATCCAGATCGCGCTCGGCCAGGAGCTCGTGGACACCCCGCTGTTCCGCAAGGACGGCGACATCACCGCCTTCGTGGAGGGCTGGGCCCTCTATTCCGAGCAGCTGACCCGCGAAATGGGCCTCTACGAGACGCCCTATGACCGCTTCGGCCTGCTCTCCATGGAGATGTGGCGGGCCTGTAGACTCGTCATGGACGTGGGCCTCCACTGGAAGGGCTGGACGCGGGAGCAGGCGGTGGCTTGCCTGAGGGACAACAGCGCGCTGTCGGATAAGAACATCCAGAACGAGACCGACCGCTACATCGGCTGGCCGTCCCAGGCGTTGGGCTACAAGATCGGCGAGCTGAAGATTGCGGAGCTGCGGGACCGGGCGCGGTTGGCGTTGGGGCCGCGCTTCGACTACCGCAGCTTCCACGACGTGGTGCTCGACGAGGGCGCCCTGCCGCTGAGCATATTGGAGCGGCGGGTGGACGCCTGGATCGCGGCTCAGAAGGCGGGGCCGTAACCCACTTAGGCTGGCCCTCGCCTAAGGCTCCGGCATCGCATAAGCTCGGGAGGTCCGAGCGCGGGCGGGAGAGTGACCATGAAGCGGATGTTGGCGGCGATGGCTTTGACAGCCGCGGTCTGCGGCGCGGGCGCGGCCCATGCGGCCCTGCCGGTGGGCGCCGCTGCGCCGGAGTTCACCGCTCCCGCCACCCTTGGCGGCCACGAATTCAGCTTCAACCTGGCCGAGGCGTTGAAGAAGGGACCGGTGGTGCTCTACTTCTATCCCGCCGCCTTCACCAAGGGCTGCACCATCGAGGCCCACGCCTTCGCCGCCGCCATCGACCAGTACAAGGCCCTTCACGCCACCGTCATCGGCGTCAGCCATGACAACATCGCCACCCTGGACAAGTTCTCCACCTCCGACTGCCAGAGCAAGTTTCCGGTGGCGGCCGATCCGTCGCTGAAGATTGCGGTCAGCTACGACGCCAAGCTGCCGATCGTGGGCATGGCCAACCGCACCTCCTACGTCATCGCTCCGGACGGCAAGGTGATCTACGCCTACAGCAACCTGAACCCCGGCGACCACGTGGCCAACACACTGGCCGCGGTGAAGGCCTATGAGGACCAGCACGGCTGAGGGACTTGCAGTCTTCGTGCTGACCCGCTCATCCCGGC
>CALMGB010000208.1:0-346 GCA_937863535.1 uncultured Caulobacteraceae bacterium
TTCATATACTCGGCCGCCCGATTGACGAAGGGCAGCATGTCTACTGCCCCAAAGGGCCAGCCCGAATGAGGCACCCAGGGCCGGTTCTCATAATCAATTGGGTCGAACGGGATGCAACGGCCGGTCCAGATGTGGGACGTTCCTCCCAGAACCCTTTCCCGCCCATTGATCGACGGCATACCCGTGTTCTGGAAGGCATTGAGGGATGAGGCGCTGGAGTGCGGCGCCAGGCCTCCGCTTTCCAGCATGAGGAGCCGCAAGCCACTATCCTGGAGCTCTTCTGCGACCGCCCACCCCGCAGGTCCGCTGCCGACGAAGAACATATATTAAAAGAACAAGCTCCTCG
>CALMGB010000208.1:356-13062 GCA_937863535.1 uncultured Caulobacteraceae bacterium
CGTCGCTCTATCGCAACCTGCAAATATCAGGGCGCGTGGGTTGGCGCTGGCGTCGACGCATGGCGAAGGCCGTACCTAGTCCCCAATTAATCGCATGACTTGGCCGACGCGTATCGGCGAAGATTGGGGTGGATGCCACATGTTGGGGCGTCAGGCCAGCGTACCGCGTTCTTCTGCGCACTTTCAGATCATAGCCGATAAGGACGTAGGGTGCCACCGCTCAGCGGAGGCTAGGAGAGCTAAGCCGAGTTCGTGTGGCGTTCTCTCTCACAGTCAGGTCAGTCCAACATCGTGGCTATCTCTAAAGCTATCAGCAGCCGGAGTCCGGACCCTTTCGTCCTAAGTTACGCGTATAATTTTCGAACAGGAAAGCCATCTGTATGATAACTCTTGTGGTCCCGGCATTCAACCTAGAAAAGTATATTGTGAATTGTCTAGCTGCAGTTTGTAATCAAACCTACCGCGAATGGCGCTGCATCGTAGTCGACGACGGGTCCACTGACTTGACTGTAAAGCTTTCAATGGACTGCCCAGACTCGCGTGTTCAGGTAATCACGCAGTCAAACAAGGGAGTTTCCGCTGCGCGCAACATTGGTCTTGCTCAAGTCGCAGGCGGCTTAGTCATGTTTCTCGACGGGGATGATGTCTTGCACCCCGCGGCCCTAACGCGGCTTCAAGACGGGCTTGTCGCAAACCCGCAGGCGGTAGCCGCCTTCGGATCGTTTCGCAAAATCCTTTCCGACGGTTCGCCCTATCCAGGTGAGAAACCACTTCACCGGGTAAAATTCCCTACAGGTGACGTGCTGGATCCCATGATCCGGGGCAACTTTCTCGCCAACGGCGGGCACGTTCTAATCCGTACGGAAGCGGCGCGCAGGGCAGGGGGGTTCGACGAGCGACTGCGGCTTAGTGAGGATTGGGAGTTCTGGTGTCGCTTGGCTCTACAGGGGTCTTTCGCCTATATCGGTTCGAAACCCGAGTGCCTTCAGCTCCGAGTGGCTCCAACGAGCGTGTCTGGTGGGTTGGCGCAGGATTGGGAAGCGCACCAGCCGGCCATCGAGATGGTGCTCGCCAATCCAGCTATTCGGGCGCGTTATAACCCAGCCGACTGGAAACAACTTGAGGCGGAGGTCAGAGCCACCCACCTCTGGGAAGCAGCCCGCGTAAACTTTACCCTGCGCCGGTTTCAGTTCGCCCGGCGCATGATGCTTGAGGTCCTCCTCCGCAGGCCGCGCGCGAAGCGTGTAGCCCAATTTCTGCTGGCGGAACTTTCGAGAACTTTCAATCGGCCGTTCCTATCGCGCTACAGGTTCCGCGACCTCGACGTCAGGGGTCCGAGTGTCGGGGCGCGCCGCCTTGAAGAACGACCGAAGAAGAGTTGAGACAAAGCCAGCAGCCCAGCTGAGGTGCATGGTTGGAAGTGCAACCATGGCGCCAGCGACGCAAGGATCCCTTGCGCGGACAAGGAGAAGCGACGTCGCTCCCAGCACCCCCGCAAAATAGGCTGCCGGACCCAGGAGCGTGAAGAGACTTAGAGGCGCAAGCAGAATTCCGCCGAGCACGACTAACAGGATCAGCGGAGGAGCAAGCTGACGAGGCCGAGGCCTCTCACCATGCTTCAGCAAGGTCTCGGCCCGACCAGCGCCATATCGAAAATACTGCAGGCCGAGTGCGATCGGAGTCCGACGAGGGAAATAGCCAATTTCGAGTTGCGAAGCGAACCAGATTCGTCCCCCTGATCGCCGCAACCGAACATCGAACTCGGCGTCCTCGTTGGCCTTGAAAGTGCGGTCGTATCCCCCGGCTCGTTGGAAGCTGGCTCGCTTAAAGGCGGCGTGATGCCCGTGATCAATCCAACGGCTTTCGCCGCCAGTTCGGTGAGCCGCACCGCCGGTGCCAAATGCGGAATTGCTCACAGCCGCCACAGCCTTCTGGAAGCAGCTGTCGCCGGTAGTCTTCAGCCTTACCACCACGCTGTCGGCGCCGGTTTCCTGGAGCACGCTGACCGACTTCTCTACAAATTGGGCCGGGTATCGAGCGTGCGCATCAAGGCGCACCAACACGGAAATAGCCGCATCCGTGCTTCGAGCCGCCAAGTTGACCCCGGCTGACTGAATCCGCTCGTCATTGTTGATCAGCGCTAGGCGTTGGTCTAAAGCCGACAAGCGCGTCACAACACTTCGGGTCTCATCCGAACTGCCGCCGTCGACCACGAGAACACGTCCAACCGGCTCAGCGAGAACTTGAACGAGCAAGTCCTCAATGTGCAATCCCTCATTCAAGGTTGGGACGATGACCGCAACATGCTTCATTGCGGTCCGCTCAGGTTCGAGTTTGAAAGATGTTACAATCATGGCCCAACTTATATGCTCTACAGATGACAAATTATCTGGGCTTGCGGTTGAGAACTCCACTATCCGGAGCGGCTCTGCCAGATCAGGCGATCTCGCGAGGCGTATAAAGACCGGTTGCAGAATGGCTTTTCCCCGTCCGGGCCCCACCGCCCAGCAGCGGCATCCAAGCAAAAGCTCGGGACAGTGGCGGACATCTATAAATTTGTCGTGCTGACTTCACTTGAACCATCCAGATATTCTGGCAACAAAGTAGGCCAGAGAGTACTCAGTCCCCATGGTAACATTCTGCGTTCGGCCATTGATCGCTGCGCACAATGCCTCTTGCTGAGTGACCAGTGCCGCTGCCGACAGCTTGATAGGCGCATTACTCGCGGCGGCGCCCTGAAGAGTTCTAAATTTGGAATGCTGATCGGATCGCCGCGCTTGGCATGGGTCCATACGGGACGTGCCGGCCGCAGCGTTGGCGTCTAGACCAACGGAAGACCTGGGATTGTCTTGAAGATAACTCGTTGCCAGACGGTGCGGGTACAAGTCGATCCCGGACGCACCGCAGGGTGTTTTCGATCCAATCGGCAGGGATGAAGTTACGTAAGTAGTCATAGGAACGAAGGCGCTGGACCGTCTATTCAAGGCCAAAGCCGCGCTTTCAGCTACCGGAGTGGAGGACGTGTACATGGAAACGCCGCTGTGCTCGCTCTTGCGGCTCCCCCTCGCCACTGTCGTTAGTGCTAGGCTTGTTGCGCGAGGTTCCAAGCTCGTCAACCTCCCTGAGCCTTTATTAAGCGAGATGCCACACTCAGGGTCGGAGTTTCCCAAATATGAGGCAATTAGGCCTCAGTCGCGCCTTCGGCGCGGAAGCGCCAACCCTGAACCGGGACGCGACAGGTACGTGGAAGCGGCTGGCGCGATCAAATGGCTGGTTCGCGCATTCGGGCCGGAGCGAAGGGGAAGCGACGCCGCATGGGATAAACGTTTGAAACGTCTGCCTCAGGCGTCAGACGCGCAAGCCGGCGAAGGGATTCGAGGCAGCTGCAGACAAAGACCGCACATCCCCCGCCATAGCAGGCGATTAAGGCGTCGGTCCGCCAGATGCCTTGAAACCAGCGGTCCATCAGGAGCAGGCAGAGCACGTAGGCGCCGATCAGGCCCATCATGTCGCTCCGTCGTGACCGCGGAGCGGCGGCGAAGGCGAAGGTGGCCATGCCCAGGCCTACGACGAGCCGCACGGGCCACTCCGTGGCGAACTGGGCTCCAACCTGGTAGGCCTTCAACAGGGAGGCGGCGACGGGGACGGACGCCGAGAGTACGAGGGCCAACCGAGCGAGGTGGGTGACGTTGATGACGGTAAGTCGCATGGACAGCTCCGTTTCTGATGTTGTTCTGCCGCATGTGGCGTTTTGGTCCAGTTAAGGAACGTGGTTGACGATGCCTGATGCTGCGCTGCAAAACGTTCGTCTCTAAACCACTCTCGTGGGCGGCGAAACCGCGTGACGACGGAGTGAGTCTCGTTGCGTGTCGTAGAGGCCGAAGGCTTCTGACTTGGTAGGAGCCGGGCTACCCTAGATTTGAACCGACGGCTGCGCGCTTTGCGGCAGGGAGATTGTCAGATGGTTGCGGTGACGCAGCCCACCCCAGGATGGTTGAGCCGCAGGTGGAGTGGCCATACGGCATTGCTTTGGGCTGGACTGGCGGCTGTCGGCGTCCCCACTCTGATCCGCAACGCGCAGCAGAGTTGGGTGCTGGAACAGGGCCAGCAAGCGCCGATCGCTTTGGCGCTCGGCTTGTGGCTGCTCTGGCGCCGATGGCCATCGATGCGGGCTGTGGGCGCGCCGGGACGGACCGTCGTTCTTGCGATGCTCGCCGCGCCTTCCATCGCTTTATACGCACTGGGACGCCTTTCCCAGCAATATACGATGGAGTCTTACGGCTTGTACGGCCTGGGCGTCTCGACGGTCTATGGCGTGGTGGGCGGCGCGGGTCTAAAGCAAGGTGGGTTCGCGTTAGCCTACCTGCTCTTCGCCCTGCCACTGCCTTACACTGTCGTCTGGGTATTGACGGCGCATTTGCGCCTCTGGGTCACAGAAGCCTCCGTGTCCATCGCGCGGCTTCTTGGCCTGTCCATTGTACGCGACGGTCTGAATATTTTGGTGGATCAGTACGAGTTGGCGGTGCAGGAAGCGTGCTCGGGGATGAACTCCCTCTTCAGCCTCAGCGCTGTAGGCTTCCTCTATCTTCAGTTGCGGCGGGACCCACCCGCTTGGTACATGCTTATCATGGCGGCGCCCATCCTGGGCTTCGCCCTCTTGGGTAACCTCGTTCGAATCTTATGCCTGATCGGACTGACCCATTTCTTTGGCGACGAGGTGGCCCAAGGGTTCCTCCACGAGTCGGCGGGGCTGCTGACGTTCACGACGGCGCTCCTGGGCGTTATGGGTCTGGACGCCCTGATGGCGGGTCGAGTTCTGCAAGGGTGGGGGAGGACGGTATGACGGTCTGGGCGAACCCCGCGCCGTCATCGCGCCGACAGGTGGTGCTCGGGGGAGGGCTTCTCGCTGTCGCCGGCGCCACGGCCGCGCTGACGCCCCGCCGCCATAAGGCGTTCCTCAACTCGGCCAAGCTGGGCGACATGGCGCCGCCCCGCCTTGGCCCTTGGCTTGACGGGGGATCGGAGGGACTCGTCCTACCGGAGAGTCAAGCCGTCGCTTCGGTTTACGACAAGGTGCTGACCCGGAGCTATTTTGCGCCCGGTTTGCCTTCTGTGATGCTTCTGATCGCCTATGGAGCGGCCCAAAGCGGTCTAATGCAGATTCACCGCCCTGAGGTCTGCTTCCAGAGCGCTGGCTTTCGCATCGATGGCGATCGGACGGCGCAGGTTCCGCTGCGCGATGGCGCCTCTATCCCGGGCAAGCAGTTCACCGCGCATCGGGAGCAGCGGATCGAGCAGGTGCTCTACTGGACACGCATCGCCGACGGGTTTCCCGTTAGTTTGTTCGCCCAGCGCGTCTTGATGGTGGAAGCAGGTTTGAAGGGGGTGTTGCCCGATGGCCTGCTAGTGCGCCTGTCGACCCTGGGTGGCGACGCCGACCTTTCCCAGAAAGCTCTCCTGCATTTCGCCCAGACCCTCGTCGAGTCTGGCGGAACCGCGCGCCGCAGCTTCTTTGCCGCCCACGTCTAGGTGGAGGACCGCTTGAATGGCTTCAGCATGGTGACGCCGAAGGCCACCGTTGCGATCAGAGTCGCTACTGCGGCGATATGAAGATTGTTGTTGCCCATGATGTCGCCAGCCGCACACCCCGCCGCCGCTACGCCATATCGCCAGAGCGGCACAGGGTCGGGCTCCGATGCAGCGGAGCGTTGCAGGAAAAGCAGCGCCACGCCCGCGAACATGATCATCGACACAACGTCGTAGATCGACTTCATAGGGCCTCCAGGCCGAACCTCGAACGATAAGGGTGATCTTTGGGCCATAGATCTGAACGGCGCAATAAAGGCTTGCTGCGACTCGGCGGAGCGGCGACGGCCTTCCTGGCGATCGCCGTCGCCCTGTCAGGCTGTGGGCGTCACGGTGCGCCGCACGGCCAAGTGGTCGCGGTGATTGGCGGCCAGGAGGTGACCTACCAGGATCTGGCCGCTCAATCGCGCATCGACGGTGGGGCGCGTGAAGACGCTAAGGCCCTGCTTCAGAAGGTGGTTGGACGGGTTCTGCTCGCGCAGGAAGCGAAGAGAAGAGGGCTAGACCGCTATCCAGGCTATCCTAGCGATTTGGCTGCGATCCAACAGAACTTCCTGGCTCAGAAGGAAGCGAGGACCATCGTTAAGCCCGTAGCGACACCCACGTCGGCCCAGGTCTCGAGCTTCATCGCCGCCCGTCCCGCAACGTTCGCCAGGCGCGAGAAGATCGCTCTAAACGAGATCGTCGTGCATGACGCCCTTGACCGTAAGGCTATCCAGGGCCCGGACAGCCTCGACCAACTCGAGCGCAAGCTAAACACATTGAACGTCACCTTCGAAAAGCGGCAGCTACAGGTCGATACGGCGGAGCTGCCGCTCCCCCTGGCTACACGGCTTCTCAACGCACCGGACAACGCCCTGTCCCTTATAGAGGGTCCCCGCGAGACGCTCGCCTTTGCGGTTATCAGCCGCACTCCGGCCGTCTTGCCACCAGAGGCCGAACAGGCCGTGGCCGTGCGGTTGATCGAGCAGCAGGGACAACAGCAACAGCTAAACCAGGTGCTGCAACAGCTCGGCAGACGGTCCAGGATCGCCTACCAGCCAGGTTTTGCGCCCGGCGGTCCGGGCAAGGTCGAAAGTGGGGGGCCGACAGGGCCGGACGGCAACACCGCCAGCTGACCCCGCCTATCTGTGGCTCCAGCCCCGCCCAGACACCATCCGGTCGCGCGGTCAGTAAAGGATTTGTCCGTGTCAAGACCGGTGGAGACCATGGCGGATCGCCTGACGTCGGCTGGCGGCGCGACCCGAGGCTTCGACTACCTGCGCCTGATCCTCGCGGCGTCGGTGATCGTCTGGCACAGCCTGGAGGTTTGCTACGGATCTGGCGCGTCCGTTCCGGCTTGGAACCATGCGCGCTCAGCGATCGGCCTTATCCTGCCCATGTTCTTCGCGCTTAGCGGATTTCTGGTATGTGGCAGCTTGGTCCGCACACCTTCGATCGCCGTCTTCATGGCGCACCGCTTCCTCCGCCTCATCCCAGCGCTCTTCGTTGAAATTCTTCTATCAGCGCTGATCCTTGGTCCTGTCCTCACCAGCCTTCCACTCGCAGTCTATGTCAAAGGATATGAGTTTAGGCATTATTTCCTGAACATCGTTGGCAACATCCATTATCACCTGCCTGGTGTGTTTCTAACCAATCCAACACCCGCTATCGTAAACCGGTCGCTGTGGACGATCCCCTACGAGCTCGAATGTTACCTTGCTCTCGTCCTATTGAGCGTGACGAAGCTGGTGAAGAGTCGCGGGTTCATGGTGTTTCTCGTTGCGTCGGCTTCGGTCGGCTTCGCGGTCTTGACGAACCTCCACCACTCCGCCGTACTCGCGAGCGTTGGACCTCCTGGAAGGCTCCTCGTTCTAAGTTTCCTAGCGGGGGTGACCCTATTTATGTGGCGCGACAAGGTCCCGCTCCACGCCGGCCTGTTCGTTGGCTGCCTTCTCGCCACGGTTCTGCTGCTGGCGTCGGGGCGCACCATGTTTCTTTCCGCGGCCCCGATCGCCTATGTCACAGCCTATCTAGGCCTTACTCGACCCCAGCCGATTCCCTTTCTCATGCAAGGCGACTACTCCTACGGCCTCTACCTTTTCGCCTACCCCCTACAGCAGACCTACGCCTTGCTTTTTCCGGGCTTGCGCGTCTGGTGGCTGGACAGTCTCTTCGCCTTGGTCGCGGGATTGGCCTATGCCTGTTTTTCGTGGAACGTGGTGGAAAAGCGAGTGCTGTCGCACCGCAAACGTATCACCGGTCTCGTCGAGCAGGCGCTGCAGGCGCCCGTCCGACTTCGGACGGCCCTGACGCGGTGACGAACGGATGGCGGCTAGCCAGCTGGTCGCAGGATCGCCAGTTTGGGAGCATTCCTAGATTGCCGCAGCCGCAAGAAGCCCTTCGGACGCGGGCTGCGGCTCCAACCCCTCTGCCGTAGGGAGGCTTGGTTTGCTAGGAACAGCGTCATACTGCGGCGCATGGTCGTGGTGACGTTGGCTCTTTCACGAGACAAGAGGTTTGTAAGGCGGCGTTCACGGCTGTGTGCATATGTGCAGCCTTATCTCGGACGCCGCGGGGGATGCGCATGGTGTTCTGATCGGCAGGATGCGCCGACGGATCTATCAACTGGATGGCGGTAGAGGGGAGTGTAAGCAAATGAGGCTGCCGTTGTCGTATGCGGCTCGAATGACGCGGCTAGTCGGCGGTTCCGCTCTATGGATCGGCGTCGCGTGTTCGGCCATTGCTCAGCCGAGCCCCAACAGCCTTGTTCCCGGTATACAGCCTTACGCGCCTCGCGCAGCCCCAAACGGCGCCAGCGCGCACGGCGCGCCGCCGGTGGATGAGCCGACGGCTACGCGCGCCGTCACCGTTGCGCCAGAGACAACGCCGACCACACGAAGCGTTCAGGGTCCGACGCGCCTTTCTCCAGACGCCGACTACGTACTTGGCCCCGGCGACAAGCTGCGGATCACTGTCTTCGGCGAGGACAACCTCTCAGGGGAGTTCAACATTGGAGGCAATGGGCGGCTATCTTTCCCTCTGATCGGCGACGTGCCCGCTTCGGGGCACAGCGTCGCCGCTGTCGCCCAGGCTATCACGGCGGCGCTTAAGGACGGCTATATCAAAGATCCTCGCGTCAGCGCCGAGGTGCTGACCTTCCGCCCCTACTATCTCTTCGGCGAGGTTAACAAGCCTGGGGAATACCCCTACGAGAACGGCTTGTCCGTCCTGAACGCCGTCGCTACGGCCGGCGGCTTCACCTATCGCGCTAACAAGAAGTTTGTCTTCATGAAGCGCGTGCGCGACATCAAGGAGCTACGGGTTCGGTTGACGCCCGAGCTGACCCTCCTGCCTGGGGATACTGTGCGGATTGGGGAGCGA
Organism: uncultured Caulobacteraceae bacterium; assembly: GCA_937863535.1. Taxonomy (GTDB): domain Bacteria; phylum Pseudomonadota; class Alphaproteobacteria; order Caulobacterales; family Caulobacteraceae; genus CAHJWH01. The sequence continues at coordinate 9,306 of CALMGB010000208.1, forward strand.
TTGTTCTGATATGATGCGCCCGAGCTCAAACCTTCGAAGCGCCGCTGCTCTCTTACCCAGCACGAGCATGCGTTCCACCTGGAAGGGCGGCTTGATTCTCACCAGCGCGGCCGCTGCTCTCCTCCCCGGATTGGCGCGCGCCCAGTCGGCATCGTATTTTGACCGTTCGAACAATGTCGGTGTTCTGGAAAGACCTCGACCGGACTACCAGGCGCTGGGCGTACAAGCCGGCGGTTTCACTATCTTTCCGTCCCTGACGCTCTCGCCGGAGTACGACGACAACATCTTCGCCTCGGACAAAGATAAGACATCAGACGAAGTTACGGTGATTACTCCGGCAGTGTCCGCACGATCCAACTGGTCGCGCAATGAGGTGGACGCCTATGCAAGGCTGACGTCCGACATATACGCGTCGCAGTCAGGGGAAAGCACGACCGATTATCAAGTCGGCGCAAATGGACGTCTTGATGTTCTTAGCCGGGAGAATATTTCAGGCGGGCTTAATTATGGTCACTTCACTGAGTCTCGCACGGCTGAAAACACCGTTGAGGACGCAAGCTCACCCGTCCAGTACCAGTCGGTGGGTGGCAACCTGGGCACCTTTCAAGTGCTGAACCGTTTACGATTCAGCGAGAGCGCCGGGGCTAACCGCTTCGACTTCCAGAACACCACCGACTTTGCCGGAAACTTTCTTTCGCAAGCTTATAGGAACGAATACAACGCCTTTGTGACTGGGCGGGCCGACTATGCGCTCAGCCCCGAGCTCGCGCTCTCCATAGCGGAATCTTTCAGTAATACAGTTTACGATCAAAAGCCTCCGACCACTCCGTTAGATCGAGATTTTACCTCGTCGGAGACAACGGTTGGAGCTGACTTCGACGTCACGCAGCTGGTACGTGGCCAGATACAGGTGGGATACCTGCACGACAGCTACACCTCTACCGCTTTCAGGCCCGTCAACGGACCGGCCGTCCACGCTCGTGTGGAGTATTTTCTTTCCGGCTTGACGACGGTCACCGGCAACATTGACCGTAGTGTCCTGGACTCTGCGGATCCCACCTCGAGCAGCGACGTCCAGACCCTCGGCGGTCTACGAGTCGATCATGAGCTCCTAAGGAACGTCATTCTCTCCGGTCAGGGTTCCTATGAAACAGATCAGTTTCAGGGCATTGACCGTACCGATCACCGCGTCTCGTTCTCAGCCAGCGGAACCTATCTGCTGAACCGTCATCTCGGCCTGACGGGTGCCTACTCCTTCCTCAACGAAAGCTCAGAAGGGGCTGCGCGGATCACTCCTTACACGGTCAATGTGATCTCGCTGTCGCTTGTGCTCCAGCTTTAGGCTAGAGGGTTACAGATGGAAATGACCAGTTTTCCGGCGGCGCGCCCGGAACCCCTTGGCCTAGCGCTAGGCGGCAATCCCGTGAGCTTCCAGCAGGCGATCGGGGTCGTCAGGCGCCGCCTGCGGCTGTTCCTGGGGGTCAGCCTGGTGGTGATCGCGCTGGTGGCGCTCCTTACGACAACCGCCAAACCGCGTTACACGGCGGCCGCCACCCTGTTGATCAATCAACGGGAATCTGACGTGCTCCATCTCAGCGCGCCCACTACGCAGGATCCGACGCCACCCGCCCCTGAAACGGATTCCAGCGCGGTGGATACTCAGGCTCAGATCCTGACGTCCCGCGCCTTGGCGTCGCGGGTCGTTGACCAATTGCATTTGAGCGAAGATCCCGAGTTCAATGGAGCCTTGAGGCCGCCCAGTCGGTTGGCGGCCTTCAAGCGCATGTTGATGCCGACTTCGGGACCAAGCGACCCCCAGTTGGACCAGCTTCGCGAGAGGGAAGGTGTAGTTGACACGGTCCTGCACGATCTCAGCATCAAGAGAAACGGTCTCACCTACACGATCGACCTGCAGTTTACCTCTTACGACCCTGTCAAAGCGGCGCGCATCGCAAACACCTTCGGTCAACGGTACCTGACTGAGGGCCTAGATGCGAAAATTGATGAGGCGACGAACGCAACATCGTGGTTGAATTCACGACTGAATCAGCTCCGCGGGCAGGTCCAGGCGGCTGATGCCGCCGTCGAGCAGTACAAGATTAGCCACAACCTGCTGAGCGCCGAAGGTGCGACGCTTACCGAGCAGGAGATCTCTAATGTCGACACCCAGCTCGCTACGGCTCGAGCCCAGCAGGCCGAACAGGACGCTCGCCTCAAAACCGCGCAGTCCCAACTCGCCGCAGGCAGCAACGGCGGCGACATTGGTGAAGCTCTGAACAGCCCGGTAGTCGGCTCCCTGCGGGCTCAGCGGGCTCAGGCGAGCGCGCACCTTGCCGACCTCACGTCTCGCTATGGCGACAAACACCCCGAGGTTTTGAAGGCGGAGCGTTCGCTTGCCGATATCGATGCCCAGATCCAGTCCGAGATCTCTCGCGACCTCTCGAACCTCAAGGCGGAGTCGACCGTATCACGTACGCGCGCCGCCTCTCTGGCTACCTCGGCCTCGCAGACCCGCTCGACACTAGCTGGCAATAATCAGGCCTTGATCCGTTTGGCGGAGCTGCAGCGAGACGATGACGCGGCGCGGGCGATTTATCAGGGCTTTCTCGACCGCTACAAGGAGGCGAACGCCAAGGAGGGTCTGCAGACCTCCGATGCCCGGATCGTATCACAAGCTAAGCTGCCGACTGCTCCGACCTCGCCCAACCGCAAGCTTGACCTCTTCCTCTCGCTGCTGCTTGGCGTGACGGCCGGAACATTGTCCGTCCTAGTGGCCGAGCTCTTGCAGCGAGGCGTCTCACAGGCCGCAGCGGCAGAAACCGAGTTCCGGCTTCCGTCGCTGGGCGAGATCCCCGCCTTGAGCTCTACAATCGAAGGCCGAGGCGCGCGCGCCAAGCGCCTTGACCCTATTCAATATATCGTCGACAGGCCGGCTTCACGGTTTGCAGAGGCTTTCCGCAACCTTCGAACAGGCCTGCTGTCGTCGCGAACGGGCAAGCGGATCAAGGTTATCGCGGTGGCTTCCTCCTTGCCCAACGAAGGAAAGACGACGACGGCCATTTGTCTCGCGCGCACCATAGCTCTGTCCGGCACATCCGTCGTGATGGTCGATTGCGATCTGCGCCAGCGCTCCATTAATCGCGCCTTAAAATTACAGCCCTCCGTGGGGCTGCTGGAGGTCCTCAACGGGACCGCGACCCTGGAGAGCGCCCTTATCCAGGACGAGGCCTCCTCGGCATGGGTCCTCCCGCTCACGCAGTCGGCGTTCTCGCCAAGGGACGTTTTCGGCTCCGACAGCATGTCCGCATTACTAGACTCTCTTCGTGCCCGTTTCGATGCCGTCGTACTCGACACTGCGCCCGTTCTGGCCGTGGCGGACACACGGGTGCTTGCGCCGAGGGCAGACGTCGTTCTGTTCATTGCACGCTGGCGCAAGACATCGAAGAACGCGATTCGCTCGGCTCTCAAGGCGCTGGAGAATGCCGACACCTTCGTCGCGGGCTTCGCCCTCACGCAGGTAAACCTGCATGAGCAGGCGCGTTCCGGCGACGGTGCCGCCCACTACTACAGAGCCTACCGGAAGTACTATGTGGACTAATGGCTAATGCCCTATCCAGTACCCTTATCCGACGAAACCAATAGTGTTTTTGGCCACCGCGGGAAAGAGTCCAGGGATTTGCGGCGCGTCAGCCGAGGGTTCGACCCGCACATCCATGGTGCACGGGGCTTGTTCGCCTGCATGGTGCTGGTCTTCCAT
>CALMGB010000209.1 GCA_937863535.1 uncultured Caulobacteraceae bacterium
TCAAACTCGCTTCAACCCGCATCTGGCTACGCCATAATGAGTCGGTGACCTAGCCATCTTGGATGGAGGTCCAAAACCTAGCGTCCGCCGCTGGCCCTGAACGTCGCGGCGGACGCGCCCTTTTCACCGTCGCGTCGGATCTATCTGCGGACTGGGTAGGCCTGGGCCGTTACGACCGGATGCGCCCGCGGTGTCGCGTCAGCCGGTGACGCCGGGCTAGGCGCCGGCTTCGCGTCCGGCGCAGCCTTTTGCGCCTCAACATCATCCTCGCGCACGTCCACGGCTGCCTTGTCCGCCTCGAAGGCGATCAGGTGCGCCGAAGGCGCCGGGCCGCCTGCAGCCGCCGCCAACTCCGCATCGCGCTCGCTCTGAACGCCTGCATCCTGCGCCTGAGAGATGCCCGCGTAGAGCAGCCCGCCGCCCAGCATCACGCCGATCAGAGCCGCCCGGCCAGCGGCCTTGCGCATTGGAAACCCCACCGGAACATCCTTATATGGAAGGCCTCGACAGGTTCCGGCGCGAGCGTCGGTTTGACCCGTCCTGACGCGGTGATAAGTCTTAACGAAGCCTTAAGGTTGCCGATTCGCCTGCCGCATGAACCGGTGGCCGCGAGGCCCGCCTTCCAACCCCGATCGGCCGTCCCTTGAGCGACATCCTACCCCCCGGCGCCCCGCCCAGCGGCGGCCACGTCTCCCCGATCGCCATCGAGGCGGAGATGAAGCGCTCCTATCTCGACTACGCCATGAGCGTGATCGTGAGCCGGGCGCTGCCGGATGCGCGCGACGGGCTGAAGCCCGTGCACCGACGCATCCTGTTCTCCATGAGCGAGAACAGCTTCACCTCATCAGGTCCCTATCGGAAGTGCGCCCGCGTGGTCGGCGACGTGATCGGCAAGTACCACCCGCACGGCGACCAGTCGGTCTATGACGCCCTGGTGCGCATGGCCCAGCCCTTTTCCATGGGGTTGGTGCTGATCGACGGTCAGGGCAACTTCGGCTCGGTGGACAACGATCCGCCCGCGGCGATGCGCTACACCGAGTGCCGCATGACCAAGGGCGCCGAGGCGCTGCTGGCCGACATCGACCGCGACACCGTCGACTTTCAGGACAACTACGACGGCGCCGAGCACGAGCCCGTCGTGCTGCCGGCGCGCGTGCCGAACCTGCTGGTCAACGGCGCCGGCGGCATCGCGGTGGGCATGGCCACCAACATCCCGCCGCATAACCTGGGCGAGGTGGTGGACGCCTGCCTGGCCCTGATCGACGACCCTACCACCGACCTGGAGCGGCTGCTTGAGATCGTGCCGGGGCCGGACTTCCCCACAGGCGGCGAGATCATCGGCCGCTCGGGCGCGCGCCAGGCGCTGATGACCGGGCGCGGCCCGGTGGTCATGCGCGGCAAGGCGTCCATCGAGACCACCAAGCGCGACCGCGAAGCCATCATCATCACCGAAATCCCCTATCAGGTGAACAAGGCGGCCATGGTGGAGCGCATCGCCGAACTGGTGCGCGACAAGCGGATCGAGGGCGTCAGCGACCTCCGCGACGAGAGCGACCGCGACGGCATGCGCGTGGTGATCGAGCTGAAGCGCGACGCATCGTCCGACGTCACCCTGAACCAGCTGTTCCGCTACACGCCGCTGCAGACCTCGTTCGGGGTCAACATGCTGGCCCTGAACCGCGGCCGGCCCGAGCAGATGGGGCTGCGCAAGCTCCTCGACCTGTTCCTGGAGTTCCGCGAAGAGGTCGTGGTCCGTCGGACCAAGTTCGAACTGTCCAAGGCTCGGAACCGCGGCCACGTGCTGGTGGGCCTGGCGATCGCGGTCGCCAACATCGACGAGGTGATCGCGCTGATCCGCAGCTCCGCCAACGCCAACGAGGCGCGCGAGCGGCTGTGCGCCAAGGACTGGCCCGTCGGCGACATGATCGAGCTGATCGGCCTGATCCAGGACCCGCGCACGGTGCTGATCGAGGGCGGCCTGATCCGCCTGTCCGACGAGCAGGCCCGCGCCATCCTGGCGCTGACGCTCTCCCGCCTGACCGGCCTCGGCCGCGACGAGATATTCGGCGAGGCCCGCTCCCTGGCCGACGCCATCGCCGGCCACCTCGCCATCCTGGGCTCGCGCGAGCGGATCATGGCCATCGTACGCGAGGAGCTGGTCGCCGTCCGCGACGCCTTCGCGGTCCCGAGGCGAACCGCCATCGTGGAAGGCGACGCCGACGTCGAGGACGAGGACCTGATCCCGCGCGAGGAGATGGTGGTCACCGTCACCCACGGCGGCTACGTCAAGCGCACGGCGCTCTCGGCCTACCGGACCCAGCACCGGGGCGGCAAGGGCAAGTCCGGCATGGCCATGAAGGAAGAGGACGCGGTCACCCGCATCTTCTCCGCCTCCACCCATGCGCCGGTGCTGTTCTTCTCCTCCGCCGGCAAGGTCTACAAGCTGAAGGTGTGGAAGCTGCCCAACGCGGTGGCCAACGCCCGCGGCAAGGCCTTCGTCAACCTGCTGCCTCTAGAGCCCGGCGACCGCATCACCACCGTGCTCCCCCTGCCCGAGGACGAGGCGGCGTGGGAGAGGCTGGACGTGATGTTCGCCACCTCCTCAGGGGACGTGCGCCGCAACAAGCTCTCCGACTTCGTGCAGGTGAACCGCTCGGGCAAGATCGCCATGAAGCTCGGCGAGGGCGAGCATATCCTGGGCGTGCAACTCTGCACGGAAGACCAGGACGTGCTGCTGACGACCGCCGGCGGCCGCTGCATCCGTTTCGCCGTGGGCGACACCCGAGTGTTCCAGTCGCGCGAGTCCACCGGCGTGCGGGGGGTGCGGCTGGCGGCCGGCGACGAGGTTATTTCCATGGCCATCCTGCGCCACGTGGACGCGAGCCCGGCCGAGCGTACCGCTTATCTTCGCCGCGCCGCCGCAGCCCGCGCCGCCATCGGCGATGCAGACGCCGCAGAGGGGATCGAGGACGAGGCCGCCGAAATCGAGGCCGAGGAGGAGACGATCGGCGAGGCCGACCTGTCGGAGGAGCGTTATATCCAGCTGGGCGCGGCCGAACAGTTCATCCTCACCGTCACCGACAACGGCTACGGCAAGCGCACCTCGGCCTACGACTATCGGCTGACCGGCCGAGGCGGCCAGGGCCTTATCGCCCACAACCTGGCCCGCGGCGGAAAGCTCGCCGCAGGCTTCCCTATCGAGGAGAGCGACGAACTCCTGCTGGTGACCGACGGCGGCCAACTGATCCGCACCCGGGTGGACGCCGTGCGGATCGCGGCGAGGAACACCCAGGGGGTAACGATCTTCCGCACCGCGGAAGGGGAGCGGGTGGTGTCCGTGGAGCGGCTGGAAGCGAGCGAGGACAGCACGGAGGTGTAAGCCGGCGCTGGCTCGCAGTGAGCGGCGTTAGCTCTGTCACAGTCGCGAAATAATCCTGTGCACCCTTAAGACGTGACCTTGGGGGACGTGACGATGACCTTGCCGACCGGACGCGACCTCGCCTCGCTGGTGTTGCTGGCGCTGCTGGTGGGACCAGCCCGTGCGCTGGCTGACGATCCGGCGAGCCTGACCGCGCCCAGCCTCAGGGTCGGCGACTCGTGGGTCTTCGATCGTGCGCTAGAACGCGGGACCACAGGCTTCAGCTCCGAACGGCTGCAGATGCAGGTGGAGCAGTTCCGTGACAGCCTCACGGTGGTCGGCCTGAAGAAGGATGGCGCGCCAGGGGCGTTCGAGGACCACATGATGGGATTGGATTGGGGCCAGCGCCGCATGGTCGATGGCGACGAGACGGTCACCGGCCGCCCCTTCGATTTCCCGATGGCGGTGGGCAAGACCTGGAAGGCCGACTTCATCGATCCGACCCACCATGGGGCCCAGGTCTCCGCCCGCATCCGCACCAGCTACAAGGTCACCGGTTGGGAGGACGTCACCACCCCGGCGGGAACCTTCCATGCGCTGAGGATCGAAGGCTCAGGGACGATCAAGGCGCAGATGGGTCCGTCTTCGGCCACCATCAGCGGCGCAGCCGCCTCCAGCGGCGAGTCGACGGTGATCGCGCACAGCCAGGTGTCCGCCGGCGGCGACGCCTACCTGACCACCTACATCGTCTGCGACTACGTCCCGTCGGTAAAGTACTACGTCAAGCGCGTGGAGGAGGAGTACAACGCGGAGAAACGTTCGTGTCAGCCGCAGCACGGACACCCTGGCCTCGTTCAAGCTCACGCCCTGATCTTGAAAGCCTGCCGGCGTTGGCGGATATTGCATGTCGAAACCCTCTGGAGCGCCCGCAATGGGTAAGTGCCCGGCCGGTGCGGCCTGCATCCTGGCGACTGTGCTGACCGCGGTGGCTTCCGCCCAGCCCGCGTCGGAAATCCAGCCACCCCAGTTCAAGCTGGGAGACACCTGGGTGTTCGATCGCAGCGTCCAGCGTGGAACCGTAGGCTACAACGAGGGGCGTTGGCAGCTCAGCATCGATCGCATCGATGACGACAGCGTCCTGCTCGGGACAAAGCCGGAGGGCTCTCCGAACGCGCCACAGGAGCAGCTGAGGGGCCGCGACCTGCGCTACCTGCGCAACGTCGACGGCCAGCAGACCACCACTGGCCGGCCCGTGGCCTTTCCCCTCGCGGTTGGCCGTACCTGGACCACGGACTTCACCGATCCGCCGGAAAACGGCCGTGGCCCCGCCCATTGGCGGCTCTCCTACAGGGCGACGGGCTGGAACGAGGTGGTCACCCCCGCCGGCCGCTTCCACGCCATCCATATTGAAGCCAAGGGCCAGTGGAGCAGCACGAACACGGCCACCACCACGATCGCCGCCACGACCTCGACGCCAGAAGGCTCCACCACCGTCGTGCGGCAGAAGACGCCTGACCCTGGGCCAACCTCCGGGGTGAGCCTGCGCAGCTACGACTATGCACCGGAGGTCCGGGAGTTCGTCAAGACCGTCTACGACGACTACAACGGGGAGAACGTCCGCACGCGGCGCACTGTTCAGACCCTGGTCTCCTTCAAGCTGGCGGCCTAAAGCGGGATTCGCCGCAGACCGCCGGCGCGCCAACTACCGCAGACGCCGACGATGAAGTTCCTCGACCAGTGCAAGATCTTCATC
>CALMGB010000210.1 GCA_937863535.1 uncultured Caulobacteraceae bacterium
CGCTTCGAGCCGATGATCCGACCCCACCATGTAGCTTTTTCCGCGTCCTGCTAGAGGCACAATCGGCGCGCACAGCCCCGTGCTGGCCGCTTCCGGTGTCGATGGAGCCGTCTACCCTTGCCTCCGCTGCAATGGCGCAGTCCCTCCCATCTGAGCATCGCGCTGGGCGATCAGTTATGGTGGTCCGCGGTGAAGCCTTTGGGCGCGGTTCGACTCGACGCACGGACAGTCCCGCGTACCCGCCCGCGGAAGGGGAGGAGAGGGGCTTCCAGGGCTCTAGCGCCAAACCCCGCCGTTGCTGGCCACTCGCATTCGCTCCCCGAATCCATCTATGAGCTGACAGGATCGTGCGCATCGACCCGGCCTTGTCTCCAATCCGAATGTGTGGCAACGAGCAAAAGTACAGAGGCTTGACATACCGGAAGTGGCCAGCAAAGGCCTAGCCGCAAACCGGCATGGGTCGCGAACGTATCCAGGTTTTATCATGACGGTAGCTGCCGGACAACGCCTGGGTGACCTACTTCTACTGAGTCGAGTGGATGGTCGCAGGTGGCGTTGCCTGTGTAGTTGCGGCCGCATCGAAACTTATCGATGGTCGGCTCTCCGGTCCGACCTGCCTAATCCAGTAAAGCGTTGCACCGTTTGTGACTCTCGGCCTTGCCGAACCTGTTCCGCGCCCGTACCGCGAAGCAAAACCCGTTACTGCAGTGTGCAGTGTCGGACAAAGGCGGAAGGATTGCGACAAGCGGAATATTACAGGCAGCGCATGCGGGTTCCCGCCTTGCGAGAACGACGACAGCGGGAGGTCAAGGCCCGCCGTCTGCTTTGGACGGATGAGCAGAGGAAACGTCGAAGGGCGCAAAACCGCTCTTGGTTTTCCCGTCTGAGTCCGGCGAAACGGGACGCGGTGCGCGAGTACCGACGTCGGTGGTATTTAGCTGAAAGGGAGCGCCTTTCTTCGAAGCGGCGCACGGCGCGTCTCTCGATGACCCCAGAGCAGCGAGCAGATTTAGCCAACTATATGCATTGTTGGTACCAGCAGCGGGCGGATGAAATGCAAAACAACGCCGAGTCACTGAAGGCTAATCGCAGGCGACGTCAAATAGCTATGCGTAGATGGTCTAGCTCCGTGGCTTCGGAGAATATGGCTGCAGACGTGCGTCAGCTGATGGAGTCAGCGTTTGACTAAGGTGAGTTTGTCTCCTGCTAGGTGGCTCGAATACGAGAAGCTAACGAACGAACAGCTGCGCGTCGAGCTGGCGAACCAGATATCGCTTACATCTAGTTCACTCATGCGAGCGGCTGAAATCTGGACTGAACTGCAGCGTCGCGGCGTTGACATGTCCGCCTTTCGTTCCGGCTTGGCTTTGTACTTGCCTCGGATCGCAAGGCTAGAATTAGCAGCAGAGTCTGTCGTCACATTTGCAGGGCAACGTAAGCTTCTACAACACCTTAATGGAATGCCGTTGGAGGATCAGCGGCGGTACGCGGCGGGAGAACCTATCAAAGTGGCCGAGCGCGATGAAACCGGCCGGGTCGTAGAGTTGACAAGGAGGTTGACGGAGCTGTCCGGGCGTGAGGTAGGCCAAGTCCTTGACCAAGGTCGTGTCCGTTCTATGTCTGAGCAGAAATCCTCACTAGCTCATGCGGATGGGCAGCCAACGCGTATTCGACGACGCGTTGGGAGCAGTGTAAGGGTTTTGGCCCGAGACGGTTTGCTCCACGTAGGGCGGGTACGTCTTGAGCCCCTAGACCTTGCTGTTGCGCTGAAGGCATTAGGTTTTGATCTGGTTCGCAGGAGCTGAAAAATAGCTAGCCAGAAGGCGACACCATCGCGTAGTAGCCCTGCGCTGAGCGCGGAGCGAAGTGCCTCGCCCTGGGTGCGCGTCGGCGATGATCATAATGGCGTCCACGGCAAGCCTCCTCACCCAAGAGACTCCGATGCAGCGCCAGACGGTCTTCTCGAATGTGCACACATCGGTTTGCTATCACGTAAGCCGTCGTGACGGGCCGTCGAGACCATGGCGTGATCAGGCGCGACCCCCGACCGTTCCAGCCGGCGGGACCGGCGGAGGCCGGGTCGAGGAGTGTCTACGCGCGCAAACGCCGGTCCAACGTGACCCGCAGCACCAGCACACCAGCCGCACGCGAAACAGACGCTCAAGACCGATGGAAAGCCGACCTATCGGGCTGTAGATCGGGCGGGTCGGACCCGCGCTCCTTTTAGATGCACGCGCCGGTCGATGTTACGAAACGGGTCGCCGGCGGTGGCGCTCAAGCGAGACCTGACAAGAGTGGGTGCGGCTCGACTTGGCGCTCACGCATCATCAAGTCGGGCGTTCTCGCCGGGATCTGGGTGAGGCAGTCTAGCCCGGCTTTCTAACCAGACTGACGGACTTCTGGCCGACTGAGGACGTGCGAGCTTCGCTTCTGGCGGAATGTAGTGGTCGGGCCGCATGAGTGGCGCGATGGGTGCGCGTCATCGTCCGCCGGAATGGCGTTGATGTTGGTCAGCGCTGGGGCGTATTCGTCGGTGGCGTCCTCCCTGTCTGATCAGTTGGTTAAGCGGGCGCTGGTGGGGCGGCGAGAAGCCCTGCGATGGCGAGCCGCAGCTCGTGGGTCCAGAGGAAGGCGGTGGCCATGGAGACGGTGATGCGCCGGACGGACACGGTAACCTTGGCGGAGATCTTCAAGAGCTTCAGCCGGATCGTCCCGCAGGTGGCGGTCTGGAAGGTGGCGCGGCGCAGCGCCAGGCGGCGTAGCGCGCTGAGCAGGACGTAAGCGAAGGAGGCGAACCACAGGCGCAGCTGGTTGGCCCGCGTGGTGGCCGCCGAGGTGCGGTCGGCGAACAGGTCCAGCTGGCATCCTTGATCCGGTTCTCCATCTTGGCCTGCGCGCGCAGTAGAGCGTCTCGTATAGCGGTCTGGCCATGAACATGTCGGGCTTGAGGCTGGTGACCAGGAAGCGGGGATTGGCCTTTCCATGGGTGCACTCGGCCTTGGCGATCACCCGACGCCGGCGTGCCCAGCTGCCCCGGGTGGACCACATGAAGTCGCGGAACACGCGTGCCGGCGCCTTGGTCTTGTCGGAGAGGCCGGAGGCCTCGGCCAGGGCGCCGGCGCCCCTGGCTTCCAGGCGGGCGTTGCGCGCAAGGCCAAAGACGTAATCGACCTTGTT
>CALMGB010000211.1 GCA_937863535.1 uncultured Caulobacteraceae bacterium
GTGCACAGCCGCCCCAACGTCCAACTCAGCGTCACCGCCGCGCCTGTCGCCAGGGAGGCGGAGGTGCGCAGCAGGGAGCGATTGGTGTTGGGCGCCTGGCGCAGCGTCAGGCCGGCTTCCAGCGTGAGTTCGGTGGCGTCGCCGATCACCAGGGTGGCGTTCAGGTAGGCGACGCCCTGCCCGCGCACGTCGATCCGCCCGCCGCGGGTGAGCGCCTGCTGGAGCAGCGTGGCGTTGGCGGTCGCTGCGGCGAGCTGGCCGAGGACGGGGGTGACGAAGACGGGGGCGGCGGCGAGGACGGGGCTGAGCATGGGGTGCGACGCCTCACTTCAGGTTGGTGTAGGTGCAGGTGGCGGTGGCCCCCGCCTGCACCTGGACGACGGCGAAGCCGAACTGGTTGAAGCCCGTGTTCAGCGGCACGGCGAGGGTCGAGCCGTCAGGGGCGACGAAGCTCGCCTGGCCGCTGGCGCTGCAGACGGCGGCGATCCCCCGGCCGGCGGTGACGTTGACGCCGAGGCTCGGGATCGGGATGAAGCCGCCGACCGCCGCGCCGTTCAGGTCGCGGGTGGGCAGGGGGTTGTTCACGCCTACGACCGACCCATCCGCCAGCACCACCGAAGACGGCTGGGCGGGCACGTGGGTCGTGGCGGCGCCCAGCGGCTGGGGCGTCTGGGCGAACGCGACGCTCGCCCAGCAGAGACCAAGGACGCCGGCGGCGGTCCGCAGGATCAGGTTCATGGATTGTTCCTTATTCAAACTGCGGCCTGCTCCCCTCTCCCCTTGCGGGAGAGCAGCTCAGGCTTGGCTGACCGCGCTGTACGATGCGCCCGTGTAGCCGTTGGCGTGGATGCCGGCCTCGATGGGCGGGGCGGCTGAGGAATTGATGGAGCCGGCCACCACCGCCATCCGGCCCATCGCCTGATAGGACGAGACGCCCAGCCAGCCGGACGCCGTGGCCAGGGGGTGCCGGGCGACCGAGGCGGTGTCCTCAAGGCTCCAGGTGAGCAGGCCCGAGCGGCCGTACCAGGGCTGGAACAGGCCGACGCCGACGGTGCCGCTCTGGACCTGCACCACAGAGGCGCCGGTAAAGCGCACGTCGCAGGCGCCCTGGATGTAGAGGCCGGCGTTGTAGCCTTCCGCCGTGCCGGTACACATCAGCACGTTCAGGTCCACGTCCTGGAAGAGCACCGACGAGCGGGTCAGGATCAGCCCGTTGGTGTGCACGTTTCCGCCGTCCACCGAGCACTCCAGCACCGGCCGCGCGGCGCTCGCCGTCCCCGGGCTAAAGCCGTGCAGCTCCAACCGGCAGTCGGTGACGGTCAGGGTCTCCAGGATGGTCGGCGCACCGGTGACGTGGACCTGGCCCTGGGCGAAGAAGATGCGGTTCAGCTTGTCGGGACGAAGCCGGGTCAGGGCGGTGTTGATCGTCTTCAGCGGCGAGGCCGCCGCGCAGCCGATCACCGCGTCGCTCCCCGCGACGCCGTCGACATAGAGGTCATTGTAAGGCTGCAGCTCGAAGGCCGGCCAGGTGACGACGCCGCCGGCGTGAGGGTAACCGGCGTTGCGGACGCCTTCGACCACCAGGCTGTCGGCATAGGCGGACCAGAAGGCGATCACGCTGCTGAAGAAGCCGCTGGTCCATTCGGCCACGCCCAGGCGCACGTCGGCGCCGACGCCGGCATAGACCAGCGGCAGACCGGGCGTGTAGGCGAAAAGGTTGTCCACGCTCACCCGCGAGGCGTAGACGCTGAGGGTGTGGTCGGAGATGTTCTCGCACTCCAGCACCGCCGCCGACAGCCCCGACGAATAGACGTTGGCCGCCACGTTCCAGCCTTCCAGCACCAGGGTCCCGGCGCTCACCGGGTCGCCGGCGAAGACGCACAGGCCGGTGCGCGCCAGGTTGGCGTTCGGCGGCTGGGTGTTGGGATCGGTGAGCCCGAAGCTCGGCCAGTTGGGAAAGTCGCGCGCACTCGGCGTCGGCGTGGCCGGCGCGCCGGCCAGGTCGCCGGAGAGGTAGAGGGCGCCCAGCGTGCAGCCGTTGGAGTCCTGGTCCAGGATCAGCCCGCTGTAGAGGCAGCGGCTGAACAGGCTCGGGATGCGTCCGACCCAGGAGGCGTTGGCGATGGGGCCGTGCCAAAAGCCCTGCACCGTCACGTTGTCCAGCACCCACTGCGGCGCGCCCACGAAGCGGATGGGGCAGAAGGCGATGTCGCGCGTGGAGCGGACGAACAGGTTGCGGAGGCCCGAGCCGGTCAGGTGGGTGTAGGTCCCGGCATCCACATCGGCGCCGCGGATGTAGGTGGAGGGTCCGATCCGCTGGCCGGTGGCGGTGACGAAGCCCACCGCCTCGATGGCGCCGCCGGCCGGCAGGTCGAAGTCGGCGAGGATGCCCGAGCCGCTGGCCTGGCCGGGGGCGAAGTCCTCAAAGAAGCCGCCCGATCCCAGGTCGCCTTCGATGATTGTGAAGGGACTCAGATAGACTTGGCTGGTGATGCGCAGGACCATGTTCCGGCGCAGCCGCACCACCCCGCCGCCCTGGGCGTTGGAGCTGTTCACGGCGGCGCCGAGATAGGCGATGTTGGCGTTCAGGGCGGTCGTATCGTCGGTCACGCCGTCGCCCTGAGCGCCGAACATGGCCACGTCCGGCGCGGGCTCGGCCAGCTCGAACCAGCGGCCGTCCGCAGTCTGGACGCGCCAGGCGGAGACGCCGCTGTTGACGGTGGCCGCGTAGCGGGCCGATCCTATCCCGTTTACCGAGTAGCCGGTGGTCTGGATCAGCGACACGCCCGCCGGCACGCTCAGGCCGCCGAGCTGGGTGAACAGGCCCGCAGACATGGGGTCGCCGAAGCTCAATCCGCCGATACGCGGCGGCGCATAACCGGCCGAGGATATCTGCAGGTCGTAGGCCCCGAACGGTAGCGCCAAGCCGAGCTTGCCGAGCGCATCGGCCGAGACCTGCGTCCCCACCGGTTGCCCGGCCTCGCTGTAGATCGTCAGCGGCGTGGACCCGCCGACGGCGAAGGCCTGCGCAGTCGCATTGGGGAGCACCGCGCCGGTGTCGTGCCGGACGGCGTAGAACTCCAGGTACTGCATGGGTCTCCCCTTCCGGAGGCGGCGCAGGCCCCTCCACCAGCTTCGCTGGCCCCTCCCATTGGGGGAGGATCAAAATCGGCGGACGGCGGAGCCGCTGAGATGCTCCCCCTTTGGGAGAGCTGTCGGCGATGCCGACTGAGGGGCCCCACGCCGCACGTCAGCCACCCGCCGCACTCCGGCCGGCAGCGCCTGCCAGCTCCCGCCCGGCGGTGTATTGGCTTCGATCGTCTTCAGCGTCCCGCTCATCAGCCCCCGCACCGAGCCGTCGGCGGCGTAGATAGCCACCCGCAGGCGGGCGTTAGGATCGGGGGCGTCGCTCATCGCTTGAACTCCTCCACCGCGATCCGCACCCGCCCCACCGTGCAGCTGTCAGCCCCCGGCGCGTTGGGGATCTGCGTCCAAAGCGTGTAGTCGGCGTCCACGCCGGTGGGCGCGTCGTCGTCGAAGGTGAAGGGCGTCCAGGGCGTGTCGAAGGTCTCGCGCGCGATCAGCGGGAAGTTGTCGATCTCCACGCCGCCGCGGCGCACCGACAGAGCCACGCCGGCGTCGCCGTCATTGGGGTTGCCGAGCACAACCAGGATGTCGAGCTTCAGGCGGCCGCCGCTGGGCTGGTACACCAGCTCGCCCACCTGCACGTAGCCCCCGCCCTTGGTCAGGGTGACCGTGGGGCTGGCGTCCAGCGTGGCGCCGTAGGTGATGGCGTTGGGGGCGATCTGGGGCGTGTCGGCGATGTCCAGCGTGGCGAGCGCCCCCTGGCCGACGATGCTCTTGGCCTGGACCTCGATCACCGACGCGGTGGTGTTGGGCGTCAGCGGCATCTGGTAGGCGACCGCCTCGTCCAGGCCCTGCAGCGCCTCGCCGTACAGGTTGAAGCTCGGGAACTTCAGGTAGAGCGTCTTGCCGGCCTGAAGAACATCGTAGGCGTAGCGGAACACGTCCGCGTCGATGCGGACGAACTCCGAGCCGGCCGGGTGGTTGGCGATGGGCGTGCCATACAGGCCTCGGCGGATGTAGCCACCCAGACCGTAGGTGTTGGGGGCGCTCAGCGCGGCGTCGCGCCAAGCGATCATCTCGCCCCCGATGACCGACAGGGTGGCTCCGCCATCGGCGTCGGCCTGGGTGGCGGGATCGAGTTCGGCCACGCTGGCCGAGAGATCGAGCTGGAGCGTATGGGTGGTGTCCGGGTCGGTCCCGGCCGGGAAGTCGGCGGTGGAGACGCCGTAGCGGGCGCGGCCCTGCACCTCGCCCACCTTCTGGTAGCTAAGGTCGTCGAACGACGCCCAGACCTCGCACCCGCCCTAGTTCGTTCCCGTCC
>CALMGB010000212.1 GCA_937863535.1 uncultured Caulobacteraceae bacterium
TGCTTTCCCATCTGATCCTCCTCGGGCCGCCGCCCTCAATGTGGGTGGATCACTTACCGGGGGTCAGACCAGGGCAGGTCACTCAATCATTCTCTGCAGGAGTAGTGCCAGTCGCCGAAGACGCGTATCCTCTCGTTGGGCCCGATCCTTGCAAATAGACCTTCTATGAGGACTGAAAATTCTTTCTTGAGACAAGCGCCGGTAACGGATTGCGCTACGCTTGGTGATGACCGAGCGGCGTTGCATCCCAAGGCTGACGGCGTGGCCGTGAACTTCGACCAGATTGAACCTTATTCCATTGCAACCCTCGAGATTATGAAGGCCGGTGGGCAGCTGGACTGCAATTTTCTTGAGTGGCAGTGGGACGAATAGGCCGCAGTCTCGCTCATCAAAATTCATCCCTACGCCGGGCTGGGCGGTTAATGGTTTGCCCGGCGTCAAGACGGCAGCATGGATGCGGCTAGATCATCGTGACGCTCTATTCCCGCTCCTTGAGAGCGAAATGGTTTGCGTTATGACCGACGAGATCACCGCTCCCATCCGTGCGAGCCCTTCTTCGCGTTAAGTGGGTGATCAAATGAGCGGCCTAATCCGTTTGGCCTCCAGTCCTGCAGCGTGAGTCCTCGGCGATGGCGCTCATTTCGGCGGCTCCTTCAGGAACGGCATTCCAATAGCTAAGTGCTTAAGTAGGCTAGAGCAGCTAGACGCGTATGTGCAACACTCATCTGATGAATCCAGAATGGTTGAGTCGCCCTTTCCGAAGCCCTAAAATCCGGATCCAGAGCCGAGGGCCGCGGTTCGAGCTACACGAGCGTGTGCGAAGCGCTTGGCGGCTGCGCGGGATGTTCAGCACCCACGCCGACGCTGAGCTTGCTGCGCATAGGATAGCGGCGGATGGCGGGTATAAGATTAGGCGGTCTCGACGACCCTTTTAGGGTGCGAAGTGTCAGGTTGGCTTGCGAGCTGCTTCAGTCTGCGGGCGTGAAGCGAGGCTTGTCGGCGCGGCACGTTTTAGTTTATCTCCTGCGCCTGCGCGTTAACTCGAGCCCGGCTTCGCCGCCCAGCGGCTGATGGAGCTGGAGGTGGGCGGGCTGACCGGCGCAGCGCATGGGGAGACCCGAAGGGCGGCGAAGCCAACAGCCCCGAGCGACTGGTCCAGCGGAACGGCTACCGCGACCGGGACTGGGAGACACGGGCTGGCACGGTGGAGCTGCGCATCCCCAGGCTGCGCAACGGAAGCTACTTCCCGGGCTTCCTGGAGCCGCGGAGAAGGCGCTGACGGCGGTGATCCAAGAGGCCCACATCCAAGGCGTCTCCACGCGCTCGGAAGACGATCTAGTCAAAACCATGGGCGGGAGCGGCGTCTCCAAATTCCAGGTCAGCCGGCTCTGCGAGGAGATCGACGGCCGCGTACAGACCTTCCTCAACCGTCCGCTTGAAGGTAAATGGCCCTACATCTGGGTCGACGCCACGTATCTGAAGGTCCGCCAGAACGGCCGCATTGTCTCTGTAGCAGTGTCATCGCAGTCGGCGTGAACAACAACGGCCGGCGCGAGGTGTTGGGCATGGACATCGGGGTGTCAGAGGCCGCTCACTTCTGGACCGAGTTCCTCCGAAAGCTTGCACGGCGCGGCTTGCGTGGGGTGAAGCTTGTGATCTCCGACGCCCACGAGGGCATCAAAGCCACCGTGTCCCGGGTGCTCAGCGCCACTTGGCAGCGCTGCCGGGTGGGGCTGTTGAAGAAC